>CAUJED010000031.1:0-12755 GCA_963169535.1 Bacteroidota bacterium | reverse complement strand
CTCCACCTATTTGGGCTGGCAGGCCTTTCCGACAGCTTCGGGCTTCACGAACTCAATGGGGCTTGGCTACAATGCACGCCCGGATGGCAATAACAGGGTGCACATCGGAAACACCAGCATCATTGGCATCAGAGGGCAGGTTGGCTTCACTACCTACAGCGATGGCCGCTTCAAGACCGCCGTGCGTGAGGATGTGAGGGGACTGGACCTGATCCTGAAACTGCGGCCAGTGACCTACAACGTGGATGCTCATGGCTTGGCCGCGCAGTTGAAGGAGGACGTGCGTTACGACAGCACCGGCGCGGAGATCCGCCTAACAGACCCGCTCGATGTCCAAGCGCGCGATGAGCAGTCGCGTATCCGCTATACGGGCTTCATTGCACAGGAGGTGGAAGCCGCCAGCCGTTCGCTGGGCTATGACTTCAGTGGCGTTGACCGACCGGCGAGCGCCGAGGGCCTGTATGGCCTGCGCTATGCCGATTTCGTGGTGCCTCTTGTGAAGGCCGTACAGGAGCAACAAGCCATCATCGAACAACTGAAAGCGCGCATCGAAGAACTCGAGAAACGGTGATCACACGTCGAGCAGGGCAAATGCCGGATCCTACCCGGCGAGCGTCCTGCAACCGGACCCCTGGCGACCAAACGGGTGCCGGGGGTCCGGCATTGCGTTCTAACCCGCACGGGTTATTGCACGCTGCCGCATGGATGCGGTGCTTTGGGTCATGGTCCATAAGGCCGCCATTGTTGTGCTATTCGCGTGCACGTTCGTGTGCGGTACCCGGGCGCAGAACATCGGGATCAATGTCGATGGATCGGCGCCGGATGGTTCAGCCTTGCTCGATGTGAGCGCTGCCGCCCTGCCGGCCAACGCCAAACGCGGGCTGCTGATACCACGCATGACCACGGCCGAGCGCACGGCGATCGCCGCCCCGGCCACGGGTCTGCTGGTCTTCGACAGCACTACCAACGGATTCTGGTACTACGACGGCACGGTGTGGACCAGTCTGATCAACACGAGCGGCGCGTGGAGCACGACCGGCAACGCGGGCATGGCGCTCGGCACCAACTTCCTGGGCACCACGGACAACAACCAGTTGGAGGTGCGCGTGGACAACGAGCGCAGCGGCTTCCTCACACCGTCCGGCACCACCACGTCCTGGGGCCATCGCGCACTGATGGTGAACACGGGCACCAACAACACGGCCGTCGGCAAGAACGCGCTCACGGCCAATACCACAGCGAACAACAACACCGCCCTGGGCAGCCAGGCGCTGGCCACCAACACCACGGGCGGCCAGAACACCGCCCTGGGCAGCCAGGCCTTGAACCTGAACCTGAGCACCAGCAACAACACCGCGGTGGGCTTCCGTGCTATGAACGTCACCGTGGCAAGTGACAACACCGCCGTGGGTTCCGAGGCGATGCTCTTCAACGGCACAGGAGCGGACAATACCGCGGTAGGCAGCGACGCCCTTCGGGTGAACGTCCTGGGCGCGGGGAACACGGCCGTTGGCAGCAGCGCGCTTTACACGAACGTGGCCAGCGGGAACACCGCCGTGGGGAATACGGCACTGTTCGCCAATACATCGGGCATTTACAATGTCGCCGTTGGAGCCGAAGCGTTGGAGGACAATTCAACCGGTGGCGACAACACCGCTGTCGGCGCGTTCGCCTTGTGGAACAATACGGTCGGTGTGAACAACACGGCTGTCGGCTTCCAAGCGATCGGGGTGAATTCCACTGTCACGGGCGACTACAATACCGCGGTGGGTTACCAGGCCGGCATCGGCATCACGAACCAGAACTACAACACGACCATCGGGTACCAAGCTGGTTTGTCAGGAGCCGCCAACAGCACCATCGTTGGTGCGAACATCGTGCAGAACGCAGCGGGCTACACCAATGCGACCGCGCTCGGCTACGGCACCGTGCTCGATGGCAGCAACCGCGTACGGTTGGGCAACAATGCCGTTACGAGCATCGGCGGGTATGCCGGTTGGACGACGTTGCCCAGCGATGCGCGCTACAAACGCGATGTCCGTGAGGATGTGAGCGGCCTCGACTTCATCCTCAAACTGCGCCCGGTGACCTACCACGTGGATGTGGCCCGTATCGTACAAGACCTTGGTGAGGACACCACTGTGGATTCCCTCGGACATCGTATCCCACGCGAGCAACCCGAGGAGATCCTTCAGGCGCGGCGCGAGAAGGAGACCATCCGCTATACCGGCTTCATCGCCCAGGAAGTGGATTCCGCGGCGAAGGCGGTCGGCTATGATTTCAGCGGCGTGGACAAGGTGACCGATAGCGACCGCATGCTCGGGCTGCGCTACGCCGAATTCGTCGTACCCTTGGTGAAGGCCGTGCAGCAGCAGCAGATGTTGATCGATGAGCAGCGTGTGCTCATCCAGCAACTGCTGGAGCGGTTGAATACGATCGAAAGTTCCATCGCGGAATGAGCACGCTCTTCAACCTGCGGCTGGCTGCGGTGCTCGTATTCATTGCATCACTGCATTTCGCATCGGGCCAGTCGGCGGCCATCCCTCCGCCCCCTGACCGAGCATCGCTGCCGGACAGCACGTATTTCGACGGCTACTACGATTGGATCTGGGACAACTTCCTCTTCACCCGGCCCGATACCGCATTCCTCCTTGCGCAAGGCATGCAGCACAGCGCGCTCGGTCCTGGGCAGGAGCACTGGGCGGCCAAGGCGCTCGACCTGCAAGGCATCACCTGGTATGTGCGTGGCCAACCGTTGAAAGCCGCGGAGTACAGCGCCAGGACCCTGCCCTTGTTCGAGGCCATCGGCGATAGCTCAACGTTGGCCGCGACGCTCGGCAACATGGGGACTTTCCTCACCCGCGGAGCCTTGTACGACTCGGCGCTGGTGGTCCTGGCGCGCGCGATCCGCATACAGTCCGCGTTGCGCGATACTCTGCAATTGGCCAATGCGCACAACAGCCTGGGCAGCACGTACCTGGAACAAGGGGATCTACACCGCGCGCTCGACGCCTACCGCATGGCGCTGAAGCATTCCGGGTCGCTCGGCGATAGCGCTGCCATGGCCAACACCGAAGGCAATCTGGGCACGGTGTACGCCAAGCAAGGCGAATATGAGAAGGCGCTCGGCCACTTCAGGATGGCCGCCAACATCCAGCGCGAACGGAACGATGTCCCGAACCTGATCATCGCTTTGCTGAACATCGGAGGAGCTTACAATGAGATGGGCGATACGGCGCAAGCCCTGTCCAGTCTGAACGAAGGCTTGCGGCTCGCGCAAAGCATCGATGACGCGCACAACATGGCCTCGGCGCTCATCAAGATCGGCGAGCTGTACGCGAAGGCCGGCCAGCATCAACGTGCCTTGGCCGCGTTCCGCGAAGGACTCGGACACACCGGGAGGACCGGGGATCCATGGAGTCGCAGCCAGCTGCTCACGAATGAAGGGGAGGTCCTGTTCGAAATGGGCCAGCCGGAGGAAGCCGCCAGGCGTGGTGAGGAGGCCCTCGCTTTGGCCAAGGAACACGGCATCATCACACCCATGCGCGATGCGGCGGGGTTGCTGGCGAAAGTCTACCACCGCGCAGGGAAGTACCGGGAGGCGCTGGAGGCCCAATTGCTCTTCACGCGACTGCAGGACAGCCTGAACACCGAGGAGAACCAACGGGCCGTGATCGGCTTCGACCTACGTCGCAACTACGAGAAACAAGCGCTCGCCGACAGTCTCGGTTTCGTGGCCGAGAAAGCCGTGCAGGCCAAGGAGATCCAGAAGCAGAAGGTGATCCGCAACGGCTTCGTGGGCGGCTTCGCGCTGGTCGCCCTGTTCGCCGCCGTGTTCTTCACGCAGCGCAACCGCATCAGCAAGGAAAAGGCACGCAGCGAGGAATTGCTCCTCAACATCCTGCCGGAAGAGGTGGCCGAGGAATTGAAGGCGAAGGGCGAGGCTCAGGCTGTGCAGATCGATCAGGTCACCGTGCTGTTCACGGACTTCAAAGGCTTCACGTCGCTGAGCGAGAACCTTACGCCACGCGAACTGGTGCGCGACCTCAACGAGTGTTTCAGCGCCTTCGACAAGATCACGGAGAAGTACGGGATCGAGAAGATCAAGACCATCGGTGATGCCTACATGGCGGCGGGTGGTCTCCCTTTGGCCAACACCACGCACGCCGTGGACACGATCAATGCTGCCCTGGAGATGCGCTACTTCATCGAAGAAGGCAAGCAGCGGAAGATCGCGGCGGGCAAACCCTACTTCGAGATCCGCATCGGGGTGCACACCGGCCCTGTGGTCGCCGGCATCGTAGGCGTGAAGAAGTTCCAGTACGATATCTGGGGCGATACGGTGAACACGGCTTCAAGAATGGAGAGTAGCGGTGCGGTGGGACAGGTGAACATCAGCGAGGCGACGTATGCGTTGGTGAAGGATGTGAAGAAGAAAGGAGGTGAAGAGGCGGCGAGTGGGCTCAACCCGCAACCCGCAACTGAGCTTGCATTCTCCTTCACTCCCCGTGGAAAAGTACTGGCCAAGGGTAAGGGAGAAATGGAGATGTACTTCGTGGATCGCACTGGGGTGTCACCTGATCATCGATCACCCGCATGAGCTACATGATCGGGACGCTCGTGCGTGGCCCAAACTGGAACTGGTGCCCTATCCAAGTCTTCGTTGCGCAGCGGGCCTGCCCGGTCATCTATAGGCCATCTCAAAAATGCTATTGGAAGCGAGCGAGAGGTATTTCGCGTCCAGGCGAGGCTTGAAAACCGAGCATAGCCGGTAGCTCTGTAAGGCCTTTCACAACGAAACATGGGCGCGAAAGACCCTCGCGCAGCCCAAAGGGTGTTTTTGAGATAGCCTCTAGCCTTGATGCGCGAACGGAACGGCGCAACAACACCGCCCTTGGTTCCGAAGCCCTTGAACGCAACACCACAGGATACGATAACACAGCTTTCGTGCCCTCGGCGACAATGGCTTCGATGAGCTGCATCGCAATACCATCGGTGATCACACCACGGCCTGTGGTCGCTCCGCACTTTCTCCATCCGCCCCGGGTGCAAGAACAGTGCGCTCGGCACCATGTCCACCCCCATCCATTCACTGAACAACGCCACGGCCATCGGTTACGCCGCCATGCCCACCGCAAGCAGCCGCCTCAACATCGGCACTAGCACGAAGAACGATCCTGCCAGAGGGTTTGACACGTGGCAGAACCTGAGCGACCTCGGCAAGCTCCCCATCGGAAGTACTACCATTTGGAGGATCAATTGTGGCCGAAGATGCGCGGCGATCTCCCAGGTCGCCACGAGAGACCTGTTGCAAGGCCGAAAGCGTAGACCGCAGGGAGCGCAGCTACCGAGGGCTGGGCCTGCGGTATCCATCTCTCGGAGAAGGCATGGGGAAAAGAGCAAGCGGGTCGGCGGGCATTGGATGTTCAACTGATATACGGTGAGCTGCGTATTACTGCTCGTACGTGATGAACACCTTCATCGGCTTGTTCAGGATGCTGGCCGATGCAGCGGCTACGGTCTCCACAGCGATGTTCGCTCCGGTGACGGTCCAGCGCAGGTAATAGCCAGTCAATGCATAGTTGTCAGGCACGAATTGACCGGCCGCATATTCCACCATCAGTTCCACGGAGAGGATCTTGTTACCGACCAAACCATGGGGCACCCACAACACAGCACCTTGTGTGGTGGGCGTGTTCACGGTGATCTTCTTCGTCCGGATCGCAGGTGCATCGGAGCCCAGCTTGGTGTAGCCGTTCACTTCCAACGTCGCCGATGGGGCCGACACACCGATGCCCACATTGACAGCGTTCGCACCAGTCCCGCCCAAGACCAAACTATTGGGCGATAGCGCCTGCGCGGCTTGGCCAATGGCCGTGCTATTGGCGCCCACCACTCGTGTGCCATACCCCAGTGCCACACTGTTGGCGCCTTCTGCCTGAGCTCCATACCCCACAGCTACCGCGTTGTCGGCATACGTGTAGCACTGCGGACCTAGGTTCGTGGTGTTCTGCAAACCAGACCAGATCGGTCCACATTGATGCCCGATCGCGACATTACCACTCCCTGTGATGGTCTGGGACCCAGCGCCGCTACCGAGTACTGTATTGTTGTTGCCCGTTGTATTGTTCGCTAATGCGGCCGAACCTAAAGCAACATTATAGGCACCCGTAGTGTTGTCGAACAGGGCGGACCCACCAGCGGCCAAATTCCCATATCCCGTTGAATTGCTGGCGAGGCACTCGCTCCCGACCGCGGTGTTGCCAGAGCCGGAGGTGGTGTTCTGCAAACAGAATACACCGATGGCCACATTGGAACTGCCCGTCGTAGCGGCCTCAAACGCGTGCGAACCGACCGCCGTGTTGTAAGAGCCGGTGGTGCACAGTTCGCCTGCATGGGCACCGATCAGCGTGTTCTGTTGTCCACTAACGATGGATGCACCCGAGCGATACCCGAACGCGGTGCTCCGCAAGAAATGGCCCAGGTGTCCGCCCGGTTCGTTGTTCACGCGGAAATCCAGCCGCGCAGCGTCCGTGGTGCCGATGAAGTGCGTGCCTCCCACGAGGCCGGCATTCCCGGTGGTGCGCCAAGCGCGCCCGTTGCTCAATGGCACCCACACCAGGCCATCGAAGAACCAGAACTCCAGAAAGGAGGTGTCAAAGACCAACAACCCCGTTGCTGGCACAGGGATCCCCAGCCGCTCAGTGGTGGTCACACGTGGAATGAGCAGCCCTCGCTTGGAGCCCACGATCGCGCTACCATCGATATCGAGCAATGCGCTTGCATTCGGTGCTGCGCCATTCACGTTGATCCCTACGCCCTGGCCGATACAGCATGTTCCGGCATGGACTAAGGCAAGGGAGATCAGGGTCGTGCGTATCATGTTCCGTTCGGTTCGGTGGGCCAAATGTTCATCGGCTCACAGGGCATGCACCATACCATCTTCGTCATAGGCACATTGCGTTCACCCATCAGAACAGCGTCATACCATCCACATGGTATGGCGCCGTTCTGGAGGCCACACGCACCTTTGCCGAACAAATCCCTTCACCATGAATACCATCGCCTTCCTGGCCTTTCTCATGGGCATCAACAGTGCCCCCGCACCTGTGCGACCGAACAGGGCCGATGGGCCACAGAAACCGGATACCGTTCAGCGAACACCGGAAAAACCCTACGGTGCACCTAAACGCGGAGGCTGGGATCGCAATTGAGCGGGAGCGTGAGGCCCTCCGCGAATTCCGGTAAACTCGCTCCATGCCCCGCCACCTCCGGTTCAAACGGCACTTGCTCTTTCTTCAAGAAGGGGAGCGCATACGTGTGGTGCGCGATCTGAACGACGGGGCATCGCTACCAGCGGGCCATGCGTTCCAGCTGTTGCTCGGCGTACTGAGTGGAACACCTCAAGTAGAGTGGGCCAGGGCCGAACTCGCGCAACGCCTTGATGTGCCCTTGGCCCTGGTCGATGCACTGATCGGCCGACTTGAGGACCTGAATCTTGTCGAGTACTTCGATCCGGAGATCGTTGGTAACGATCGTTACGATCGACAGCTGCTGTTCTTCGATGCCCTGGCTCCCGTCAGTGACCACCATGATTCCCTGGCCAGGCAACAACGATTGAATAACGCCCAGGTGCTCATCCTCGGCTTGGGAGGCATCGGCCATCAGATCGCTCAATCTCTTGCGGCAGCGGGCATCGGAACCCTTGTGCTGGTGGATGGCGACATCGTGGAAGCAAGCAACCTGAACCGGCAGATCCTTTTCTGCCCAGATGATATCGGCACGCCCAAGGTGCATGCGGCCCGCGCGGGTATCCTGCGCATCGCGCCGAATTGCAACGTGATGGCGCAGGAAAGATCCATCAACAGCGTAGCCGAATGGAATGACCTGATGGCCGCATGCCCAAACGTACGGCACATCGTACTGAGCGCCGATAAGCCCGTGCATCTCGTGAACTGGGTCAGTGAAGCACGCATCGCGTTCAACTATCACTTCATCAAGTGTGGGTACATGAGTACGCAGGGTTTGATCGGCCCCTTGCTTGGACCGGATACACGCAGCTACGATGCCCTCTTCAGTTCTTGGGCGCCGTTGATCGATGCTCAACCGGAGTGCATCGCCACGTTCAACGCCCGTAGCATCGCCCCAACCATGGCAGCCAGCAACGCCATCATGGCCAATATCGCCGCGCTTGAACTGATCAAACACATCACTGGTGCCGGATCGCTCAACTTGCGCGAACAACGCCTCCTTCTCGACCTCAACGACTATTCAACGAAGATCGGCTGATATGGCAGGTAAGCTGTTCCAAACCATCCTTGCTGGGTGCACGTTCCTTATTGCGCCACCCTGCTCCGCCCAGGAGTTGGACAGCCTGCGCCGCGAATTGCGCGATGCCGTACACGACACCAGCTTCGCACGAACGGCGTACCATCTGGCAAGAACCCACTTCGGTCTCGGGGCTCCGGACAGCGTGGTCATGTACGCGCAGCGCGGCCTGCAGCGCCTAGCGAACGTGCGGATCCCGGACCAGCGCGTTGGATTCTGGCGCGTGCAGCTCTGGCGCATCCGTGGCATGGGTTGGTACACGGCATCCCGCTTCGATTCGTCCATCGTTGCCTTTCAACGGATGTACCACTTCGCAGAACAGCAACACATCGTCAAGGATATGGGGGCCGCTCTTTCCTACCAAGGCTTCGCACTGCGCCAGGTGGAGGACCGAACAGGAGCGATGGACATGGTACTGAGCGCGATCCGGCTGCTGAAAGAGCTGCCTCCTGGTCCGGACCTGGCGAACTGCTACCACGAACTGGCGGTACTCTACAGCGATCTGAACCAGCTCGACAGTGCGATCCATTGGCACACCGAAGCCGGAGAACTCTATGAGGCACAGGGAGACACCCATCACCTGGTGAACAACCTGGTGAACCTTGCCGAAGCATACTTCAAAGCCAGGCGTTGGCAAGAAGCCGATTCCGCACAACACCTCGCAGGCACCCTGCTTCCACGTCTCGGCGACCCCACCCAGTACGTACGGTGGGTGGTGGGCGAAGCACGTTCGCTACTGCGGAGAGGTGATGGAAAAGCGGCCGAACACCTGCTCGATAGTGCCATCACACTTGCACATGGGATGGACGAATTCAACGTGGCGTACCACTTGCGGTCACTGCGTTCCTTGGCGTTCGCTCAAGAAGGGCGCATGACGGATGCGTTCACCGATCAGTTACTGGCCCTGGATGCACACGTTACGGACATGGACCTGGGAAAAGTGCGCGCCACCGAAAAGGCCCGGGCGGGGGTTGAGCACGAAAAGATCGTTGCCGTGGCACGAGCCGAAGCCGAGAAAGAAAGAACATTGAAGTGGGCAGCCATTGCCGTCGGCGCTCTCGGCGTTCTGCTCGCCCTGATCCTGTTCCGCTCCTACCGTGCGAAGAGCAAGGCCAACGAAGCGATCCGTCGCGCACAAACCGAACTGGTCCATAGCGAAAAACAACGCGAGGCCGAACTGGTGCGCACCCGTATCGCACGCGACATCCATGACGACATCGGTGCCACGCTGACCAAGATCGCGCTCCTCAGCGGTATGGCCGCACAACGGAACCATGACGAGGCCGGGTCCGGCAGGGTCTTCTCCCGTATCAGTGAACATGCGAAGAACGCGAGCCGAGCGATCAGCGATGTGGTGTGGGCGGTGGACCCTCAACGGGATACACACCAAGGTATGCTCGACCATGTGCGCGACCTTTCACAACGATTGCTCGGTGACAACGGCATCCAATACGCACTGGACCTGATCGCGTTCCGGCCCGAAGCCCAGGTGGAACCAGCCCTGAAACGCGATCTGCATCTGGTGCTGAATGAATGCTTCAACAACATCCTCAAATACGCACACGCGAGATCAGTGCGTGTGAAGTTGGAACTACAGGCCGACTCCTTCGAACTTCGCGTTGATGATGATGGCATCGGCTTCGACCCGGAACAGGTTCACGGCCGTGGCAATGGTCTTACGAACATGCCCGCACGGATGAAACAGCACAATGGCTTTCTCTCCGTGACCAGTGCGCCCGGAAAAGGTACCGCCCTACATGCACACGGCCCGCTGAAATGAACGAACCCCGACCCATGCAACCGGAGGTGCGCGTAATGGTGGTGGAGGATGATGCGGAGATCCGCGACCTCCTGCGCAGGATCCTCTCCGACGATAGGTCCATCCGTTTCATCAAGGCATATCCCAATGGCGGATCATTCCTGGCGGATTTCAACGGGGAGGAAGCCGACGTGGTCGTGATGGACATCAACATGCCTGGAGTGAACGGCATTGAATGTGTTGCACGTACCAAGCCCTTGTACCCCCAGGTGCAGTTCATCATCAGCACGGTGTTCGAGAATCCGAACTACATCTTCCAAGCCCTCTGCGCCGGAGCCACCGGTTACCTGCTGAAGAGTCTCAGCGCTCAGGAGCTCGTACCCGCGATCCACGATGTGGTGCAGGGGGGGTCTCCCATGAGTCCGGCCATCGCACGCATGGTGGTCTCCAGCTTCCAGGGACAGGCCCGCGTCTCCATCAGCGACCATCACCTCACCATCAAGGAACGTGAGGTCGTGGACGGTCTCGCCGCCGGCCTGATGTACAAAGAGATCGCCGACAAGGGTGGCATCAGCATCGGTACCGTGCGGGTGCACATCCGCAACATCTACGAGAAGCTCCAGGTGAGCAGTCGGCACGAGGCCGTGAAAAAAGTATACCCCAGCGCCTGAGCCACGGCCCAACTCATGCCCCCCCTGCACCTCCGGATCAGGGTCCATCGCCGTTGTGTCGCGTACCACTTGTATGGTATTGTACGCATCGGCCCAGAGCCCGATCTTGCACCTATGCGCCAGACCTCCACACCCGCCGTATTCTGGCCCTTGGCGCTACCCCAAAAGCAACGGAGGTGTTCTCCCATGCCCGGTACGCTGCTCTTGCTCTGCTTTGTGGTGGCGGCGCACAACACCACGGCCCAGACCACCTTCCGGTGCTCCGCCATCAGCGTGGTCGTGAACAATGGTACACATCTCGTGGTCGAAGGCGATGTCCTGCTGAACACCGGTGCCCTCTTCGACAACAACGGCATTGTCCATGTGGAAGGCGAATGGGACAACAGCAGCGGCGGAGCGGCCACCACCACAACGAGCACGGGCTCCGTGGTGCTGTATGGTGGAGCACAGGACATCAGCGGAGCGGACATCACCGACTTCCGCAACCTGGAGATCAGTGGCGGAGACAAAACACTGCTGGTGGATGCCCATGCGGGGCGGGCTGCTGCCGCCAACGGTACGCTGAACCTGAACGGCGCCATACTGCGCTTGAACGGCCACTCCTTCACCGTATACAACCCCGCCAGCAGCGCGGTCGTGGACAATGGAGGCAGCGTACGCAGCGAAAGCCCCGACCTGCTCAGCCGGTTCGTTTGGGCCTTGGGTAACGACGTAGGGGCACACGTGGTCCCCTTCAGCAACGCGACCGGTGCGATCCTTCCGTTCTCATTCACACCAGGAGCCGCGTTCCCGGACAACACATTGCTCACGGTGGCCACCTATCCATCCGCACCGGATAACACCCCGTATCCAGCAACAACGAACGAAACCGTTCTGCACATGGCCGGTGTTACGGTGGCCGACAACAGTGCGAACACCGTGGACCGGTTCTGGCTCACCGACCTTCCCAACGCCTCGTTCACCGGAACGCTGCTCCTGAGCCACGCTCCGGCTGACGATGCCAGCCTGGGCGTCGGTCCAGTGCGCGCGCAACGGTGGTTGGAAACAGCAGGCACCTGGCAACCACCGATCCCTGGCCAAACCAATCCCTTCTTGCGCCAGGTGCAGGTACCCGCAGTACCCTTCAGCGATGTGATCAATCCTGCTGATGAACACATCTGGGCCATGGCGTACAATGCCACCCCTCTACCGGTGGAGCTTATCGCCTTCAACGCGGTCGCCGTGGATAATTCCTTCACGCATTGTACCTGGGCCACGGCAAGTGAACACAACAACGATTTCTTCACCGTGGAGCGAAGCCACGACGCCATTTCATTCGAATCGGTCGGAAACGTGGCCGGTGCAGGTCATTCCAATACGGTTCTGCGATACAACTTCGATGATCCAGCACCCCACCCAGGAACCAGCTATTATCGCTTGCGGCAGACCGATCTTGACGGCACTGTGAGCTACACGTCGCCCATACCGGTGACCTTCACCTCGTCGGTGTCCATCACACTCTTTCCGAACCCGAACAACGGTGCCTTCACCATCCAGCGAACGGACAGCTCGGCCCGTCTTCCGCTACAGCTGGTGGATGCGTCGGGGCGTGTTGTACGGAAATGGGAACTACAGGAGGGCGAAGGTCGGCTGCAGACGAACCTTGACATCGCTCCAGGCTACTATTCCATGGTCTGGCCGGATGGTCATCTGAACTTGATCATCGAGCGTTGACCGCCCGCGCGTTGGTGCACTAGCACCAGGTTCGGTCGGATCCGGGTCCATTGCCCCCGACCTACCACCCGGCATGGCAACCATCCGGTAAGCCCTTCCTTCTTTGCGCCGATCTTCGCCCCATGGCCTATCAGGACCACCTTATACCATTTCGCATTAAGGCGTAGGCTAAAGATGCGAAGGGCTCTTTTCGCAGGACGATACGGCGGGGTCGTTGCGTAGCATGGGCTACGGAACGATCACGACGGAGAAGTCATGCGGAAAAAGACCGAGTAGATCGGCCT
>CAUJED010000030.1:0-7997 GCA_963169535.1 Bacteroidota bacterium | reverse complement strand
AGGCCGATCTACTCGGTCTTTTTCCGCATGACTTCTCCGTCGTGATCGTTCCGTAGCCCATGCTACGCAACGACCCCGCCGTATCGTCCTGCGAAAAGAGCCCTTCGCATCTTTAGCCTACGCCTTAATGCGAAATGGTATTATACCATTTGGACATTCAATAGCGGCCGAAGATGTGCGGCATTTCGTCACAGGTCGATACGAAGGACCTGTTGCAAGGCCGAAGGCGTGGACCGCAGGGATCGCAGCTACCAAGGGCCGGGCCTACGGAATAAGTCGCTCGGAGAAGACATGGGGAAAAAGAGCAAGCGGGTCGGCTGGTCTTGGATGCCCAAATGGTATTGGAGCCTGTTGGGGATCTCCTGAACGAAGGAACCCGAGGCTATTCTTTCGGTCAGGCATAGCCTCAAGATCAACGCGTAGCGGTGTCCACAGGATCGATATCAGGCGAAGCATGGACGGAAAACAGACCGGGGGGGCGCGTTTGAAGAGGCCCCGAACCTCTTCGCCGACCACGGCACGTACCGACCGGTGTTAGCCGATCGCCTTCACCAACCGCTCGGTGATCGCCTCCAGCGAGCCCACCCCGTCGATGCCTTTGAATTTGCCTTGCGCGGTGTAATACGCCTTGAGCGGTGCGGTCTTGTTCTCGTACTCGCGGATGCGGTTGCGGATGATGGCCTCGTCCTGGTCATCGGGCCTGCCACTGGTGGTGCCCCGGCCGAGCAGGCGCTTCACCAGTTCCTGTTCGGGCACTTCCAGGGCGAGCATGGCCACGATGGGTTCGCTCTTCGCGCCCAGCATGTCATCCAGCGCTTCGGCTTGGGCCTGGGTGCGCGGGAAGCCATCGAAGATGAAGCCTTTCGCTTCATGATGCGCTTCGATCTTGTTGCGGATCATGCCCACCACGATGTGGTCGGGCACCAGTTCGCCCCGATCCATCAGTTCCTTGGCGGCGGTACCCAGTTCGGTCTCGGCTTTGATCTCGGCGCGCAGTAGGTCGCCGGTGCTGAGGTGGATCAGTCCGAAACGTTGGATCAGGAAAGCGCTTTGTGTGCCTTTACCGGCCCCCGGAGGGCCAAAAAGGACGAGGTTGAGCTTGCTCATGATGATCTATTGTAGAATGCGGTAGATCCCGGGCAGATTACGGCCGAGGCCGTCGTGGTCCAGGCCGGAGCCCACCACGAACGCATTGGGGATACTGACCGCCACATGTTCGATGGGGATCTCCTGCTCGTAAGCCTCCGGCTTGAAGAGCAAGGTGGCGATGCTCACGCTGGCCGGATGATGGTCCTTCAACGCTTCGAGGATGTGTTTCACGGTGTTGCCGGTATCGACGATATCCTCCACCACCACCACGTGGCGCCCTTCGAGCCGTTCGTTCAGGCCGATCAGGTCGGTGACCCGGCCGGTGGTGCTGGTACCGAGGTAGCTGGCCACCTTCACGAAGGTGATCTCGCACTCGATATCGAGCCGCTTCATGAGCTCGGCAGCGAAGAAGAAGGCGCCATTGAGCACACCCACGAACAGCGGACGTTTATCCGCATACTTGGCCTTCAGATCAGCCGCCAAGCGGTCCACCGCTGCGCCCAACTCCGCTTCGGAGAGGAAGGGTTCGAACTCAAGATCGTGCAGCTTCACGCGGCTCATGGATGTCGGGGGGATGTGAACGGCAATAGCGAAGGGGCGAAGGTAATGAACGCTTCATGCGAGCAAGAAACCACGGCGACGTCCATGGGATCATCGAACCTGTTACATTCGGTGCGATGCGTCACCTTCTTTTCGCACTTGGTGCCACCCTTGCCACGAGCTGCCTTGCGGGGGGCGAGTTCCTTCCATCCGGGGCGCGTTTCGCAGGCATGGGCTATACCGGCCTCACCGCGGCCGATCCGTGGAGCATTCGACTGAACCCGGCCGGGCTGGCGGGACTGAACAAGCCGGTGATCGGGGTGTTCCACCAGAGCCATTGGCTCTCGAAGGAGCTGGCCCAGCAAGGGTTGGTGGCCGCTGTACCGTTGGGTAAAGGCACCATCGCCCTTTCGGGCGACCGCTTCGGCTACGCGCTCTACAACGAAACGAAGGTGGGCGCCGCGTACGCCATGCGCTTCGGCGATGGCTTGCGGGCCGCAGTACAAATGGACTACCTGGGGGTTCGGCTGGGCGAGAACTACGGCAGCGCCAGTGCCTTGGCGGTATCGCTGGGTATGCAAGCGAGGCTCACCGAGGCATTGTGGATCGGGGCGCACGTGTACAACCCCAACCGGGTAAGGATCGGTGGCCCGTATGACGACCGCATCCCCACCTTGCTGCGCGCCGGGTTCGGCTACACCTTCAGCACCAAGCTGCTCATGACGCTCGAGGCGGAGAAGGACATCGATCGCCAGGAGCGCATCCGCATGGGGGTCGAGTACCACCCGAACGATGTTCTGTACCTACGCACGGGCATCAGCACGGGTCCGGTGCAGGGGCACTTCGGGGCCGGGTTCCGGCTGAAACGGATCGACATCGACCTGGCCGTGGCGGTACGGTCGCAACTCGGCACCACCCCCATCATCGGCTTGAACTACCGCTTCGAATGAGGGCGATCATCCTTGCTGTCGCGACAGCCTGCCTTGCCGCTGCCAGCCAGGCGCAGGTGGACGGGGTGCCACGCGACGTGATCGAACAGCGCATCGAAGCGGCGGCGGAACAGCTCGGCGGCGAAGCGGACCTGAGCAACCTCTTCGAGATCCTCACCGACCGCTACCTCGACCCCATCGACCTGAACCGCACCAATGCGCAGGAGCTGAGCACCATCCTCCTGCTCTCCGACGTGCAGATCAGCGACATCCTCCAGCACACCCAGCGGCACGGGCGCTTCCTCAACCTGTACGAGTTGCAGACGCTCAACAGCATGGACACCCGCACCATCCGCATGATCGCCCCCTTCGTGATGGTGCGCGAGAACCCGCTGGGGAGCACGGCCTCGTTGCGCGAGATCCTCAAGAACGGTACGCACGAGGTCACCGTTCGGAGCACGATGACCATCGAATCGCGGCGCGGCTTCATGGATCGGCGCAACCCGTTCGGAAAGGACTATGCCTCGCCCACGGGCGCCACCTTGCCCGACTTCGACGACCCTGCGGTGCTCGATTCGTTGCGTCGGAACAACAAGGTGTACCTGGGCAGTCCGTACCGGGTGTACACCCGATACCGGTTCCGTTACCGGCAGAACATCAGTTTCGGATTCACGGCGGAGAAGGACGAGGGGGAGGAATTCTTCAAGGGCACGCAACCCAATGGATTCGACTTCTACAGCGCGCACGTCTTCCTGCGCAACATCGGACGGTTGAAGGCCCTTGCCATCGGTGATCACCAGGCACAGTTCGGGCAGGGCCTCACCTTCTGGAACGGACTGGGCTTCGCCGCGAAGAGCAGCTTCACCATGAACGTGAAACGCAATGCCCAAGGCCTGGCGCCGTACACCAGCGTGAACGAGAACCTGTTCATGCGCGGCCTGGCGGCCACCTTCGCGGCGAGCAAGCATCTCGAGGTCACCGTCTTCGGCTCGCGGAAGAACATCGATGCCAACATCCAGACTGCGGCGGATGCAGCGGCGGACAGCCTTGGTGTGATCCAGGATGCCGAGGTCATCTTCAGCAGCTTCCAGGAAGATGGCTTCCACCGCACCCACACCGAGATGGCGAAGAAGGATGGCCTGGGCGAAACGATCATCGGAGGGCACGCGACCGGCACATGGCGGAACGTGAGCATCGGTGCCACCGCCGCACACGTGAACTACACGGGCAAGCTGAGCCGCAACGCACAGCCGTACAACCAATTCGATTTCCAGGGCGCACAGAACACCACCGCCGGCGTGGACTGGAACGTGCTGTACCGCAACCTCACCTGGTTCGGCGAGGCGGCCACCAGCGCCAACGGGGGCATGGCCATGAACACGGGCATGCTCCTCTCCCTGGACAAACGGGTGAGCCTGAGCATGCTGTACCGCAACTACGGTCGCGACTTCCACGGGCTGTACAGCACCGCCTTCGCCGAAGGCACCAACCCATGGAACGAGCGTGGCCTGTTCACCGGGCTGGAGCTCCGGCCCAACCGGCAATGGACCATCAACGCCTACTTCGACCAGTTCACCTTCCCCTGGTTGCGTTACCTCACCGATGGCCCAAGCAGCGGCTTCGACTGGTTGGCGCAGGTGAACTGGCGCCCTAGCAAGAAGGTCGAGATCTACGCCCGCGCACGCCACCAGGACCGGGCGCGCAACACGGCGGAGGCCGCCACGGGGGTGGACCCTTTGGTACGCATGGAGCAGACCAACTACCGGGTGAACGCGAGCTACAAGGTGAGCGAGGCCGTGAGCCTGCGCACCCGCATCGAGACCGTGGACTTCCAGCGCGGGTCCGCACCGCTGCAGCACGGCTTTCTGCTCTACCAGGACCTCGTCCATCGCCCCCTGAGCAGCCCACTGGAGGTCACTCTGCGTTTCGCCCTGTTCGACACCGAGAGCTATGATGCACGCATCTACGCTTACGAGAACGACCTGATCGGCGTGTTCAGCATACCGCCTTATTACGGGCGCGGCATCCGCTGGTACGGCATGGTGCGCGTGACACCGCTACGCCGCGTGGACCTCTGGCTCCGCTACGGCGCATTCATCTACCACGACCAGAGCACCATCAGCAGTGGCCTGCAGGAGATCAATGGGAACATGCGCAGCGACCTGAAGATGCAGGTGCGCTGGATCTTCTGAGCCATGGCCCTGCACCACATCAGGCTCGACCACACCACCCCCACCGCCCTATTGAGCGGCCCCGGCAAACCTCGCCTCGAATTCCGTCAGGCGCTCTTCCGCACACCACTGCCCGGATGGCAACGGCGCCTGTACACGGCATCGCTGGTGGTGACCACCACGGCCCATGGCCCCGGCGACCGCCGCTTGAACGTGGACCACCAGAGCTTCCGGTTCTCGCTGCTGTACAATGCCTCCTGGCCCGAACCCGTCTTCCTCAACATCAAGCGCTGGCCGTACACACCGGTGGACCTGCGTGATGATGCCCCCGTGGTATCGTGGAGCGTGGAGCTACGCCTGCGCGACCTTCGGCTGGGCGAGGAGGAATGGGTGGAGGTCGCATTCCTCGGGTAATGCCATTCGGACATTCAAGAGCGGCCGCACCTGCGCGGTTGGTCTTCCACAGGCCCATACGAAGGACCCGCTGCGAGGCCTTCGGAATAGGTCTCGTATCAGCGTGGGTAGAAAGACCGAACGGATCAGCTGGCATTGGATATCCGAATGGAATTAGGGTGCCACCGCACCTACCTTTACCCACCACCGCTTCGACATGCGAGCCTTCCTTCTCATCATCGCCTTCGTAGCCGCTGTGCCCGGCCGCGCCCAACTGAACAATTGGGACCCCACCTGGTACCCCACGGACAGCACCCTGGTGTTCCACGACGACCTCGACTACTACCTGAACGCGTACAGCAAGAACGACATCAAGGTGATGCGCAAGCAGGTGAACATCTGGCGTATGAACTGGGACAAGCTCATGCGCCGCACCATCAACGAGCTACGCACGTACAGCGAAGGGGGAGGCATGGTTCCGCACACGCACGACTTCACCCTGCCCACGGCCCAGGACGGCAGCACCTACTCCCTGCGTGCGAACGATGGTCGGATCAGGGCCTTCATGTTCGGCAGCATCACCAACCCGCCAGCGCGGATGCAGGTGGAGCGTTGGAGCCGTCTGGTGCAGAAGTACGCCAAGGAGGACGTTCAGCTCTTCGTGATCTACGGCCCGGAACTGCACCCCGGCGACAAGAAGGAGTTCAAGGCCTACCCCATGCCCAAGAGCGAATACGAGAAGATGGCCTACGCGCAGGAGTTCGCCCAGCTCGGCAAACTGCCCGTGTTGGTGGACGGCTTGAACAACGCCACCTTCGAAGCCTATGGCAAGGCACCGAACGGAGCGTACCTGATCGACAAGGATGGCACCATGGTGTTCCGTGGCACCTGGGCCGATGCACGTAAGATGGAGCACATGATCGACACGCTCCTGAAATGGTACAAGGCAGGCAGGCCGAAGGGCTACGTGGCCCAGTAGGGGAATGCTGAAGGGCGAACGCTGAATACCGAAGGATGAACGGAGAAGGCGGAACGAGTAGGAACGATGGACCCGGAGGTGTGCATGGAACGTTGAACTTCGATCGATCGAAGGAACGGGACTGAACGTTTCATCGACACTTCGACCCTGCCCAGTATGTTCGGGCATGGATCCACAACAACGCAATAGACCCGAAGACTTGTCCGTCAGGACGAAGCGTTTCGCGTTGGGCGTGATCAGATACATCGGCGGACTGCCCCAAACCCAGGTCGGCCATGTGCTGGGCGATCAACTCCGGAGGTCGGGAACGTCGGTGGGGGCCAATTACCGTGAAGGGAAACGGGGCAGAAGCACCGCCGAGTTCACGGCCAAGCTCGGTATCTCACAGTTCGAGGCGGAGGGATCGGCCTACTGGTTGGAACTGCTGATCGAGAGCGGGAACGCTGACACCCCTGAAGCCCATGACCTGTGGCGGGAAGCGAATGAACTCCAAGCCATCCTCGGTGCGAGCATTGTCACGGCCAAAAAGAACCGGCGCTGAGGATCGGCGGGGCATCTCCACATCCCTACCAACACCTCCGACTCGATCAGCATTCAGCCTTCGGCGTTCAGCGTTCTACACCTTCACCGACTTCCATCCGCCGCGCTGGAACAAGTAAGCACTGAGCACGGCCAGGAAACTCTCGCTCATGGGCACGGCCGCGAACGCGCCTTGTGCGCCCCATTGCAACACCTGCGAAAGGAACCACGCGAGCGGGATCTGGATCAGCAGGAAGCAGATCGCGTTCATCCAGGTGGGTGTCATGGTATCGCCAGCCCCATTGAACGCTTGGGCGAACACCATGCCGTAGCCGTAGAAGAAGTAACCCATGCACAGGGTTCGCAAGGCGGAGATGGCATAGCCCGCTACTGCGGTCTCGGTGGTGAAGAAGCTGACCAACCACGGGGTGGTGAGCCAGAACAGCAGGGCCACGCAGACCATGTACACCATGTTGATATGGCCACAATACCAGGCGCTCTTCGCGGCGCGGTCGGGTTGCTTCGCCCCGAGGTTCTGCCCGACCAGCGTACTCGCTGCATTGGCCACACCCCACGATGGGAGTAACGAAAAGACCATGATGCGCACCGCGATGGTGTACCCCGCCACCGCACTGCTGCCGAACACCGCTACGATGCGCGAGAGGAAGATCCAGCTCACCGAGGGCAGGATGAACTGAATGATACCACCCGCCGCCACCTTCACGATGTTGAGCATCACGGCACGGTCGGGCACCATGGGCAGGCCCCTCAGCGAGATGCGTCCACGCCCATCGAAAAGATGGTACACCTGGTAGCACACCCCGACACCACGCCCGATGGTGGTGGCCATGGCCGCCCCCATGATGCCGAAACCGCCCCAACTCCCGAAACCATGGATCAGCAAGGGGCACAGGATGATGTTCATGCCGTTGGCCAGCATGAGGGAGCGCATGGCCATGGCGGCATCGCCCGCACCCCGAAAGATGGCGTTGATGCCGAAGAGCAGCAGGATGACCACGTTGCCACCGAGCATGATGCGCATGTACATCGGGCCTTCGGCCAACACATCGGACTCGGCCCCCATCAACGCGAGGATGTCACGCGCATAGATGATACCAGGGATCGCGATCACCACGCCGAGCGCGATGGCGACCAGCACACCTTGCATGGCAGCACGCGCGGCCCCGCTGCCATCTTTCTCGCCTGTACGCCGGGCCACAACCGCAGTGATACCCATGCCCAGGCCCCAGGCAAGCGAATAGACCAAGGTGAGCACGCTCTCCGTCAATCCCACCGTAGCGATGGCATGCTTGCCCAACTTGCTCACGAAGAAGATGTCCACCAGCGCGAACACCGACTCCATGGCCATCTCCAACA
>CAUJED010000029.1:0-15997 GCA_963169535.1 Bacteroidota bacterium | reverse complement strand
GCTCCTTCCACGAACCACTCTTCCGCAGTTGCAGGTAACGCACCTCCAGGGTGCTCTGCCCCAAGACCCGTCCTTCATGGATCTCGCCGTTCATCATCAGGATCCGGTCCTGTGCCACAACGGCACGGCTCGCAACGAGTGAGATCAGGATCAACAGGGCACGGCATTGGAACTCCATACGGGGTGTCAGGTGGCCAAAGATAGGCCTTGGGGGTGGGGGGAACGAAGAGGCCCGGGAGGTTGAAGCGGAGAAGAAGGGAAGTGGTGAAGAAGAGGAAGAAGAGAGGAAGAAGAGAGGAAGAGAGGAAGAGAGGAAGAGAGGAGAATGATGCATGGCGAAAGATCGGAGGTGAAAGGAAGAGCCACCGAACAGCCCCTTCACCATATCACCCCCGACCATTCACCGCATTCCCCCCCCTGCCCCACCGCTTCACCGCCTCGCCCCGTACCGGGTATATTTGCCGCGCCCAAAAGGCACCCATCCCATGCCATCCGTAACCTATCAGGAGCGCCACATCGGCCCCAACACCAGCGAAACGAACGCCATGCTCAAGGCCATCGGCGTGGCCTCGCTCGACGAACTGATCGACCGCACCGTGCCCAAAGGGATCCGCCGCGGCACCACCTTGGACGTGGGCCCAGCGATGACCGAAAGGGAGCATCTGGACAACATGCGGGCGCTTGGCGCGAAGAACAAGGTGTTCCGCAGTTACATCGGCCTGGGTTACAGCGGCACCATCCTGCCGCCGCCGATCCAGCGCAACATCTTCGAGAACCCCGGATGGTACACGGCCTACACGCCCTACCAGGCCGAGATCTCGCAGGGCCGCCTGGAGGCACTGCTGAACTTCCAGACCATGTGCAGCGACCTCACCGGCCTGCCCATCGCCAACGCCAGCCTGCTGGACGAATCCACCGCCATCGCCGAGGCCATGCACATGCTGCATGGCGCACGGCCGAAAGAGCTGGCCGGTGCCAACAAGTTCTTCGCCGACAAGCACCTGTTCCCGCAGAACATCGATGTGTTGCGCACGCGCTGCGCACCCATCGGCGTGGAACTGGTGGTGGGCGATGTGCACGAACTGGATCCGGCCGACGGCTACTTCGGCATCGCACTGCAATACCCCGCGATCGATGGCAGCGTGAACGACTACCGTGCGGTGGTGAACAAAGCCAAGGCCGCCGGGGTACGCACCGCCGTATGCGCCGACCTGCTCTCGCTGGTGCTGCTTACGCCTCCGGGCGAATGGGGCGCCGATGTGGTGGTGGGCAACACGCAGCGCTTCGGCGTACCCATGGGCTACGGAGGCCCCCACGCCGCGTTCTTCGCCACCTGCGACGACTTCAAGCGACTGATCCCCGGCCGGATCATCGGCGTTAGCCAGGACCGGCGCGGAAAGCAAGGGCTGCGCATGGCCTTGCAGACGCGGGAGCAGCACATCCGCCGCGACAAGGCCACGAGCAACATCTGCACCGCACAAGCCCTGCTCGCCGTGATGGCCGGCATGTACGCCGTGTACCATGGCCCCGAAGGATTGAAACGGATCGCCACCACCGTGCATGCCAGGGCACGCCGCGTGGCAGAAGGCGCGAAGAGCCTCGGCTACACCGTGGCGAACACCAGCTATTTCGACACCGTGACCCTCGCGGGCGTTGCGAACGCCGCAAAGGTGAAAGCAGCGGCGGAAGCGCGTTCCATCAACTTCCGCTACACGGGCGACAACGTGAGCATCGCGCTGGACGAAACCACGCGCGCACAGGATGTCGACGACGTGATCGCCGCACTGGCCGAAGCCATCGGTGCGAAAGCCGGCACCGTGAAGGCCGAAGGCTCCGCCATTCCTTCCGCGTTGCAGCGCACGAGCACCTTCCTCACGCATCTCGTCTTCAACAGCCACCACACCGAACTGGAGCTTCAACGCTACATCAAGCGGTTGGAGAACAAGGATTTCAGCCTGATGCACGGCATGATCCCGCTGGGCTCGTGCACCATGAAGTTGAACGCCGCCAGCACCCTGCTGCCACTGACCTGGCCGGAATGGGCCAACATCCACCCCTTCGTTCCGGTGGAACAAGCGGCCGGTTACCAGGAGCTGTTCAAGCAGTTGAGCAACGACTTGGCCCAATGCACCGGATTCAGCGCGGTGAGCCTGCAACCGAACAGTGGTGCACAAGGCGAATACGCGGGATTGCTCGTTATCCGCGCCTACCATGAGGCCCGCGGCGACCATAAGCGCGATGTGGCCCTGATCCCCAGCAGCGCGCACGGCACCAACCCGGCCAGTGCCGCCATGGTGGGCATGCGCATCGTGGTGGTGAAGGCCGACAGTGAAGGCCATGTGGACGTGGCCGACCTGAAGGCCAAGGCCGAGCAGTACAAGGACACGTTGAGCTGCCTGATGATCACCTACCCGAGCACGCATGGCGTGTACGAGGAGAGCATCAAGGAGATCACCAGCACGATCCACGCGAACGGCGGCCTGGTGTACATGGACGGCGCCAACATGAACGCGCAGGTGGGCCTCACCTCGCCCGGCGACATCGGTGCCGACGTGTGCCACCTGAACCTGCACAAGACCTTCGCGATCCCGCACGGTGGCGGTGGCCCCGGCATGGGCCCCATCTGCGTGAACGACAAGCTGAAGCCCTTCCTGCCCGGCCATCCGCTGGTGAGGACAGGTGGCGAGCACGCCGTGCCCGCCGTGAGCGCCGCCCCGTGGGGCAGCTCGTTGATCCTGCTGATCAGCTACGGCTACATCAAGATGCTGGGCGGTGCGGGATTGACCGATGCCACGCGCTACGCGATCCTGAACGCCAACTACCTCAAAGCGCGATTGGAGAAGCACTACCCGATCCTGTACGTGGGCAGCCAAGGCATGGTGGCGCACGAGATGATCTTGGATTGTCGCGACTTCAAACGGGCGGCCGGCATCGACGTGAGCGACATCGCTAAGCGGTTGATGGACTATGGCTTCCACGCGCCCACCGTATCATTCCCCGTAGCCGAAACGCTGATGGTGGAGCCCACCGAGAGCGAGGCGAAAGCCGAGCTGGACCGCTTCGTGGATGCCATGATCGGCATCCGCAAGGAGATCGCCGCACTGGAGAAAGGCGAAGTGGACAAGGCCGACAACGTGATGAAGAACGCACCGCACACCAGTGAGGAGGTCTGCGGTAACGAATGGCACCACGCGTACACCCGCGAGCAGGCGGCCTTCCCCGTGCAGGTGAACCGCGACTGGAAGTACTGGCCCACCGTGAGCCGCGTGGACAACGCCCTGGGCGACCGCAACCTGATCTGCACCTGCCCACCGGTGGAGGAATACGCAATGGCGGAAGCGTGATGCGCATGACCAAGCCGACCTTCTGCGCAGTAGCGCTGTCCCTTCTGGGATCCATCGGGAGCAGCCATGCGCAGTCGCGGGCCGAAGCCTGTTTCTTCGCGAACGATTTCGAACAACAGGACGCGTTGGCCGGCTGGGACCTCGGCCCTGCGGTGGAACGACGGACCCCGGAAGGCGAAGGGATGGGCGAATTCGTTCCGGCCTGGTCCGTGGGCAATGCCACGGAAGCCAACGCCGAAGGCTACTTCCCCGTGGCCGACAGCCCCATGGGCAACCACTTCGCCATGGCCAACGATGCTGCAGCGCCGTGCAACTGCGACCTGAGCGATGTGACCCTGACCACTCCGGTGCTTGACCTGAGTGGTCGCACCGGCGTCGCTTTGGAATGCCGGGTCTTCAACGAAGGGCTTTTCGAAGCCGGCCCTGCGAGGATCGAGGCGAGCATATCCAATGGTGAGTGGGTGGAGGTTCACACACTACCTGTGGATGGCGCTTGGCAACCCGTGTTCGTGGACCTCAGCACCTTCGATGGTGCCGCCGACCTGAGGCTGCGCTTCCGATGGAGCGATGGTGGCGCATGGGCCGGTGGTTTCGCCGTGGACGATGTTTGCCTGCGTGAACGGAACACCACGGACCTGGTGGTGACCAACGCGCAGTTGGGCATGACCACCGCATCGCCCTACACCACCGGTGATCAACGCCTGTTCTACCGGATGCTCCCCGTATCCCAGGCCGCTCCTGCGGTGCTTGCGGCCACGGTGAAGAACGCGGGCACGGCCACCCTGACCCAAGTGCGCCTCTCGGGCACGATCACCTTGAACGGAACCACGCATGGGCCGTTCGACTCGGAGTTCATCGCCGAACTCCTCCCTGGTGCAACCCTTGAGATCCCCATCGTTACCAACTGGCAACCCGATGCAGCTGGAGCGGCCACGATCACCATCACCGGAAATGCCACCGGAACGGATGATGCGCCGGAAGACAACACCTCCACGGGAAGCGTTCGGTACACCGGCGCAGGCTGGGATGCGGGCTACAGCGCCATGAGCTGCGACCTCGACCAGGTCACCAGCAGTGTCGGAGGCACTGGTGGGTTCATCGTCTTCAACCGGTTTGAAGTGGCATACACTGGCGACCATGCCATGGGGATCAGCGTACGATACACGAACCAGACCGCAGTAGGTGCCGTGGTCCGTGCGATCCTGATGGATGCGAACTTCAACATGCTGGACACCTCTTCGCAGCGTATGTTGACACAGCCGGACATCGATGGGATCTGGAACGGCATGCCGGTGTACGAGTCGTTGACCCATGGCCTGGCACTGGCACCTGGGGACTACCACATCGGTATCCAACAACTCACCTCCGGTAGCGACCAACCCGTGTACGTGGCCATTGGCGGACCTTCCCGACCAGCCCGCAGCGGGATCATGGAAGGCCTCGGCTTCAGCATCGAACCGTTGTATGGCGCACCCATGGTCAGGCTGCATTTGACCGAAGTGCCGGTTGGACTGGAACCCACCCCTGGCCGGGCGGAGCAATTGTTGGCGTATCCCAATCCTGCAACGCACACGTTAAGGATCCGAATACCCCACAACGAACGGATCATCGGTTGGACGCTCACCGACCTGGCCGGACGCATGGTGCGGCAAGTGAGCCAAGATCAAAAGAACACAAGTGCCGAGCCCCTGATCGACGTATCGGATCTGCGGTCCGGTCTGTACACGTTGGAGGTGTTCAGCAGTGGTGGAATTCGCACTTCAGTGGTTTCCATCCAACGCTAATACCATCGGGACATCCAACAACAGCCGTAGATGCACGACATTCTTCACCGGTCTCTCGGTGAAGGCATGCGGAAACGAGCAAGTGGGTCGGCTGGAATTGGATGCCCGAATGGTAGAACGATCAGGCGGGACATCCTGCGCCCCCTTTCGCATCACTGGCTTATGCCTCCGTACGAAATGTCACCTGCGCGTGACCGATGACCATGGCCTCATCACCTCCTGACCGTTCCCTGCTATCCAGTGACCGTTGCGTCCCAAATGGCCCCGTACGCCACTTGCGGACCCAATAGGAAGGGGCGGAAGGTTAACTTCGGGCCAGTACAATACGGATAACCATGAACAAACGGTATTCTTTGCTCGGCCTTTGCGCCGGGGCTCTCACCTTGGCCACATCCGCGCAACGGGTCGGCCTGCCAACAGCAACGGCACAACCCACCCCCACCCGCTTCACTTCGGAAGCACCCGTGAACACGGGCGCCCGCGGCAGCGAGATCGTGGTGTGGTCAGAAGATTTCTCCCAAGGCTTCGCCGGTAACAACCCTTCCGGTGCTTGGACGGTGGACGGTCCCAACGGCGACATCTGGCGCATCAACTCCAACGGCCCCAAAGGAGCATACACCCCAGCATCGGAACGGATCCAATCCACCACGTACACGAATGGCTTCGCCAAGTTCGCCTCCGACTCGGCCAACTGCACCTGGAACGGCACCACGGCCACGGCACTTCCGGAAAGCCAGTTCACCTCATGGGAGGCCAGTCTCGTCTCTCCCGTGATCGACCTGAGCTTGTCGCCCTGGGCGGAAGTGGTATTCCAACAGCGTTCGCGGTTCTGCTGTGGCACCAGCCCGTTCTTCTTCGAGGTCACTTGCGATGGCGGAGCCAACTGGACCGTTTTTGAGTCGAATGAGGGGCTGGCGATCAACCAGGACCCGACCTTCACCGAAACCCGCCGGTTCAATATCGCGGCGGCCATCGCGGCGAATCCGGGCAGTGTGCAGTTCCGGTTCCACCACAACAGCGAGGCCGGCACCTCGCACTACCACTGGCAGGTGGACGACATCCAGATCGTGGTACTGCCCGAATACGAGGTGACGATGAACTACGCATACACCTCCACCACGGGCACCGGAGACGAATACGGGCGCATCCCCGCGACGCAGCTCCCGGCCTCGATGAACATCGGTGCGGAAGTGGCGAACAATGGAAGCGTCACGCAGACCAACCTGGGCGTGGAGTGCATCGTGCGGAAAGCGGACGGCACCGTAGCCTTCACGCACAATACCCAGGTGGGCGATCTGCCTGGTGCACAAACCGTGGTAAGCGACGACCAGGCCGACCTGCCCTTCCTCGATCTCGGCAAATACAACGCCACCTTCACCATCACCGGCGATGAGGTTGGACAGGACGGCAACCTCGACGACAACAGCAAGACCCGCCACTTCGAAGTGACCCTCGACCAATACTCCCTTGATGCCTTGGGCAATCACCCTGCAGGCACCGAGGTCCGCCAACAATTGGGCACCGCCTCCTTCGCTGACAACTCGACGGTGTACTTGATGACCATGTATCACATCCTGGCCGCCACCCAGGCTCACAGTGCCACCATCGTACTGGGTACGAACACCCGTGCGGGAGCGGCCACCGAACTGGAGGTGTTCCTTCTGGATACGGCTGACGTGCTGAACACGCAATCCTCCAGTGTGAGCTTCCCGCTCTTCGGGATCACCTCCGATGTGGTGTCGTTGACCACCCAACAAGTGGGGGCTGGCCAGGTGACCATCCCCTTCGAACAGCCGATCTCATTGGCTCCTGGCGCATACTACCTCTGCGCAAGGGTCGCCGGATCGGGCACTGCTTTGACCACGGACGCCGAAGTCTTCATCGCGGACGACAACACCATTCCACAGCCAAGTCTCTCGAGCATGATCTACCTGCCGGTGGACTACAATGACGACGGTACGGAAGGGCGCCATATCTACGGCAACGGCAATGCCCTGGCCATCCGCCTGAACGTGACCCCGGCGGTGGGTATCGATGAAACCGCCACCAACGCATCCATCGCGGTGTATCCCAACCCCACCCACGGTTTGGTGAACATCACCAGCGACGCGCAGGGTGTGATGAATGTGGAGGTGATCGACCTGTTGGGTGCCACGGTGCACCAAGGCACGTTCACGGGCCGCACCACCTTGGACCTCTCTGGTCTTGCACGCGGTGTGTACAACGTACGGGTGAGCAACGCCACCAGCACTCTGGTTGAGCGCGTGACACTGCACTAAGCCTGCTCCAAAAGCAAAACCCCCTTGGGCCATGGACCCAAGGGGGTTTTCCCTTCATGCCCGGATCAAGAGCGGCCGGTCAGCGCCTTCTTCACTTGGCGCATGAGGCCACCGGCGTAGATGAAATCATTGAGCTCCTGGTTGTCGCTGTTCAACAGATCATCCTTGGTGCCCTCCCACCATTTGCGGCCCTGGTTGATGAAGATGATGTTCTCTCCTGTCTCCATCACCGAGTTCATGTCATGGGTGATCACGATGGTGGTGGTGTTGAACTCCTCGGTGATCTCCTTGATCAGGTCGTCGATCAAGATGCTCGTCTGCGGATCGAGGCCGCTGTTCGGTTCATCGCAGAACAGATACTTCGGATTCATGGCGATGGCCCGCGCGATACCCACCCGCTTCTGCATGCCTCCGCTCAGCTCAGCAGGGTAAAGCCGGTCCTTCTCCAGGATGTTCACGCGGTTCAGGCAGAAGTGCGCCCGCTCCTCCATCTCCGCCTTGTTCATGGTGGCGAACATCTGCAAGGGGAACATCACGTTCTGCAACACATTGAGGCTGTCGAACAGAGCGCTGCCCTGGAACAACATGCCGATCTCCTGACGGATGAGCTTCTTCTCATCGCGATCCATATCGTGAAAGGAGCGGCCTTCATACAGCACCTGCCCCTCTTCTGGGTTGTGCAAGCCAACGATGCACTTGGCCAGCACGCTCTTGCCCGAGCCGCTCTTGCCGATGATCTGGTTCACCTTGCCCTTCTGGAACACGGCATTGATGTCCGTGAGCACCTGTGTGCCTCCGAAACGTTTGCTCAAGCCCTTCACCTCGATCATATCAACAGGAGTTGGGTCAGGGCATAGTTCACGATGAGGATGACCACATTGCTGTACACCACGGCCTGCGTGCTGCTGATACCCACCTCGCGAGTGCCGCCACGCGTGTAGTAACCTTGATATGCGCTCACCGTGGCGATGATGAAGGCGAACACCACCGTTTTGATGAGCGCGTAGGTGACATGGTACGGGATGAACCCGGTCTGGATCCCCTGGAGATAGTCCGTGGCGCTGATGATACCTGTTCCGGTGCCCGCCACATAACCGCCGAAGATGCTCAGGAACATGCTCACCATCACCAGGAAAGGATTGATGAACATGGAGGCGAGGATCTTGGGTAGGATCAGGTATCCGGCCGAGTTCACTCCCATGATATCCAGGGCGTCGATCTGTTCCTTCACGCGCATGGAGCCGATCTCGGCCGCGATGTTGGAACCCACCTTGCCGGCCAGGATCAGCGCGATGATGGTAGGGCTGAACTCCAGGATGGTGCTCTGGCGTGTAGCGAAACCGACCACCCAGCCCTGGATGAGCGGGCTGTCGATATTGGTCTTGGTCTGGATGGTGATCACCGCGCCCATGAAGAACGAGAGCAGCGCCACGATGCCCAGGCTCTTGAGGCCTAGCAGGTCCATCTCCTCCACGGTACGTCTCCAATAGACCGAGGCACGCTCGGGGCGACTGAAGGTCTCCTTGAGCAGGATGAAGTAGCGGCCGATGTGTGCGAGGATGCTCATAGGGCGAACGGGGCGAAAATAGGTTGCCGCATACAAGGCCAGGCCTCTGGGCCGTTGTAGTTTCGCACACTGAGAATGGGTTTAAGTGCAAGGAACCGTCACTGCTCGGCGCTGGTCCTCACCATGGGCTTGGCATGGCTATTGGCGGCCTGCCATTCGCAACCGTCCAAATACAGGCACTCCAACGACTGCAAGTGCCCCAAGTGGAATTACGTGCCACCGGCCCCGAACGGAACGGAACGTGCAAGGACCGAACCGCCCGCAACCCCCTATCATTGCGGTTCGGAGCGAAATAGTTGAGCTTTCCATCCCCCGTGCCACGTCCTTCGACCTCCAACCTCGACCTGCTGCGGAAGCACATTCCACCGGCAGCATGGCCCGTTGTGTTGGAATGGCTGCGGAAGAATCCCGTGCAGGTACGGATCTCCAGACCACGCCAGACCAAGTTGGGCGACTTCCGGAGCGGCACATCGACCCAGCCCCACCGGATCAGCGTCAATTCCGACCTCAACCCCTATGCGTTCCTGGTCACCTTGGTGCACGAATTCGCTCATTACAGCACCTTCGTGTCCATGCGGCGGTGGACCCCACCCCACGGCCCGGTTTGGAAAAGCGAATATGCCCGGCTGATGCGCCCATTCCTGAGTATCGCCGTGTTTCCCGCCGATGTGCTGCAAGCGCTGGAGCGCCATCTGGTGGATGCCCCGGCCAGCAGTTGCACCGACCAAGGGCTGATGCGGGTGCTCATGAACCACGACAAGATCCCCCGGCAACTGCTGGAAGAGCTGCCGGACCGGTCGGTGTTCCGCTTCAACGAACGGGTGTTCGTGAAAGGCCCACAGCTGCGGAAACGATTCAAATGCCACTGTCTCAACGATCGCCGGAACTACATCATCGATCCGCTGGCCGAAGTACAGGTCAACGGACCGGTGGTATCACGCCCGGCCTCGCTGGACCACCACCACTGATATGACGAACGAACACACGTATTGCGTGATCATGGCCGGAGGAGTCGGAAGTCGCTTCTGGCCCATGAGCCGAAGTGCCAACCCCAAACAATTCCTTGACATCCTCGGGCTGGGACGCACCTTGCTGCAACAGACCTACGACCGGTTCCTTGCGCTATGTCCGCCAGAGAACATCCTGGTGGTCACCAATGCCCAATACGCACCCTTGGTGAAGGAACAGTTGCCCGCGTTGAACGACGCTCAGATCCTGGCCGAGCCTTCTCGAAGGAACACGGCGCCCTGTGTGGCCTATGCCAACCACGTGATCGCCCGGCGCGACCCACAGGCCCTGGTGATCGTGGCCCCGAGCGACCATCTGGTGATGAAGGAAGCAGCATTCCATGAGACCGTGGAGCTGGCCTTGGAGCAGGCGGCGAGCACGGACTGCCTGGTGACCCTGGGCATCATGCCCAACCGACCGGACACCGGATATGGCTACATCCAGTTCATCGAACATGGTGGCACGAAGCATCCGCGGGTGAAGCCGGTGAAAGCCTTCACGGAAAAGCCCGACCATGAAACCGCGGTCCGCTTCATCGAGAGCGGCGAGTTCCTGTGGAACGCGGGCATCTTCATTTGGAGCCTGGCCAGCATCCGCAAGGCCTTCCGCACGCACCTCCCGGCCATGGAGGATCGTTTCAGCCGTGGCGAAGCCAGTTACGGCACACCGGCGGAAGGCGCGTTCATCCACTCGATCTATGACGCGTGCGAGAACGTGAGCATCGACTATGGGATCATGGAAAAAGCCGACAACGTGTTCACCGTGGTGAGCGACTTCGGCTGGAGCGACCTGGGTACCTGGGGCAGCCTGTACACCCATCTCCCCAAGGACCAGGAAGGAAACGCCACCATCGGCGGCACGATCAGGTTGTACGACTGCGCGCGGAACGTGGTGCATGCCCAGGATGGTCGACTCCTGGTGCTCCAAGGTTTGGAGGACCATATCGTGGTGAGTACGAAGGATGCCCTGCTGGTCTGCCGGAAGCAGGACGAACAACAGATCAAACGCTTCGTGAACGACCTCACGGCAGAAAGCGGGAACCGCTACGTGTGACACCATTTCCAGCAGGGGCTGAACGAAAGGGATAGGGAAGCAGAACGATCCAAAGTCCGTGGGACCCGATAAAAGCACGACCGACCCGGCCATGGGGCGCGACACCCCTACCTTGCAGCACATTGCCAGAGGTTCCACAGCGGACCGACCCGACAACGTGGCCAACTACGACCTCCTCACCACCACACCCGCTCTGGAGGCCTGTGTGGCGCAACTCGCACAGGAAAGTGTGATCGCCTTGGACACCGAGGCATCCAGCTTCCATCGATACCGCGAAAGCGTGTGCCTGGTACAGCTCAGCACCCGCACCAACACGTACCTGATCGATCCGCTGAGCGCGAAAGACCTCACTTCATTGGGCACCCTGCTCGCCCATAGGCATATGGAGGTGGTGATCCATGATGCGGATTATGACCTGCGGCTGCTCGCCCGGCACCATGGCATACGGGTGGAGAACGTATTCGACACGCTGGTGGCCGCTGAACTCCTCAACGAACCGGAGATCGGCCTGGCCGCCTTGCTCAACAAGTACCAAGGCCTCCAGGTGAACAAGAAGTTCCAGAAAGCGGATTGGAGCAAACGGCCACTCCCACAGGACATGCTGGACTATGCAGCGGGTGACACGTCGCACTTGATCGCGTTGCGCGACATCCTGGAGAAGGGATTGAAGGAAAAGGATCGCTGGACCTGGGCCCAAGAGGAGTTCAGCCTGCTCACCGATGCCCCGTTCAACGCTTCGGCGAACGATGAGCCGCTCTTCTTGCGGATAAAAGGTGCCAAGATGCTGAAGCCACACCAGCTCGCCATCCTGCGCGAAGTGCATACCTGGCGCGAAGGCGTGGCCGAACATCAGGATCGAGCCCCGTTCATGGTCCTGGGGAACGACGTGTTGATCTCCCTTGCCGTAGAACCTCCATCGTCCATCCGCGAGCTCGGCGCCCGACCGGGTGTCGGCGAACGTGTGGTGGAAAAACATGGCCAACGGATCCTCGCCGCCGTGAAGCGAGGGCAGGAGCTGCCGAAAGACCAATGGCCCCGGCTGGAGCGCCCCAAACGGTGGGACCGGGATGACGACTACGAGGATCGGCTGAAACGCTTGAAGGCCAAGCGTGATGAGCTGACGCGCGCGTTCGACCTTCGGCCCGGGATCGTGGCAGCGAACCAGATCCTGATGGAGATCGCACGGACCTTACCCGGCGATCAGCAAGCCTTGCAGGCACTACCAGGGATGCGACGTTACCAGGTGGAGCATTTCGGTGCGGCACTGCTCAGTGTGCTGTGAGCACCGGGCGTCATCCACACGTCGGTTCATCAAAAAATTGGCAGGGTTCAGACCAAGGTTGGAAAAGCATGGCCTACATTGGCATCAAACTCTTTATACCATGAAGATCTTGAAACGCCCTCTCTTCGCACTCGCCATGGGTAGCCTCCTCATCACACAGACCGGCTGCTTCGGCGAATTCGCCCTGGTCCGGAAAGTGTATGACTGGAACGATGGCTTGAGTGACAGCAAGTTCGTGAAGACCCTCGTGTTCTGGGTATTGAACATCATCCCGGTGTACGGCGTGGCGAGCTTCATCGACGTGGTCATCCTGAACCTCATCGAATTCTGGAGCGGCAGCAACCCGCTTTCCATGAACGAAGGGGACTACGAGATGCAGATGGCCACCATCAACGGTGATCAATTCAAGATCGAAGCCACCAAGGACACCTTCACCACCACCCAGCTTACCGGCGAGAAGGCAGGCGAGGTGCGTGTGATGAAATTCGATCGTTGCGACAACACCTGGAAGTACACCGATAGCGAGGTGAGCGATATGGCCGTGATGACGTTCATCGGCGGCAACCCGGACAACATGCGGGTATACACCCAGAACGGTTCGGTGGACCTGACCGCGGCCGACATGGCCGATGCATCGGTGCTGGCCACCAAATTCGCCGGGTGCGACCTGGCGATGGCGAAGTAAGGCGTGTCCACACACCCGAACGAGAAAGCCCGGCCGATGGCCGGGCTTTCTCGTTCGGGTAGGTCGCTGATCAGCCTTCGCTGGTCATCTTCGCCGGATCCACCCACTTGTCGAAATCTTCGGCGGTGACGTGGCCCAAGGCCAGAGCGGCCTCCTTCAACGTGGTGCCCTCCTTGTGCGCCTTCTTCGCGATCTCGGCCGCCTTGTAGTAGCCGATATGCGTGTTGAGGCTGGTGACGAGCATGAGGGAGTTCTCCAAGTGACGCTTGATCATGGGTTTGTTCGGCTCGATGCCCTCGGCGCACTTCTCGGTGAAGCTCACACAGGCATCGCCCAACAGGCGGGCGCTTTGCAGCACGTTGGCGGCGATCAGCGGCTTGAACACATTGAGCTCGAAGTGGCCCTGCATGCCGCCCACGCTCACGGCCACGTCGTTGCCGATCACCTGCGCGCACACCATGGTGAGAGCCTCGGGTTGGGTGGGGTTCACCTTGCCGGGCATGATGCTGCTGCCGGGTTCGTTGTCGGGGATCACGATCTCGCCGATGCCGCTTCGGGGACCGCTGCTGAGCATTCGGATGTCGTTGGCGATCTTCATCAGCGACACGGCGAGGCGCTTAAAGGCGCCGCTCAGTTCCACCATGGCATCGTGCGCGGCGAGCGCCTCGAACTTGTTGGGCGCGGTAACGAAGGGCAGTCCGGTGAGCTCAGCGATCTTCTTCGCCACCAACACACTGTAACCCTTGGGCGCGTTGAGGCCGGTGCCTACGGCGGTGCCACCCAACGCCAGTTCGCGCACCATCACCAGGGCGTTGTCCACGGCGCGCAGGCCGTTGTCCAGTTGCTGCACGTAACCGCTGAACTCCTGCCCCAAGGTGAGGGGCGTGGCGTCCATGAAGTGGGTGCGGCCGGTCTTCACCACACCTTCGAAGGCCTTGCTTTTCGCCGCCAGGATATCGCGCAGCCTCTTCACGCCGGGGATGGTCACCTCCACCGTGAGCTTGTACGCCGCGATGTGCATGGCCGTGGGGTAGGTGTCGTTGCTGCTCTGGCTCTTGTTCACATCGTCGTTCGGGTTCAGTGCCTTCTGCTCGTCGGTGAGCTTGCCGCCTTGCAACACATGCGCGCGGTAGGCCACCACTTCGTTCACGTTCATGTTGCTCTGCGTGCCGCTGCCCGTCTGCCAGATCACCAAAGGGAATTGATCGTCGAGCGCGCCGGTGAGGATCTCGTCGCACACCCGGCCGATCAGGTCGGTCTTCTCTTGCGGGAGCTTTCCCAGTTCGAGGTTGGTGAGGGCAGCGGCCTTCTTCAGGTAGGCGAAGGCATGCACGATCTCGCGCGGCATGCTGCCCGGCGGGCCGATCCTGAAGTTGTTACGGCTACGCTCGGTCTGCGCGCCCCAATACTTGTCGGCAGGCACTTTCACCTCGCCCATCGTGTCTTTCTCTATGCGGTAGTCGCTCATTGGTTCACTTGAGTATCGAACATCGAACACTGAAATATGAACATCGAAGTATGGTCCTGCCCACTTCGATATTCAGTGTTCGACATTCGGTGTTGGTCATTCTAAACTTTCTGGCTTTGCCCCTGTTGCATCAGGTAGGCCTTCAGGAAATCATCGATGTAACCATCCAGCACATCATCAACACTACTGGTCTCATGTTCGGTACGCACGTCCTTCACCAGCTTGTAGGGTTGCAGCACGTAGTTGCGGATCTGGCTTCCCCACTCGATCTTCTTCTTGCCGGCTTCGATCTCGCTGCGCTTGCTGCGGCGGCGTTCCAGTTCCGCTTCGTACAGCTGGCTCTTGAGCAATTGTAGCGCCTTGGTCTTGTTGTCCAGCTGGCTGCGGGTCTCCGTGTTCTCGATGATGATGCCCGTGGGTGCGTGGCGCAGGCGCACGCCGGTCTCCACCTTGTTCACGTTCTGTCCGCCGGCACCACCACTGCGGAAGGTGTCCCACGTGATATCGGCCGGGTTGATGTCGATCTCGATGCTTTCGTCCACGAGCGGGAACACATACACGCTCACGAAGCTCGTGTGGCGGCGCGCATTGCTATCGAACGGGCTGATGCGGACCAGCCTATGCACACCGTTCTCGCCTTTCAGCATGCCGAAGGCGAACTCGCCGGCCACCTCGATGGTGGCTTGCTTGATACCGGCTCCCTCGCCGTCCTGGTAGTCGAGCGTCTTCACATCGTAGCCGTTCTTCTTGGCCCACATCTGGTACATGCGCAGCAACATACCGGCCCAGTCGCAGCTCTCGGTACCGCCCGCCCCAGCGGTGATCTGTACGATCGCGCTGAGCGGATCCTCCTCATTGCTGAGCATGTTCTTGAACTCCAGCTCCTCCAAGGCCTCAGAAGCCTTCTTGAACTGCCCTTCCAGTTCCTCCTCGCTCACCTCCTTCGCCTTCCAGAAGTCGAACATCACGCCCAGGTCGTCCATCTCCCGCTTCACCCCCTCGTAGTATCCCACCCAACGCTTCAACTCGCGGATGCGGTGCATCACTTGTTGAGCCTTCTTCTGGTCGTTCCAGAACTCGGGGTCCAAGGTGTACTTCTCCTCTTCCAGGATGCGGCCGCGCTTCTCCTCGATGTCCAAGTAGCCTTTGAGGGCCTCCAGACGCTGATTCAGGTCGTCGACCTTGTCTATGGTGATCATACGGGCCGCAAAAGTAGGTGGCGGGGTTGAAAGGCGACACCGCCACGAAAGCCGGGTAAGGGGCTGCTTCCGATCTCCTTCCGATCTCAACGCAGAGGTGCAAAGGCGCAGAGCGCGCGGCCTTCGGCCCTCGGCGGATACAGTAGGAAGGGTGCCTCGAAGAACCTCGAACGGATGGCGCGCGCCACTATCATTCGTCCAGACGAGGCGCTCCGAAGAGAGGATACTGGATCGAAGTATCCGACTGAGGAGCAACAAAGTATGGGCGAATGAGAGCAAGCGATGACCGCTGTGCTTCTTTCTCATGAACGCCGCCGGAACGAGGTTC
>CAUJED010000028.1:0-3459 GCA_963169535.1 Bacteroidota bacterium | reverse complement strand
GGCCAGGGCCGGGTCTCGCGTTCGAGGGCGATGGTTCACAGGCGAAGTCCCAAACCCACGGTGAGATAGGCGCCACGGCGGAAGGTCATGATGTCCTGGTCGCTCTTGTCGATGCGGCCATTGGCGTTGGAGTCCTGGATCGTACGCACAGGTTGGTTCAGGATGTCCTGTGCGGCCAGCTTCAGTTCCAGCCGTTGACCGATGCCTTTGGAGAAGGCGATGTCCACCACGTTGCGCGGCATCTCGTACACGTCGGGCGTGCCGTAGGTGCCCACGGCGAATAGGCGAGGCCCGATCACATTGTACAGTACGTTGTATTGCAACTTGTGTTCGGTGTCCTGGAAGTAGAGGCCGGCGTTCACCACGTAGGGCGATTGGCCCATGAGCGGACGTTCCTGGTCCTGTCCGGCGGCGCGGTGGCCCAGGGTAACGGTGGTGTGCACATAGGCGGCGTTGAACATGGCCCCCAGCTTGCTCAGGTAGCCCTCGGTGAACAGGGTGTTTAAGGAGCGCCGCATTTCCACTTCGGCGCCCAGGCTGGTGGCGGACACGGCATTGCCGAAGGTGAAGTTGCGGGTTCCGCCGGAGCCTGCGCCGGGCAGGAAGAACATCTCGATGGGGTCGATGAAGTGCTTGTGGAACACACCTACGCTGAAGAGCTCACCGGCGCTCGGGTAGTGCTCGTACCGAAGGTCCATGTTCCGGATCCTGGCGGTCTTCAGGTCGGCGTTGCCGCGCAGCACGTTGTTCATGCTGAAGTCGTAGAACGCGAAGGGGGCGAGTTCCCGGAACTCCGGGCGGTTCACGGAGCTGGCGTAGGCCACCCGGAGCTGGGCTCGGTCGGTGAGCTGGTACGATGCATTGATCGAGGGGAGGATGCTGAGCACGGGGTTGTCCACGTTCACACGGGCACCACCCACGGTGGCGCTGCGCAGCTGTTGCGCGTTGTGCTCGGCGCGCACACCAGCGCTGACCATGATGGAGCTCCCCAGTTTGGCGGATGCACCGGCGTAGCCTGCGACCAACAGGTTCGCGGCCGTATACCGGTCGCTGGGGTTGGTCCCTTCCTCGAGTTTGAAGCCGGTGGTGTTGTTGATGTTCTGCGCACTGAAGATGGTGCTGAGCGGGAGCAGGGTGAGGGTGTTGTCGAACAAGGTGCTGTTGGCCGCACGGAACGACATCCACCGCGCACTGAAGGTGCGGTCCTTCTGTTCCACGAAGGCGCCGGTGCGAAGGGTGATGCTGTTCTTTTCCCCGGCCAGCTTGTGTACGTAGTCCACCTTGCCGGTCATGGCGGTCTCGTTCATGGTGGAGAAGAAACGGCCGGCATCCAGGGTGGCGGCGCCCGGAGGGATCACCACGCGGAACGGCGTTTCGGCATCCTGGGTGTTGATGTCGCGTACGGTGCGTACGCGGCGGAAGTCCGGCTCCTTGCTCAAAGCGAGGGTGTATCCGGCGGTCCAGCTCAGTTGGTTCACATCCGGGGTCAGGTCGTGCTGGCCCTGCAGCTGTCCGCTGTAGATGGTGCGCTGTTGGTAGCGAAGGGCGTAGTTCTTCACCTCGAATCCTTCTTCGAGATTGCGCCCGGTGCGCAGGGTGGTCTGTTCGGTGCCTTGTTGTACGAAGAGGTTGCGGAGCTCGAGTTTGGTGCGCTTCCCGACCAGCACGTTGGTATTGTTCAACAGGCTCATCCGCACTTGGGCGATGTTCTCATGGTCGAGGTAGCGGTAGATGGTGTCGGCGCGTTGGGTGGTCTGGTCGAAGAGGTTGTAGTTGAGGTTCTCCATCACATAGCCGGTGCGGGTGTTGCTGTAGCTCAGGCTGGTGACGTTCCCGCCGGAAAGGTGCGCGCCATCCTTCCCGAATCGGCGGGCGAGGTACACGCTCAGGCGCGGGTCGGGCATGGCGGTGGTGGCCTGGGTGCTCCAGTTGTTGCGCAGGCTGCGTCCGGCCGCGGTGAGGCTTTCGGCTGGAAGATGGTGGAGGTTGCCGGGAAAGGCGTTCGGGAGCGTGCGTAGGCCATTGTCGAAGCCCAGGGCATCGGTGGCGCCCCGCTCGCTGCTGAAGAAGTCCTTGAAGGTGGTGCCGGTACGGAAAGACCCACTGAGGTCCACGCGGGTGGTGTTCTCCTCTGGGGCGTTCATGGTGTATAGCTTGATCACCCCGCCAGCGAACTCACCGACGAGTTCGGGAGCGCCGGTCTTGTACACCATGATCCGGTCCAGGGTGCCACTGGGCAGGATGTCGAAGCTGAAGGCGCGTTTATCCGGCTCCAGGCTGGGGGCGGGCACATCGTTCAGCAGCACGGTGTTGTAGCGATCGGCCAGGCCCCGGATCATCACGAACCGATCGCCCACCATGGTCACACCGGGGATCCGTTTCACCACGTCGCCCGCCGTGCGATCCTGGCTCTTGCCGATCTGCTCACGACCGATCCCGTTCACCACTTGCTCGCTCTTGCGCGTTTCCATCACCACGGCCCCTTCGGTCTCCGTGCGTTTGGTGCGGACCACTTCGAACTCCTTGATGTCCACGCCCTGCGTCCGGAGTTCGATATCCGCATAGGTGCGCTGGTCGGCAACCACCACCAGGGGGCGCTCCAGCGGGGCGTAGCCCACGGAGCTCACCAGCAGGGTGTGTGTACCGGATTCGGCCTGGAAGCTGAATTTGCCATCCAGGTCGGTGGTGGCACCGGTGGTCGTTCCTTTCAACACCACGTTCACGAAGGCCATGGGCTGTGAACGGCCATCTTCATGGCCGGTGATCGTGCCGCTTACGGTGCCTTTCTGTGCATCTGCGAAGGTGACGCACAGCAGGGCGGCGAGGAGGAGGAGGTTGCGGAACATCGCGGGTAACGAACGCACATCGGTTCGCGCCGCAAAATTCCTGGCAGCCTGTTACCTGTTCTTTGATCGGGGGTTACCGATCCGTTACGCGGAGATCTTTCCAGGTAACGTACGCTTCACACGACGTTCCAGGAACCACCAGGTCGGATGGTCCTTACGCCGTTGTGATCGTTGCCACATGGCCACCAGTTGATCCTGCAGGAAAGTGGTGGCCTCTTCGATGGAATCCACCACGGTGACGAATCGGAGCTCTTCGCGGCCGAGGGTGCCCTCTTCCACCATACGTTCGATCTGGGCCAGTGTCGGGGCCCAATAGTCGCGACCGTAGAGCAGGATCGGGAAGTCCTTCACCTTGCCGGTCTGGATCAGGGTGATGGTCTCGAAGAGTTCGTCGAGGGTGCCTGCGCCCCCGGGCATCACCACGAAGCAGATGCTGTACTTCACCAGCAACACCTTGCGTACGAAGAAGCGCTGGAAGGTGAGGCTGTCGTCGAGGTAGGGGTTGGCGTACTGTTCGGCGGGCAGCACGATGTTGCACCCCACGCTGCGGGCCCCCACATCGCGTGCGCCGCGGTTGGCGGCCTCCATGATCCCCGGCCCGCCACCGGTCATG
>CAUJED010000027.1:0-17779 GCA_963169535.1 Bacteroidota bacterium | reverse complement strand
CCGCACCGATGGAACCCCGGTCGAACACGTCCTCGCCTAACCGGATGGGGACGCGCACCAAGGTCTGCTTCTTGATCACCGGATGGTCCTCGCGCTCGATCACCTCGGCCACCAACAGGCGCACGGCGTTGGATCCGATGTCGATGGCGGCGTATGTAAGTTCGCGGGCGATGTGGCGAAGGTAGCCGGGCAGGTTGGATTGGCGAGGCGGACGTCTTGTTACACACGGTGACCCTTCACTGGCCAATAGGCCAAGAAGACATGCGATTCCCATGGATGGGAGGTATGCTGAGTCGGAATCCCGGTGGAGTACTTTCGGGATATCGGGTCGGGCGAGCAACCCGTGGATGAATGAACGTTTATCAGTAAGCACCTGCACCATATTGAACCATCATTGCTTCAGGGCGCTTTCCTTGGTTCTTTTGCTTGGTACTTTCCAAGTATGCGCGGGCATGGCGGTGATCGGGATTGAAGCACGCCAACGCTTCATCAAACAATAGCCTTGCGAACACTCCTCACGCTCATCACCGCACTCCTGTTCTGCCCGGGGTACGGCATGTTCATCCAGGTCGTGAGTGTGATCCCGGAATCCTGTGGGAACAGCAACGAAAGTGTGTTCGTTCAGGTCGGAGGCGGTGTACCGCCGTACTCCTTCTCCTGGTCCAACGGCGCCACCACCCAAAATTTGAGCGGTATACCGGGCGGCACCTACACCCTCTCAGTCACCGACGACGTGGGCACACCGGTGAGCGACCAAGTGGTCGTGCCCAGTATCGGGGCCTGTCGCCATATACCTATGTGTGGAACACGGGGGCCACCACGATGACGATCACCGGATGGTCCTCGCGCTCGACCACCCCGCCCACCACCAGGCGCACAGCGTTCGATCCGATCTCCATCGAGACGCATATGAGGCTGCGCGATGTAGCGAATGCATCCATGCCGCTCGAAGAAACGAGGTGCCAGCCTGGTTGTGCGCACCGACCTTGACTGGCCAACAGGCTGGGAAGCCCACCTCCATGAACTGGACACAGGCCAGCAACAGAAGTTTGTTTCCGCAACTCCCTCGGGCCAAGCAACCTGGGGATCAGGGAACGTCTATTCAACAACACCACCCACGATGAAACGTTTCTACTTCCGAGCGCTTTCCTTGTTCCTGTTGCTGGGCTCTCTCCAAGCCTACGCCGACTTGGCGGTTACCATCTCCGTCAACTCCGGCAATTGCACCAATCCCTACGGCAACATGTCCGCCAATGTGACTGGTGGCCTTCCGCCATATGATTTCTCCTGGTCTCCAGGAAACCCCTCGGGGCAAGGTACAGCCACCATCAGCGGGCTTTTCCCAGGTGTGTACACGGTAACCGTTACCGATAGCCAGGGAACCAGCGTCCAGGCGTCCGGGGAGGTGATGCCTCCCGGTGGCCTGAACGAGCCGCAATATGGGCAGATCCTCCCGGGTTGCGATAACCCGTGCGGAGCGACGATACAGGTGATGGAATCCTCCCTGGGCGGAGTGCCTCCATACTCCTACAGTGTGATCACCGGAGGGAGCCAGAACGGCGCCACCACGATCGGCGGGATATGCGCTGACGGAACGGGGATCACGATAACCGATGCGATCGGATGTCAGGTCTCCTTCGTGGCCTACGGCACCTCGTATCCGCTCAGCCCGGGGCCCCTGATCCTGACCGCGGTGCCGGCATGCGGCGGGCAGGCCAATGGATCGGTGACGGTGGGGCCCAATTATGGCCAGGCGTGGTACCGCGTTCACAACGCCACGTTCGACAATGTGTATGCGTTCAATGTGGGGCCGTATACGATCGGCGGGTTGCCTGCCGGGGAGTACAATGTGGGGCTGTGGGATCCCTCGGACCCCTTGGGCATGGGCACGGGCGATGGCTGGTGGGTCTATTGCACGGAGACCTCGACCTTCACGGTTCCTTCCTTGCCAGGGCCGTGTGGCAGCATTGCCGGACGCATGTACCATGATGCCGATGCGGACTGCGTCTTCAACGGCTTCGACATCGGACTGCCTTACCGCGTGCTCTCCATCGAGCCCGGCGACCAGTACGCCATCACCGATGGGAATGGGCACTACCAACGCAACCTGGACCTCGGTGCCTACACCATCCAGCAGGCCACGATGCCGGATGAAGTGGCCGTGTGTCCGGTATCGGGTCCGGCTTCCTTCGTGCTGGACAATGCCACTCCGCTGGACACGGTAGACTTCGCGAACCTGAGCACCGTGCCCCACGACCTGAGTGTGACGCTGAACAGCACGAGTGCCCGGCCGGGTTTCGGCACAATGGTGTGGATGACCGTGGTGAACCATTCCGCATTCCCAAGTGGTCAGGTGGACGTGACACTTTCTTATGATCCACTCCTGCTGAACCCGTCCAATGCCGCGTGGAGCCTGCCGGCCCTGGGGCCGTACGGTGCCGTCACGTACTCCTTCACCGCCAATGTGCCGGCGGACATCGGTCTGCTCGGCACCGTGCTGAACTACGGTGTCACGGTGACCAACACCATCAGCGAAGCCAACACCGCCAACAATACCGCGCTGCACGATGTCACCATCACCGCCAGCTACGACCCCAACGACAAACTGGGTCGCACCAGCAGCGGGGCCAGCGACCAGTACTATTTCCTGGACGCCGACGACCACATCGACTACACCGTTCGTTTCCAGAACACCGGGACAGCCGCAGCGGAGACCGTGGTGATCCGCGATGTGATCGACACCGACCTCGAGCTCACGTCGATCGAGATCCTCGGCGCATCGCACCCGTTCACCCCTTCCTTCGGTGAAGGTCGCGAACTGGTCTTCACCTTTGCCGACATCGACCTGCCGGACAGCACCACCGACCTGCTGGGCAGCCAGGGATTCATCAGCTACCGCATGAAGCCGGTGAACACCATTGCCGCTGGCACCATCATCGAGAACACCGCCAGCATCTATTTCGACTTCAATGACCCGGTGATCACCGCGCCGAGCGTGCTGGTGGCGGAGTTCAGTACGGGAAGCGAAGATCGGAATACGCAGAAGCTCCGCATCGCTCCCAATCCGGCGTCAGACCAGCTTACCGTGTGGCACCTCACGGAAAACATGATCGGTGGCAACCTGCGTGTGATCGGTGTGGACGGAAGGGCCGTTGCCAATACCCCGATCATGAACGACCGAATGGTCCTCGATCTATCAACCTTTTCCGCTGGCCTATACGTGCTACAGGTCCGCGACATCGACCAACGTATGCACCATACGAACTTCGTCATAAGCCGGTAGTATCGGCGGTTCACATCAACAAGGCCAACAGAAACCGACCATGACCATCGCCCGGACCATCACCCTGTTCGCCCTTTGGGCCATGATCGCTCCCGCGTGGTCCCAGTTCGTGATCCCTGATTGGCGGTTCCGCGATTGGCTGGAACAGATCGTACCCGCTGCTGTGAACGGCGACACGCTCATCACGGACCATCCCGATGTGCTGGCCCGAACCACCATGACCGTTGGCAGCAACTGTGTGAACTGCACACCGCCGAACCCGATCAACATCGCAGGCATCGAGTACTTCGTGAACCTGGAGTCCCTCAACATCTCGTTCTGCGAGATCAACCAAGTGCAGAACCTGCCCAACAAGATCCGGGAGCTCCGTATGGACTACATCCCACACCTCAACTTCATCGACCATTGGCCGGATTCTGCGCGCTATATCAGTGCCATACACGACTACTACTGGGACGGTCCTTCCACCTTGCAACCCGTCCCTCCTCTACCGCCCTATCTGGAATACCTTGACCTCTACGCTAACCTGCTGGACACCCTGCGCGGCATACCGTCCACCCTGCGCGAGCTGAAGATGGACCGCAACCGCCTGGACTACTTCCCCGAGCTTCCGAACGAGCTTCGTCATCTCAACATCCGCGGCAATCTGGTACCATCCATTCCTTCCCTGCCGGACAGCCTGCGTTACCTGGATGTGGGTGGCCTCAACCCTTATCCCTCACTGCCGCCCTTCCCGCCCTTCCTCGAGCAGTTCCACTGCACGACCATCAACACCCTGCAGGAGTTCCCACCCTTCCCGCCCACCCTGCAGGTGATCAATACGGCCGGCACCAATACGGCCTGCTATCCCTATGTGCCGCCCTCGGTGACCTCGTGGAACGTGGCGACGGGGCTGGCGTGCATTCCCAACCTGCCGCCCTTCCTCGTCTCCGGCAACGCCGCATCCAAACCCCTCTGCAACATCATCAATAGCGCCTGCCCCACCATGTCCGGTGCCACCGGTACGCTCTTCATGGATAGCAATGGAGACGGGGTGTGGGACAGCGGTGAACCGCCGATCACTGCGGGCTGGGTGGTGGAAGCCGGGGGCAGCAACCTGGCAGGTGTCAACAGTTCGGGGCATTACTTCCTGCCGCTCGACCTGGGTGAACACATCGTGACCGGTGGCGCGCTACCATGGTTGTCGCAGACCACACCCGCCCACCAGGTGAGCATCACCCAACCGTTGGAGATCGACAGCCTCAACCACATCGGTTTCCAGGTGACGCCGGGCGTAGTGGATCTGGAGATGCACCTATACGATGTGGGAGCTCCCCCACGGCCCGGTTTCACGCACAAGCTGGTATTGAAGGCACGGAACGTCGGCACGCAATTGACCAGTGGAACGGTCAGCTTGCAGTTCGATCCGGCGGACCAGTGGCTGGGTGCCAGCACGGCACCACTTGACCAGACAGGCAACAGCGCTACGTGGAACACAGGTGTGCTCGCCCCAGGGCAACAGTTCACCGTATCCGTTACACTGACCACAACGACAAGTGTCCCATTGGGCACTGTGCTCGTCCATTCGGCACAAGTCGTAAGCGATGATATCGAAGCGTACCTGGACAACAATACGCTCGTGTACGAGCAGATAACAGTAGGCAGCTTCGACCCGAACGACAAGCAGGTGCAGCCCTCGGTCCTGAGCCCGGAAGAGGTGCAGGATGGAACGCGTGTGACCTACACCATCCGCTTCCAGAACACGGGCACCTACTTGGCCGAGCGCGTGGTGATCACCGACACGTTGCCTGCGAACCTCCAATGGCACAGCGTGGAGGTCATGGATAGCAGCCACCCGTACACATGGTTCCTGAACAACGGTGTTCTACACTTCATCTTCGACGCGATCAACCTCCCGGACAGCACGTCCAACGAGCCCGAAAGCCATGGACAGGTGCGCTTCTCCGTGCTGCCTTCCCAGCAGCTCATGCCCGGTACGACCGTGCTGAACACCGCCAACATCTTCTTCGACTTCAACCCACCGGTGATCACCGAGCCGAGCGTACTGGTGGCGGAGTTCAGTACCTCGGTTTCGGAAGGCCATGCAGATCGCATAGGCATCAGCCCGAACCCGGCGCACGATCACATCAACGTCACCTTGCCTCCCGGATCGGCCACCTCGTTCCAACTGATCGGATCCGATGGGCGTATGACGGAGGTGCCGTTCACACGTACCACGAATGGCTATCAGTTGGACATCCGTTCGCTCGCACCCGGTGTGTATGTGATCCGTGCAGGTGCGGAGACCGCGCGCATCCTCAAACGCTGATCACCTCAGCACCGCCAGCCTTTCCACCAGCGCCTTGATCCTGGCCCGGTTCGCCTGTATATTCGCGGAAATGGAACAGTATATCCTACAACTAAAGGACGCCCGCAAGAAGAAGTTCTTTGATGAGCTGCTGAGCCAACTCGATTTCATCGAAGTGGTTAACATCTTGAAGGACGGCAAGAAAGCTACGGTCGCCCTTGAACTGATGGAGGCATTGGGCGACGCGAAGGCGCACCTGCGTGGCACGAAGAAGCTCCGTCCCGCGAAGCGCCTGCTCGATGAGCTTTGAGGTCGTCAGCTCACCGGTGTTCGACCGCGCGGTCAAGCGGTTGGCGAAACGATACCCGTCCATGCGGGACGACGTTGCGGAGCTGATCGAAGGATTGACACATGATCCAGTGCAGGGCACAGCGCTCGGTAAGGACTGCTATAAGGTCCGCATGGCCATCCATTCCAAGGGCAAGGGCCGGTCGGGAGGTGCCCGCGTGATCACCTGTGTGAAGGTGGTGCGCCATACCGTGATCCTGCTCACGGTCTACGACAAATCGGAAACGGGTGATATTCCCAACAAGGAATTGGCGAAGCTGATAGAAATGTTCACCTGAGCCAGGACACTCAGCTCACTTCAGCACCGCCAGTCGCTCCTCCAGCGCCTTGATCTTTGCCTCGGCGTCGGCCTTCTTCTTGCGCTCGATCTCCAGTACCTGTGGTGGTGCACCGCTCACGAAACGCTCGTTGCCCAGCTTCTTCTCCACGCTTGAAAGGAAGCCGCGCAGGTAGGTGAGTTCCTCCTCGGCCTTCTTGGCCTCGGCGGCGCTGTCCACCTTGCTGCCCAGGTCGATGGCGTACTCGGTGGTGCCCACCAGGAAGGTCACCGCCCCGTCGCCGCTCTTGTCCACGCGGGCGATCGTGCCCACGTTGGCCAGCTTGTTCACCAGGGCGGACACGGCCGCGCGCATCGGCGCTGCGCCTTTCACCTGCACATTCAACGCTTCCTTCGGACTCATGCCGCGCTCGTTGCGGGTGTTGCGCACCGCGGTCACCAGATCGAAGGCGTGCTGCACCTCGACCTCCAACGCCGCATCCCCTTCGCCGCCTTTCGGCCACGTCGCAACGATGATGTCCTCGCCGGGCTTGCGTTCACGCAGATGGTGCCACACCTCCTCGGTGAGGAAGGGCATGTACGGATGCAGCAGCTTCAGCACATCCTCGAAGATCGTGATGGTGGCTTCGTAGGTCGCGGCGTCGATCGGCTCGCCCACGCCGTTCACGAAGGCGGGCTTGATGCTCTCGAGGTACCAGCTGCACAGGTCGTCCCAGATCAGCTTGTAGGTGGCCATGAGCGCCTCGCTGATGCGGAACTGATCGTACAGGCCATTCAGCTCGGTGGTGGCCCGTTGAACGCGGCTCCGCATCCACGCCACGGCTGCAGCGTTGCCGGCGGGCTGTTCCTGCTGTGCGACGGTCCATCCCCTCACCAACCGGAACGCGTTCCAGATCTTGTTGCTGAAGTTGCGGCCCTGCTCGCAAAGGCTCTCGTCGAAGGGTAGGTCGTTGCCGGCGGGTGAGGAGAAGAGCATGCCGGTGCGCACGCCGTCGGCGCCGTACTTGGCGATCAGGTCCAGCGGGTCGGGGCTGTTGCCCAGGCTCTTGCTCATCTTGCGGCCCAGCTTGTCGCGCACGATGCCGGTGAGGTACACGTTCTTGAAGGGCACCTCATCGCGGTATTCGAGACCCGCCATGATCATACGTGCCACCCAGAAGAAGAGGATCTCCGGCGCGGTCACCAGGTCGTTGGTGGGGTAGTAGTATTTGATGTCCTCGTTCTGCGGGTCCTTGAAGCCGTCGAACACGCTGATGGGCCACAGCCAGCTGCTGAACCAGGTGTCCACCACATCCTCGTCCTGCCGGATGCCGTTGGTGCTCTGCCCGGCGGCGGTGAATTGCGCGACGGCCTCCGCTTCGGTCTTGCAAACGGCCGCATCACCGTTCTCATTGTACCACGCCGGAATACGCTGGCCCCACCACAGCTGGCGGCTGATGCACCAGTCGCGCACGTTCTCCATCCAGTAGGTGTACGTGTTCACGAACTTCTGCGGATGCAGCTTCACGCGGCCGTCCTTCACCACTTCCAGCGCGGGTTTGGCCAGCTCGCCCATCTTCACGAACCACTGCAGGCTCAGGCGCGGCTCGATCACGGCATCGGTGCGTTCGCTGATCCCCACCTTGTTCACGAGATCCTCGGTCTTCACCAGGAAGCCCTTTTCCTCCAGCTCCTTGGCGATCTTCTTGCGCACCACGAAGCGATCCTCGCCCACGTACAGCTGCGCGGCGGGGCTCAGCATGCCGTTCGGCTCCAGGATGTCGATGGTCTCCAGGCCGTGCTTCTTGCCCAACTCGTGGTCGTTGGCGTCGTGAGCGGGCGTCACCTTCAGTGCTCCGGTCCCGAATTCGCGCTCCACGTATTCGTCGAAGATGATGGGCACGCTACGACCGATCAGCGGCACCAGTACGCGCTTGCCCTTCAGGTGCGCGTACCGTTCATCCTCGGGATGCACGGCCACGGCGGTATCGCCCAGGATCGTTTCCGGGCGTGTCGTCGCGATGGTGATCCACTCGTCCTTGCCGCCTTCGATCGCGTAACGCACATGGAAGAGACGCGAGTTCGTCTCCTTCATGATCACCTCCTCGTCGCTCACGGCGGTGAGGGCCACGGGATCCCAGTTCACCATGCGCAGGCCGCGATACACCAAACCCTTCTTGTGCAGGTCGATGAACACGTCGATCACCGCCTCGCTCAGGTCGGGTTCCATGGTGAAGCGCGTACGGTCCCAGTCGCAGCTGGCGCCGAGCTTCTTCAGTTGCTCCAGGATCACGCCGCCGTACTTCTCCTTCCAGGCGAAGGCGTGCTTCAGGAATTCCTCGCGGCCGATGGCGCTCTTCTTGATGCCCTGTTCCTGCAACAGGCGCACCACCTTGGCTTCCGTGGCGATGCTGGCGTGGTCGGTACCCGGCACCCAGCAGGCGTTCTTGCCCAGCATGCGCGCACGTCGGATCAGCACATCCTGGATGGTGTTGTTGAGCATGTGCCCCATGTGCAGCACGCCCGTTACGTTGGGCGGCGGGATCACCACGGTGTAGGGCTCGCGGTCGTCGGGCACGCTGCGGAAATAGCCCTTGTCCATCCAATGCTGGTACCACTTGCCTTCGCTCTGGGCGGGTTCGAATCGTTTGGGGATCTCTGCTGAAGCCATGCTGTTCACCGGAATGGGTCCATGCCCGGTCCCGGCGGGCCGCGAAGTTACCGTTCCATCCCTGAAGCCTCCGCGATACCCGGTCCATCCGAGCTCCATCGGCTACCGGAAGAGGTGGTTTTCACCATACGCACCATACGCGATCAGCGGTAGGCGTTATCGTACTTGCCTTCCACCCGGAGCGCATGCCCCAGGGCTTCGGCGGCTATTGAAAGGGCGCTCCGTACCTTCAGGAGGACGCTTCAACACAACCCACCAGCACGGTAGCCCCCCACGCCCCATGTGCACTGTATAAAAAGGGTACGATATTGGCAAGGGTTACGACCGATGCCTCGACCGGAACAGACGATGGCCCATGCTGTTAAACTCCTGTTAAGGTCGAGAACGACCGTCACCCACCCATCTACTTTCGTCGTACAAAAACGCAACACAGCACCTTACATACCCATGAAACAACTCCTTCTCACCCTCGGTCTCAGCCTCTTCACGCTGGGCGCCATGGCGCAACCCGAAATGAAGCCCGTTGGTGGCACAGGCCCCATGATCAGCCTCGACAAGGAGGTGCACGACTACGGCACCATCAAACAGGGCGGAAATGGCGAATGCGAATTCACGGTGACCAACACCGGCGATCAGCCCCTCATCATCTCCCAGTGCCAGGGCAGCTGCGGCTGCACCGTACCCCAGTGCGACACCACCCCGATCAAGCCGGGAGCCAAGAGCACCATCAAGGTGAAGTACGACAGCAACCGTGTAGGCCCCATCAACAAGAGCGTCACCATCACCAGCAACGCCACCAACGCACCCAGCAAAGTGATCACCATCAAAGGCACCGTGGAAGGCGCTTCCACCACGCCCGTTGCTCCGGAGAAGAAGCCCGCTCCCGCGAATTGATCCATGCGGACATCCGATCGTTCAAGAACCACAACCTCTACTATGAAAAAACTTTTGTTCTCCCTGGCCTTCGTTGGCACCCTGTTCAGCGCCCAAGCGCAAGGCCCCCAGCTCACGCTCGACAAGGACGTGCATGACTACGGCACCATCGCCCAAGGTGGCAACGGCACATGCGAGTTCACGGTGACCAACACCGGCGACCAGCCCTTGATCATCACCAACTGCAAGGGGAGCTGCGGCTGCACCGTACCCAAGTGCGACACGGCTCCCATCATGCCCGGTGGCAAGACCACCATCACGGTGAAATACGACACCAAGCGTGTTGGTCCGATCAACAAGAACGTCACCATCACCAGCAACGCGGCGAACATGCCGGAGAAGATCATTCGGATCAAAGGCACGGTGGAAGGTGCTCCGGAAACCCCCACCTCTCCGGTGAAGGAATCCAGCCCGATGGCCCCGGTGGAAAAGGGATAGGCCCATCGACCCGGCAGAACACGAAGCCCCCTTCCGGTTCCGGAAGGGGGCTTCGTCCATTATCGGCGGGCTGGTGCGAAAGCACGATCTTCGCGCCGCCGCGAACGCACTTCCGGCCCAACTCTCATGCCAGCGATCTCCTCCAAAGGGCTACTGATGCCCCCCTCTCCCATCCGTAAGCTCGTGCCCTACGCCGAAGCCGCCAAGGCCCGTGGCACCAAGGTCATCCACCTTAACATCGGCCAGCCGGACATCGCCTCCCCCCAGGTGGCCCTCGATGCCATCCGTCAGTTGGACCGCACGGTGATCGAATACAGCCATTCGGCAGGCTACGAAAGCTATCGGAAGGGCCTGGCACACTATTACGGACAGCACGGCATCAACATCTCGTACGATGAGATCATCGTTACCAACGGAGGTAGCGAAGCACTGCTCTTCGGCATGATGGCCTGCTTCGAACCGGGTGATGAGGTCATCATTCCCGAGCCGTTCTACGCCAACTACAACAGCTTCGCCATCGCGGCCGGCGTGAAGGTGGTACCCGTACGGAGCACCATCCAGGAAGGCTTCGCACTTCCGCCGATCGAGGCGTTCGAAGCCCTGATCACCCCGCGTACCAAGGGCATCCTGATCTGCAACCCCGGGAACCCCACCGGTTACCTGTACAGCCGCAACGAGCTGGAGACCCTTCGCGATATCGTGAAACGTCACGACCTCTACCTCTTCGCCGACGAGGTCTACCGGGAATTCTGCTACGATGGCGCCCGGCACGTGAGCACCCTGAGCCTGGAGGGGCTCGAGCAGAACGCCGTTCTGATCGACAGCGTGAGCAAACGCTATAGCATGTGCGGTGCGCGGGTCGGAGCCTTCATCACCCGCAACAAGGAACTTTACGCTGCCGCGCTCAAGTTCGCGCAGGCCCGCCTGAGCCCACCCACCTTCGGGCAGATCGCCTCGGAAGCCGCCCTCCACACACCCGCCTCCTACTTCGAAGCCGTGGCCACCGAATACGTGCAGCGCCGGGACATCCTGGTCCATGGGCTGAACGCGATCCCCGGCGTGATCTGCCCCATGCCCAAGGGAGCCTTCTACTGCGTGGCGGAGCTCCCCATCGACGACAGCGACCATTTCTGCCAATGGCTCTTGGAGTCGTTCGAAGTGGATGGATACACGGTGATGATGGCCCCGGCCACCGGCTTCTATGCCGAGCCGACACCCGGCCGCAAACAGGTAAGACTCGCCTATGTACTGGAAAAGAACCTCCTGCAAAAGGCCGTGGAGGTGCTCACCAAAGCCTTGGAAGTGTACCCCGGCAAGTGACCGGCAAGAAATAGGAACACACCGTACCGGGCCGATCACCGCCCCCTGAACGCCTTCCTATGCGTTCAGGGGGCGGCTTGTTCACAGCGGTCCGGGGATCACGGAGGGGACCACCCAAGGTCTTCCGTTCACCGTGCCGGATCCGCGGCCATTCCGTGGACCGTGGCCCGATCCATGCCCCATGGCCAGAAAGGAATAGGTCGCTCGGAGAAGGCATGGGAAAAAGAGCAAGCAGATCGGCCTACGCCTTAGTGCGAACTGGTATAAGGGTACCTCGAAGGTCTTCCGCGATCTCGCCATCATGCAAGGCGGAACATGCGCGGCGTAGCGGGCGTTACGGCGAAATACGCCAACGCGGCTGGCAGCTGAAAAAGGATCGGAGATGGTGAATGAACGTAGGGTTCACGACACAAGGTGAGCCACTGAGCCAGCACAGCCCCCTCCCCGCCCCAATAGCCTGTTGGGGATCCCTTGTCGGCCACTTCGGCCCGAGCCTTCTCCATACCGGGCGAAACCTCGGCACCAGGACCACGTACAACGGCCGTAATTCGTCGATGAAATCGACCAATACACCGAAGAATGTTCAAGTTATATCGAAGCACCAGCCCGCCATTCGGAACCGCCATCAACCTCGAACATCCACCTTGTCAAGCCAAGAAAAGCTTGGCTTTCACTTGGATCATAGGGATCGCCCTGGCCCTGACCAGCTACGGGTCGCTGAGCGCCCAGAGCGAAGCCATGTATGTCTACAGGATCAGCGTAATGCCGCGCACGGCAGAGGTTTCGGTAAAGATGCTGGTCAGTACGCTTCAAATGCGGTACGACCCGATCGACATTCAGATCGAAGAACAGGACCGGGTGGTAAGGTTCGTGGTCACCGCCCCGATCCCATACGGTGAGTTGACCAGCGCCGTGGCCGGTTCGGATCACCGCATCCTGGGTGCCACCTGCACGAACAACCGGGATGGTAGCATCCAAGAGGAAGGCATCCCGCCCATGCCCCGGATGATCCACACCGGAGATGAGCATGCCGACCATGCTCGATACGATGCTGCGAAAGCAGAATGGATGGAACGCTACCCCGAAGCCTATTCCCGACTGATCGGCCGCCCCTATCACCACGATCATGCAGAGTGAACCTCGAACCATCAGCCGGATCCTTGCGATCGCTCTTGCGTATGCCAGCCTTGGATCCACCAACGCCCAGACAGCCAGTGATGGGTGCGGAACCAATGTGGCCAACCAATACGCGGTAGGCACCGCCTGTGCTTACGTGGACTTCGACAAACCGGCATCCTTCGGTGCGGATCACGATCCGGGAACCTGCAACGCAGGCAGCCGGGATGATGCTTTCGGCTGGTTCACGGCCACGAGCAACACCACCTTCATCACCTACGACCCGGACAATGCTCACCGGCCCATCCTGCACGTCTTCACTGGCACCTGTGGTGCGCTCATCCAAGTGGGGTGTGTCGATGCCGGATCGGATGGCGCCAATGCGCAGCTCATGATCCAGACAGTGCCCGGCACGAACTACCAGATCCGGATCCAGCGCTACAACACCAACAACGCCATGACCGGCCGGATCTGCATCTGGTCGCCCACCACCACCAACTGGTGCGGCTACCCGGCCATCAGCCAGATCCCGGTGGGGACCACCTGCACCCCGCAGCCCTTTGTGAAACTCGACGCATACACGGCCACCATGAACCCAACCGGGTGTGGTGCGGGCAACTACGACGATGCCTTCGGATGGTTCACCGCGACGGAAACGACCACCCTGATACACTACGACCCCGACGGGAACCAGCGGGCCATCCTGCATGTGTTCACCGGCACTTGTGGGAGCCTTACACAAGTGGGTTGCGTGGATGCCGGCGCGAATGGGAACAACGCAACGATCACCCTAAGCACCGTGGTGGGCACGAACTACCTGATCAGGGTTCAGCTGCGCAACGCCAACACCGAGATGAACGGCACCATCTGCGTATCCCGTCCCTTGGTGAACAATGAATGCAGCGGCGCCACCGAGTTATTCGTGGCCCCCAGCTGTTTCATGGAATACTTCACCAACATCTCGGCCACGGGCTCAAGCACCACCCCGGCACCGGCCTGTGGTGGCAGCACCGCCTCGGATGTCTGGTTCAAGTTCGTTGCTCCAGCGAGTGGTGCGGTCCGCATCTTCTCCGAGGCAGGCACACTAAGCGATGGTGTGTTCCAAGTCTATTCCGGCACCTGCGGTGCGCTGAGCTTGGTGACCGGTGGCTGCGATAACGACGGCGGCACCGGTGTGAACGACCTTATGCCCTATCTGGACCGCCGCTGTACCCCGCTCACGGGCGGGCAGACCTACTATATCCGGTTCTGGGGGCAAGCAGGAGCCACGGGAACCTTCGGGCTCTGTGTCTATGGACCGGATGCTTTCCCCACACCCGTGCAGGACTGCGGCGGCGGGCTCACGGTATGTGGCAGTGGCGCGATCAACAACAGCTCCGATTGGACCGGATGTTCCGCAGACCTCGACAACACCAACCGAGGATGCCTGTCGGACAATGAGCGGCAAGGAACGTGGTACTACTTCTCCCCGCGTTCGCCGGGGAACATCACCTTCACCATACAACCCACGAACAACATGGGGCAACCGGTCAACGTCGATTACGACTTCGCGATCTGGGGGCCTACCAATGCGGTGAGCTGCCCACCCACCGGCACCCCGCTCCGTTGCAGCTATGCCAACCCGCTATGGGCCGGCACCTACCAAACGGGGTTAAGGACCGGCGAGGGCGATGTGTCTGAGAACGCCTCCATCTGGTCCAACGGCTTCGTCGCACCCATCAACGTGAGCCTTGCCGATGTCGGCAAAGTGTATACCATATACATCGACAACTTCTCGGCCAATGGGCAGTCCTTCAACCTCTCCTGGGGATTGGCCGCACCGAACCAATTGGACTGCTCCGTTCTCCCGATCTCGATCATCGACCTGAAAGCCACGGTTCAACCCCGATCCATTCTTTTGAACTGGGTGGCCCAGGATGCGGCCGCCACCGACCACTTCATTGTGGAACGATCCGTGGACGGCCGGTCCTTCGAACCGATCGGGAACGGTCCGGCCGTGCTCTCGGGCGGCGGCACCACCGACCACACCTTCCTGGATACCGCCCCGGCCGAAGGCATGAACTTCTATCGGATCGTGGCTGTCGGTGCCGATGGGGCCGTGACCTATACCAATGTGGTCAGCGCTCTGTACCATCCGCAGGAGCGCACGTTGGTGGCCATACCGAATCCGGCACACTCCACCGTGCAGTTCCACCTGGCCGCACTGCCACTGAACGAAAGCATCGGGATCTGGGTGATGGACGCCAGTGGTCGGGTCGTTTCCGAGGAGCGCCATCTATCGATCACAGCCGATACCATGATCTCCCTTTCCGTGGACCACTTGACCAAGGGATACTACATGGTCAAGATGATGAACGGCCATGGCGCTCAACTCGGATCCGGTCGGTTCGTTAAGGAATGAATGGGGCTAACAGAATGGATGGTCGGCATGATACCATTTGGATCCATCAGCCCAAGGTTTCCAGACCGATCGATCCTTCGTGTGCCACCTACTGCTTCAACGAACACCCGAGCCATCAACACCAGCTGGTTGATATTCCGAACTTGACGAACAGGGCTTTTCTACGATAAATTCCCGAGATCAACCCACGAAACGTCGATTTTCAACGATGACCGCAGGACCCATTCCATATCGATCTGGCGCTCTCATGGCTCCTTCGCGGAACAGGTCATCCAGCGAGTTCAAAGTCTTCTGTGTACCTGATACCAATGTCCGGGAAGGCCGCTGTTCCACAACAGGGCACCTCCGGATCCAACTCCTCATGGACCATAAGGTCCGATCATCCGCCGCTCGAAGAATAACGTGACCCCTTCTGCCCATGGCGATCCGTTACACGCTGCACACCAAGCACCCGAAAGACCCCTCGGCGATCCGTGGGAACACGTGCATGATGAGCCTCGGACACGCATCACGGTGCATTGGCGCGTTCCTACTGCTCTTATTGGCAACACCCGTGTTGCCGCAATGGAGCCCCCAATGGCGCATCACCTGTGGCTCCTCGGACGACCTGTACCAGAAACGCATCATGGTCTCTGCACAAGAGCTTGATGCCGGGGTCGAACTGAAATTCATCGGCACCGAAGTCCATTTCCGTTTCACCAGGCCGGTGGAACGATCCACCATGGAGCATCTCCAGGTACGATCGCTTCTTGAGGCCTGTTCGGCACAGGCGCATACCGTTCCCTGGTCCGAACCGCGTGACCTTCATACCGGTCTCCCTGGGATGGGCGCGGAGAATACCGGACCTCCCGTATTACAGAAAACCGGCGATCCAGAAAGAGACGCAGCGGCATATCAGGTGGAGAAGGAAAGATGGATCCAGGCGCACCCGGAGATCTATCAGCGATGGGTCCAAGGGGACCTTACACAACCCCCAGCCGAGCGATGAACCGCCCCACCACCCTGAAGGCCTTGATCGGCAGGACCATCCTGCTCATGAGCCTGCCCTTTGGCCTCGTTCACATGGAGGCCCATGGCCAATGCGCCAACAACAACACCTTGCTCCCAGGGGGTACGATCTCACCGAACTGCCCAGGCCAGACCACGGTGCCGTGCATCACCGGTGGGCAGTACGCCCTGATCAACGTGACCACCGGGAACAACTACACCTTCTCCACCTGCGGGGCCACCTTCGACACCCAGATCACGCTGTACAACAACGCGGGTGGTGGCAGCCTCGGGTTCAACGACGACAGCGGGGTCTGTGGCTTCCTCTCGGCACAATCCTACCTGGCTTGGACCGCCACGTTCACCGGTCAGCTCCGCGTTCTGGTGGACCAATACAATTGCGCCAACAACAACCTCTGCGCCTCGTTGATCATCACCTGCGCCACCGCCCCCGCACCGGTGACCAACAATGAATGCGGTGGGGCGATCCCGCTGTTCGTGGCCGATGGTTGCTTCATGCAGACCTATTCCAACGTGGGCGCCACGCGCTCCACCCCCACACCGAACCCCACGTGTGGAGGGCCTTTCACCAATGCCAACTTCCGCGACGTCTGGTTCAGCTTCACGGCGCCGCCTAACGGTGTGGTGATCATCGAGTCGGTACCCGGCACCTTGCAGGACGGGGTGATGCAGCTCGTGGCCGGTACCTGCGCTTCGTTCACCAACGTGGAATGCGACGATGACGATGGGGTGGGCTACATGCCGCGCATCGATCGCCGATGCCTCACCCTTACCCCGAACGCGCCGTACATGATCAGGTTCTGGGGCTTGAGCGGTACCACGGGCACCTTCGGCCTGTGCGTGCGGAGCTTCTCCACCTTCCCGACCCCCCAAGAGGACTGCTCAGGGGCGTTCACCGTGTGCAACGACCAAGCCTTGAACAACTCCACGAACTACACGGGTTGCTCGGTGGACCTCACGAGCACCAACCGAGGCTGTCTCATGGGGAATGAACGGCAGGGTACCTGGTACTTCTTCTCGCCATCCAGCAGCGGCACCATCGGCCTGAACATCGTTCCAACGGGCAATGTGGACTACGACTTCGCCGTCTGGGGCCCGTACGGAAGCATCAGCTGTCCCCCACCCGGGCCACCGGTACGTTGCTCTTGGGCCTACCCTCCGAACATCACCGGCTACCCCGCGTCGGTCGCGTTCCAAACCGGCATGCGCACCTCGTCGGTGGACCCTTCCGAAGCCGACGGTCCAGCGGGTGCCGTAGATGGATTCACTTCTGCCCTCACCGTGGTGGCCGGCCAGAACTACATCCTGTACATCGACAACTTCGATGTATCCGGCCAGGCGTTCACCCTGGATTGGCAACTCTCCGGCGGTGCATCGCTCGATTGCACGGTACTCCCCATCGAAGTGTTGGACCTGGCCGCGCACCCCATGGGCCAAAGCATCGCCGTGGAATGGACCACCACCTCCGCAGGATCCAACGCCACCTTCGTGGTGGAACGGTCCCACGCCCCCTACGACTTCGTACCGATCGGGTCGCTCCCCGGAAATAGCGACACAGGCGTGGGCCATGAACTTCGCTTCATGGACCACCAGCCCTTGCGCGGCTTCAACTACTACCGGATCAAACAACTGGGGGGCGATGGATCGTACTTCTACTCGTCGGTGGTCTCCGCGAGCATCACGCCGACACGCCAACTCACCCTGGCCCCGAACCCGGC
>CAUJED010000026.1:0-8365 GCA_963169535.1 Bacteroidota bacterium | reverse complement strand
AGAGTACGAGCTATCTCCCAGTTTGATAAGCCTTTCACCCCTAACCACAGCTCATCCGAAGACTTTTCAACGTCTACCAGTTCGGTCCTCCATTCCGTGTTACCGGAACTTCAACCTGGCCATGGTTAGATCACTCAGGTTTCGCGTCTGCCGCCACTGACTAAGCGCCCTGTTAAGACTTGCTTTCGCTTCGGCTACGGGGCTGAACCCCTTAACCTTGCCAATGACGAGCAACTCGTAGGCTCATTATGCAAAAGGCACGCCGTCACCCCCGAAGGGGCTCCGACCGCTTGTAGGCGCACGGTTTCAGGGTCTATTTCACTCCTCTGTTCGAGGTGCTTTTCACCTTTCCTTCGCAGTACTGGTTCGCTATCGGTCTCTCAGCAGTATTTAGCCTTGCCAGATGGTTCTGGCAGATTCAGACAGGATCTCACGTGTCCCGCCTTACTCAGGATACCACTAGGTCCGACATGTGTTTCGTGTACGGGACTATCACCCGCTATGGTCCGACTTTCCAGAAGGGTTCCACTACACATATTGGATCCACGTTGTGGTCCTACAACCCCGATTGCGCCGAAACGCCTTCGGTTTGGGCTATTCCCTTTTCGCTCGCCACTACTAGGGGAATCACTACTTGTTTTCTTTTCCTCCAGGTACTTAGATGTTTCAGTTCCCTGGGTTTGCTTCCTTTTCAGGATAACTGGTCTTCAACCAGCTGGGTTGCCCCATTCGGAGATCCACGGATCAAAGGTCATTATGCACCTCCCCGTGGCTTATCGCAGCCTATCGCGTCCTTCATCGCCTCTGAGAGCCAAGGCATCCACCGTACGCCCTTAGTAACTTTTCGATCTGCTCAAGATCTAAATTGCTCGGTGGACCGATCACTCGGTCTGTTCTTGTCTATCCAACAACATGTCAAAGAACGGTGCCCTGGATGGGCGACCACTTTCCTCACGCTGGAAGGCGTTTCGGCAAGTGGCACTGTGGAGAATATCGGAGTCGAACCGATGACCTCCTGCTTGCAAAGCAGGCGCTCTAGCCAGCTGAGCTAATTCCCCGTTGCCTATCCCGTGGTAGTCCTGAGCAGATTTGAACTGCTGACCTCTACATTATCAGTGTAGCGCTCTAACCAACTGAGCTACAGGACTATGTGGATGGTAACGGCGGTACCGTTAAGAAGTATCATCCAAACTGAGGAACAGCGGTGTCGAAGGCCGTATCACTACGACGGACAGAGACCTGTCATTTACTCTAAAAAGGAGATGTTCCAGCCGCACCTTCCGGTACGGCTACCTTGTTACGACTTAGCCCCAGTCACCAGTTTTGCCCTAGGCAGCTCCTTGCGGTCACCGACTTCAGGCACCCCCGGCTTCCATGGCTTGACGGGCGGTGTGTACAAGGCCCGGGAACGTATTCACCGCATCATGGCTGATATGCGATTACTAGCGATTCCAGCTTCACGGAGTCGGGTTGCAGACTCCGATCCGAACTGAGACGAGTTTTGAAGATCCGCATCTGGTCACCCAGTAGCTTCCCTCTGTACTCGCCATTGTAGCACGTGTGTAGCCCAGGACGTAAGGGCCGTGATGACTTGACGTCGTCCCCACCTTCCTCACCGTTTACACGGGCAGTTTCTCTAGAGTCCCCGGCATTACCCGCTGGCAACTAGAAATGGGGGTTGCGCTCGTTATGGGACTTAACCCGACACCTCACGGCACGAGCTGACGACAGCCATGCAGCACCTCGCACGTTGTCCGAAGAAGATCACGTTTCCGCGACTGTCAACGCACGTTCGAGCCCTGGTAAGGTTCCTCGCGTATCATCGAATTAAACCACATGCTCCACCGCTTGTGCGGGCCCCCGTCAATTCCTTTGAGTTTCAATCTTGCGATCGTACTCCCCAGGTGGATCACTTAACGCTTTCGCTAGGTGACTGACCGTATATCGCCAATCACGAGTGATCATCGTTTACGGCGTGGACTACCAGGGTATCTAATCCTGTTTGATCCCCACGCTTTCGTGCCTCAGCGTCAGTATCGCCTTAGTAAGCTGCCTTCGCAATTGGTGTTCTGTGCCATATCTAAGCATTTCACCGCTACACGGCACATTCCGCCTACTTCAAGCGCACTCAAGAGCGCCAGTATCAATGGCAATTCCACAGTTGAGCTGCGGGCTTTCACCACTGACTTAACGCCCCACCTACGCACCCTTTAAACCCAATGAATCCGGATAACGCTTGCACCCTTCGTATTACCGCGGCTGCTGGCACGAAGTTAGCCGGTGCTTATTCCTCCGGTACCGTCAACCCAGGACACGTCCTGGGGTTTCTTCCCGGTTAAAAGCAGTTTACAACGCGTAGCGCCTTCTTCCTGCACGCGGCATGGCTGCGTCAGAGTTGCCTCCATTGCGCAATATTCCTCACTGCTGCCTCCCGTAGGAGTCTGGTCCGTGTCTCAGTACCAGTGTGGGGGATAACCCTCTCAGGCCCCCTAACGATCGTAGCCTTGGTGAGCCGTTACCTCACCAACTAGCTAATCGTGCGCATGACCATCCTGTACCGCCGGAGCTTTCAAAACAAGGTGATGCCACCTCGTTTATTATGGAATATTAGTCCGGATTTCTCCGGGTTATCTTCCAGTACAGGGCAGGTTCCATACGTGTTACGCACCCGTGCGCCGGTCGCCGCCAATGTATTGCTACATCGCGCTGCCCCTCGACTTGCATGTGTTAAGCCTGCCGCTAGCGTTCATCCTGAGCCAGGATCAAACTCTCCATTGTAAATGTTCGTTCGATCTGGTTCTTGACGAGGTCTCTCATGTTGATCTTTGCGATCACAAGGACACCTGCTGTTCTCAGTATTGGACAATAAGTCAAAGAACTGTATGGTTCGGAGCACAAAGCCCCTATCCAATCGTATTCAGTTCGTTCAGCGCCTCCCGTTCACTGCGGACATTTCCGCGAGAGGGACGGCAAAAGTAGTGTGATATTTCTTGTCTCCAAGTGATTGTTGAAAAATTTATTTTTCAATCTCACCTCACTCACACCACTGTCCTCCTTTCAGAGGCGCTTTCAAAGAACGTTTCCCGTTTGGGGCTGCAAATGTAGATCCTTTTTCATTCCCCACAACATTTCGTTGAAATTTTATTTCAACTCTTTCTAGCGGGCCTCCACATCACAGCCTTTTTCGAGGCGTTTTCTAAAGAACGTTTCCCGTTTGGGGCTGCAAATGTAGCTGGACTTTCGATCGAAACAACACCTGGGCTGAAAATATTTCAGGAAAATAGCTCAGGGCGTGCTCGAAGAGACAGGTATCACCTTGCCGTTGAAGAGGTTATGTCCGTACAAAGAAAATTCAGCGATGAATCGTCCCATGTCCTCAGCTGTAGCCGCAGCCTTGAATCCGGGGAATGCATGGCGGAGCATGTCGGTATCCACCGAACCCAGTGCCAGGCAATTGCTCCGGATGCCCTGGTCCTTGAACTCTTCCGCAAGGCATTGGGCCATGCACGCCAATGCCGCCTTGCTGGCGCTGTAGGCCACCAACCCGGGGAACTTGGCGGAATCCTGGAAACCTCCCATGCTCCCGATATGTACGATGTGGCCCGGTGGATCGCCAGCGAGCATGGGGGCAAGGGCTTGCGCCAGTTCCAGCGGTGCGATGGCGTTGGTGAGGAAGACCTTCTCCAACGCAAGGCGCTGATGGGTGCCCATTTCCGCCTTATGCAGCACGCCTGCGTTGTTCACCAGCGCATGCAGTCTGCGATCGCCGATGTGTCCACGCAGCCGCATCGCCGCTTCGGTGGCCTGGAGGTCCAACGGAAAGCATTCAAGGCGCGCCTCGGCTTCTACGCTATTCCGTAATCCGGTCAGGTCGCGGGACACGGCGATCACCCTAGTGCCGGGGTGACCCAAGAGCGCTTTCACCGTAGCTGCTCCCACTCCCCTTCCTGCGCCGGTCACCACGACCAGCCGTTCTCCTGTATTCATCCTATCCTGCGTTGTTCGGAACTTAGTTTTGGCGCTGACCACTCTTCCGCACTCGCATTCAAAAGTATGGGCATGTTCAACTGGGCCGACCATGATCTCTTCCTGAACAACACCGGTACGCAATGGTTCGAGGCCGGGCTGGTGCTTGGCATCGGCTGGCTGTTGGGCAAGCTGATCTCCTGGCTTGGTTCAACGTTGTTGTTGAAAGTCACGGCGCGTACGAAGAGCACCACGGACGACGAACTGATCGCCACGTTACGCAAACCGTTGGTGACCTTGGTGAGCTTGCTGTCCCTGGTCGCAAGCTATCAACGCCTGACAACGCCTGAGGGTTTGGATCGATGGATGACGCGCTTCTTCCATGTTTCCATCGCGCTGGCCATGACCTGGGCAGTGGTCCGTGTGGTGGACACCCTGCTCGGGGCCTTGCGCCGGAGCCGGGTGGAGCGCGGAGACGACCATCAGGCTGCGCAGTTCATTCCGGCGGTACGCAGTTCGATCAAGGTGCTGATCTGGGGTTTGGGTGCCGTGGTGGCCCTGAACAACGCCGGGTATGATGTGGGTGCACTGCTGGCCGGCATCGGGATCGGCGGTCTGGCCTTGGCCATGGCGGCGAAGGATACGTTGGCCAACATCTTCGGAGGAGTGACGGTGTTCACGGACAAGCCATTCCGGGTGGGTGATCGGATCCGCCTGAGCGGGTACGACGGTACGGTGGAGGAAGTGGGACTGCGCAGCACCCGGATCCGCACGCTGGAAGGGCCGATGCTGGTGGTGCCGAACATCAAATTCACGGATAGCATCCTGGAGAACGTGAGTCAAGAACCCTCGCGCCGAGTGCGGCATGAGCTGGGTTTGGTGTACGATACCTCCAAGGAGAAGATGCAGGAGGCCATTGCCATTCTCGGCGCGATCGTACGGGAGCATCGCGAGGATCTGGAAGTGGAGCATGTGGCCTACTTCAACGCCTTCAAGGATTCGTCATTGAACATCGTATTCGTGTACCATATCCGCAATGGCAAGGCCCTGTTCGATGTGCAGACCAAGATCCACCTGGAGGTCTTGTCCCGATTCCGGAGCGCTGGTCTGGAATTCGCCTATCCGACCCAGGTGCAGATCGGGGTGGACGGCGGGAAATGACCCCTTATGGGGCGTGGAACCGGGATCAGCCCTTCTTGGTTCGCTTCTTCCTGCGCACTTCCCGTTCGGATCGGCGCTGTTCCTCGCGTTCGATCGCGGCCTTTCGGCGCGCCAGGACCTCGGGATCGAGGACATCGCCCACGTTATCCATTTGCCGGAGCACCCACTGCTGCCGGCCGCGGATATAACCAGATGGGTTGCTGCAACTGAAGCGGCGAGGTGCAGGCAACGTGGCGGTGATGAGGGCGGCCTGCTGGCGGGTGAGCTTGGATGCAGGTCTACTGAAACAGCGCTGTGCGGCGGCCTCGGCACCGAACACACCCTTGCCCATTTCCGCGACATTGAGATAGACCTCGAGGATACGCTCCTTGGTCCAGATCAATTCGATGAGGATGGTGAACCAGGCCTCCAGGCCCTTCCGGACGTAGGTTCGGCCGGGCCACAGGAACACGTTCTTGGCGGTCTGCTGGCTGATGGTGCTTCCGCCCTTGATGCGCTTGGCGTTCTTGTTCCGTTGGTACGCGCGCTGCATGGCCTCCCAAGAGAACCCGGAGTGTGTCATGAACCGCTGGTCTTCGGAGGCGATGACGCTCAGTGGCATGTTCCGCGAGATGTCGGCAAGGTCCACCTGAACGCGGCTAAAGGATGGCTGCTCCCGTGCCTGTTGGGCCATGACCCACGTGACCGGCGGGCCCACCAGACCAAGCAAGGCGGTCCAGAGGATGGTGACGACCAGGAACCAGAAGACTGACACACCGATCCAACGAAAGGTGACGCGCACAACAGCCATGGTGCAAAAGAACGATACGTCGGTTCAACCCTGGCATCGATGAATGGATGGGGTTTCGTGGATCGAACCAAGCCGGTGGTGGGCGACCGCCAACGACCGCTGAGCGGCCCTACCCCACCCCGTTGATCGGCCCGGCCAACGAGCAGCGTTGCTCCGCCGCCCCTTGCCCATCGGTGGGGCCACCGGCCATGACGCGCCTCACTCGGACCGCATGTTCCTGAACTTGAGATAATAGAGCACTTGGGAGAGCCCGCCGAAGATGGCGGCACCCACCAGCGGGGGGAGTACGGATCCACCTTCATCCGTAGGGTTCATAACATGCTCTTTGAACAGCCAGCCGAGCATGAGCCCGATGCCGATACCCATCCACAGCAAGCCGTTGCGCAAGGTCTTGTGGGGTTCTGGGTCTGAACGGAACGTCTCTGGTGTGAGCCCCTTGTCGATCATGCTCATCCGTTCGCGATGCCTGGCGGAATAGATGATGTAGACGATGCCGAACGCCGAAAGCACGGGTACCACGATCGCTACGATGGGGATGAGGATGTCTTCCATGGGTTCTATGGTGTGTTTGGTTGCTGGTTCGAGTTGGTGGGCATCGGAAAGGATGCCTGTTCCATCTGACGCCGCCATCGGCTTGCCGGTTACGATCCCTGTTCGCCGCTCATCCTTGATCCTTTGGAAAAGGTACCGGCCGAATATCACTTTGTAACCGGAGCCCCTTCCACCCACGTCCAATAGCCATCTTGCCGTGGACCACTCCGAGCTCATCTCCAGGATCCTGCAAGGCGACAGCCATGCCTACGCGGACCTGGTGCGTACCTACCAACGGATGGTGTACACGGTATGCCACCGGATACTGCGCAACGCACAGGATGCCGAGGAGGCCACCCAGGACACTTTCGTGAAGGCATATCAGCACCTTGCCGGATTCGGAGGGAACGCCAAGTTCAGCACCTGGTTGTACAGCATAGCCTTCCGAACGGCGGTGAGTCATGGGCGTAAGCATCGTCAGCACACGCTTTCCGTGGATGAACTGGTCCACCACCCCGATGCTGGAACCGGGAGCCGCACGGATGATGGCACCCACCAAGCCGACATGAGACGGCAATTGGACCGTGCTTTGGCAGCATTGTCCGCCGAGGATGCCGCTATCCTCAGCTTCTTCTACTTGGAGGAGATGAGCGTGGAGGAGATCGTAACCGCCACCGGGTTGGCCGCGTCGAACGTGAAGGTGAAGCTGCACCGTGGGCGCAAGAAACTGTTGGACGTATTGAACACCGAACTTCGCGGAGAGGCCCGCACCTTACTCACCGATCATGCCTGAACGGAACGAACAGCAGCCAACGCAAAGCACGGACCAGGACCTGTGCAAGCTATTCCAAACGGCGGGGCATCATGCACCAGGCTCCGACCTAACGGCGCGCATCATGGCACGGGTGGCGGTCACGCCCCTCTTCCGCCCCAAGGTCATTCGGCCATTGATCGGCCAACGGACCTGGGTGGTGATGGCCGTGGCCCTGGTCGGCCTCCTGGCCCTCACACTGATCGTTGGTGTTACCACACCCGTGGAGCCCCATACGGCCCTATCCATCTACACCGCACGATTCCGCGGTCTGCTCTCGTCCAATGGCTCGTGGGCTATGTGGATGATCGGTGCTTCGGTCTGTGCACTGCTGCTGACGATCCTGGACCGGCTGTTGGAAAAACGATGGGCGAACGTGAAGGGGTGAGCGGAGAAGAGAGGAAGAGATGTCTCGTCCTGAAAAAGCCACGCAACTTCTGCCGCTATTGAATGTCCAAACGGCAAAGATCGTGGACCGAACCATTCAGAGCAGCCCCTTCGCCGCGTTCAGTGCAGCATCGTAATCGGGCTCGCTGCCGAGCTCGGGGGTGAGTTCATGGTAGCGGATGATGCCCTCCCGATCGATCACCCATACGGCACGGGCGGTCACGGCTTGCATGGGGCCTTCGGCGATCGCAGCACCCCACTTCTCACTGAGGTCGCGGAAACGGAAGTCGCTTGCAGACTCCACGTTAGTGATGCCTTCGGTGTCGCAGAAGCGCTTCATGGCGAAAGGCAGGTCCATGCTCATCACCAGGACTTTGGCGCCGAGGCCTGCGGCCTTCTGGTTGAAGGTGCGCGTTTCTGTGGCACAAACGCCGGTATCGAGGCTGGGCACGGAGAGCAGGATCACCACATCCCCTTTCAACGAGGCGAGGTCGGCGTTGCTACGGTCCTGTTTCACATAGCGGAGCTGAGGGGCGGCGGCGGCCACTGGGGGCAGGGTGCCGATGGTGCTAGGTTGGGGCATGAGTTAGAGCAAGCCCGTGAAGGGCATGGCGATATGGATAGCGGACTGGTTTAGCGTTGTGCCATCGCCTTGGGCACGGCCTCTTCATAGACCTTGCGCACATCGTCGATGGTGCCGAACGGTGCATCGTCCACAC
>CAUJED010000025.1:0-5794 GCA_963169535.1 Bacteroidota bacterium | reverse complement strand
TGTTGGATTTCACCGAGCCGAGGGCGCAGTGTTGTCCGTTCTTCTGTCCGCCGAACGCGAGCGTCAACGCCTCCACCTCGATAGGGTCACCGAGCGGTGTGGCGGTGCCGTGCGCTTCCACATAGCTGATCTGCTCCGGCGAAACACCCGCATCGGCTTGGGCCATGGCGATCACCTCGGCCTGGCCACGCACACTGGGCGCGGTGAAGCTGGCCTTCTCGCTGCCGTCGTTGTTCAGTGCAGCGCCCTTCACCACGGCGTAGATGTGGTCGTTGTCGCGCACCGCGTCGTCCAGCCGCTTCAGTACGATGATGCCGCAGCCGTCGCTGAAGCTGGTGCCTTTGCCGTTCGCGTCGAAGGTGCGCGTGCTGCCATCGGGGCTGTACATGCCGCCCTCGTTGTACACGATGCCGCTGTTGATCGGCGCGGTGATGGCGATGCCACCGGCCAGCGCCATGTCGCACTCCCCATCGCGAAGCGCCTTGAAGGCCTGTGCGATCGCAACGAGCGATGTGCTGCACGCGGTGTGGATGCTCAACGCCGGACCGCGCAGGTCGAACTCGAACGCGAGGCGCGTGGCGATGTAGTCCTTCTCATTGGCGGTCATCACCGCGAAGTCACCGACCTGCTCGATGAGCTCTGGATGGCCGATGACGTTGCGCGTGTAGTAGGTGTTGTTGCCCATGCCGGCGAATACGCCGATGAGCCCCGCGAACTCGGCGGGATCGTACGCCGCATCCTCCAGCGCGGCCCATGCCGTCTCGAGGAACACGCGCTGCTGCGGATCCATCAGTGCGGCCACCTTGGGGTTCACACCGAAGAAGGCATGGTCGAACTTGTCGGCGTCGGTGATCACACCGCGCGCCTTCACGTAGTCGGGATCGTTGCGCAGCTCGGCGGGTACGCTCGGGTCGATCTCGTCCGCCGTCCACGTGCTGATGCTGTTCTTCTTGTCGAGCAGGTTCTTCCACAGCTGCTCCACACTTTCGGCACCGGGGAAACGGCCGCTCATGCCGATGATGGCGACGTCACCTTTGGAAGAGCCGATGGATTTGCGTTTCGCCGCGAGTTCGGCCGGTGATACGGCGTTCGCATCACCTTCCAGGAACGCCGCGCATGCGCGTACCGTGGGGTGCTGGTACAGTTTCACGATGGGCAGCTTCAACCCATGGCCTTCCAGCTGGGCCACGGCCTGGATGCTGAGCAGCGAGTTGCCGCCGAGGTCGAAGAAATTGTCGTCGATGCCCACGCGGTCGATGCCGAGCAGGTCGGCCCACACGTTCGCCAGCGTCTTCTGCACAGCGCTCGTCGGTGCGGCGTAGGCCACGTCGAGGTCGGGGCGCTTCACGTCGGGCGCGGGCAGGGCCTTGCGGTCGATCTTGCCGCTGGGTGTGCGGGGCAGTTCCTTCACGGCCACGAAGGCGGAAGGCTGCATGTAGTCGGGCAGGAGGGAGGCGAGGTGCTTGCGCAGTTCGTTGGTGCTCAGCTCGCTCTTGGCCACGTAGTAGCCGATCAGGCGCTTCAGGCCCGGACGGTCCTCGCGCACGTTGGCCACGGCCTGTTCAACGGCCGGGTGTTTCTCCATGGCCACTTCCACTTCACCCAACTCGATGCGGTAGCCGCGCACCTTCACCTGCCCGTCGATGCGGCCTTTGTAGTCGATCTCGCCGTTGGGCAGTTCCGCCGCGCGGTCGCCGGTCTTGTACAAACGACCACCGGGGATGAAGGGATCCGCGAGGAAACGTTCCGCCGTGAGGTCGTCGCGGCCGATGTAGCCTTTTGCCACGCAGGCGCCGCCGAGGTAGAGCTCGCCTTCCTCGCCCTGCTTCACCGGCTTCATCTGCTCGTCGAGCACGTAGAGCTTCACGTTGTCGATGGCGCTGCCGATGTTGGGCAGTGCGGGCCAGGTGGAGGGATCGCCCTTCAACTCAAGTTCGCTCACCACGTGGCCTTCGGTGGGGCCGTACTGGTTGCAGAAGCGGCAGCCGGGCAGTTGCGCGAAGAGGTTCGCGATGGCGGGTGTGATCTTCAGTTGCTCGCCGCTGGTGAAGACCTCCTTGAGCGTGGTGGGCACTTCGCCCGTGCGCTCCACGGCCTCCGCCAGGTATTGCAGCGCCACGAAGGGCACGATGATGCGGTTGATCTTCCCGGCGATGATCTTCCGCAGCAGCTGCGTGCTGTTCAGGCGGTCCTCATCGGTGATCAGCACCAGCGTGCCGCCCTGGGCGAAGGTGGTGAAGATCTCCTGGAAGCTCACATCGAAGCTGATGGGCGCGAACTGCAGGGTGCGGTCGCCGGCCTTCAGCACCGAGGTGCGCAGCTGCCATTGGATCAGGTTGGTGAGTGGCGCGTGGTGCATGGCCACACCCTTGGGGCGGCCGGTGCTGCCGCTGGTGAAGAGCACGTAGAGCAGGTCGTCCGGCGTGGCGGGGCAGGGGCCCTCGAACAGCGGACCGTTCTCCAGGTCGATGTCTTCGATCAGCAACACCTTGGCTTGGGTGCCTTGGAAGAGATGCTGGTGCGCCTTGCTGGTGATCACCACCGGCGGCTGGGCGTCTTCCAGCATGCCCGCGATGCGCTCGGCCGGATAGGTGGGGTCGATGGGGGAATACGCCGCCCCGGCTTGAAGGATGCCGAGGACGGAGATGACGAGCTCGGGGGAGCGGTCGAGGCAGACGGAGATGATCTGACTTGATGTGGTCAGGTGTTGCTGCACCGTAGCCGCCATTCGACGCGCCAGACGATCCAGTTCCGTGTACGTGATGCGCCGATCACCGTCCACCAACGCAATGGTTTGCGGTGTGTTCCGAAGTCCGAGTTCGTACAGGTCGATGATGGACCGTGGGCTTTTCTCGATGGTCATGGTCTTCTTAGGGCATTTGCAGCCGAATAGGCCCCACTCTTCTCAGTGCCCTCGTGGTCTGGGCGGACTGGGTTGAGTGGTTCAGGTGCTTCAAAGCAGCCGTTGGATACGACGAGAGCCAGATAAAGGTTGCTTCATTCCATGCCTTGTATTGGAAGGTCGTTAGCATCCTTGGCACAAATCTATCCACGTTCGTCGGCGTTTCGGGGCCTTTGGTCGAAGATGACTCTGGATCTTGACCGGGTGACCTGGGTGATCTTGTTGATATCCTGGGCGCTTGGTCCTGGGTTCACTGGCTTTCGTAGCAATGACGGGTGTTTGGGAGGCCGGTGCACCAATGGTGATCGTGGATACTTTGTTGATCGCGAAGCGGTCTTGTTGGGATGACGAATGTCATTTGCGCTTGGGCGTGCGATCCGCATGGATCGGGTCGAAGGAGTGGTCGACACAAGGTCGGGTTCTCGTCCACGGCGACTGGGTTCCTGATCGCTTACGGATCGGATGGTGGTGTCTTTTTGCGATCCGAATGCAACCTATTCTGGGCGTATCACGGTACAAGGCCGGAACGACTGTCGGTTTTTCGGATCGGTGATGCACTGCCTTGCTCACCAGGAAGGATCGGAAGAGCACGTACAGGCGGTCAGCCAACCAACTTCCTCGGACCATGGTGCGTGCCTTGCTTTCGACCCTCGCCTTGTTCGTCGTGCTCGCGGTGAGCGGTCAAACCGTTTCAGAACGTGCCGCTGTGCGTCTCACCGCCACGGTGCAACCATCAACGCCGAGCATCACCTTGAACTGGGTGCCGGTGAGTAGCACCACCTCGTTCACCATCTATCGCAAGCTGAAGACCGCGACGAGCTGGGGAACGGCGATCGCCTCACCAGCGGCATCGGCCACCTCATGGACCGACAACGGCATCAGTGTAGGCACCAACTACGAGTATCGGGTGGTGCGGGTGTCCGGAGGGGTCACGGGGAACGGTTACATCAACACGGGGATCAACGTGGCGCCGGTGGATCACCGGGGCAAATTGGTCCTGTTGGTGGACAACACCTTGGCCTCCCCGCTTGCCACGGAGATCGACCAGTTGGTCCGCGACCTACGGGCCGATGGATGGTCGGTGGTTCGGTCCGATGTGTCCCGGAGCGCCTCGGTCACCAGCGTGAAGGCCGTGGTCCAAGGGCATTACAACAGCGATCCCACCAACGTGAAGGCGTTGTACATCTTGGGTCATGTGCCGGTGCCCTATTCGGGCAATGCATATCCCGATGGGCACGATGATGCCCGAGGTGCTCGACCCGCCGATGGATATTACGCCGATATGGATGGTACCTGGACGGACAACTCCGTGAACGTGACGGTGTCGAGCCATCAGCGGAATTGGAACGTGCCGGGTGATGGGAAGTTCGATCAGAACGACTTTCCCTCGGCGTTGGAGCTCCAGGTGGGTCGTGTCGACCTCTATGACATGCCGGCGTTCGGTATCAGTGAAGTGGAACTGATGCGGAACTACCTCAACAAGGCCCACGCTTACAAGATGAAGAGCTGGCAGCCCACGGCCCGAGGCATCATCATCGATAACCTGCAATGGTTGGGCAACCCGGTGGCCGGTAGTGGTTTCCGCGTGGCTCCGCTCACCGGCAATGCGGACCTTTTCATCAACCCGGCATTGGGTTCCTTCGGCAGCTACGTGAACAACCAGAGCTACCTCTGGACCTATCACTGCGGCGGTGGGCTGCAAGCGGTGGATAATGGGGTGGTGACCTACAACGGTACCGATGGCGGAGCCACCACGCAACAATTGGCCTCATCGGTCACTATGGGCGGGGTGTTCAACATGGCCATGGGCAGCTTCTTCTTCGACTGGGATAACCGGAACAACTTCCTCCGCGCGGTGATCGCGCGGGGCGACGGCCTCGCGAACTGTTGGGCGGGCATCCCGGCGTGGTATTTCCACCACATGGGACTTGGTGAGAACATCGGGTACAGTGTGCGGCAGACCATGAACAATACCGGTTTGTACACACCCATCACCGAAGGTTGGCAATCGACCATCGGTAAGATCCACTTGGGTCTCATGGGCGATCCATCGCTCCGGATGAAGATGGTCTCGCCCCCTTCGGCATTGTCCGTGACCAATAGTGGCGGTCATCCGTCCTTCTCCTGGTCGGCATCGCCCGAGGCCGTGACGGGTTACCACTTGTATCAGTTCGAGACCAATGGGGCAGTGACCAGGCTGACCAGTGCTCCGGTATCCACGACGACCTATGTGGATCCGGCGATCCCTTTCGTGGCCGGTCGTCAATACATGGTGCGGGCGGTGAAACTCGAGACGAACGTGAGCGGGAGCTTTCAGAACCTCTCGTTGGGTGCCATGGCCACTTCCACGGGCACGGCGGCGCCGGATTGCCTGGGGGTGGTGGGTGGACCGGCGACCGTGGGCTCCGCGTGCAACGATAACGATCCGTGTACGACGAATGATGTGTACACCGCGAACTGCCAGTGCGCCGGAACGCCGCTGCCCGACAGCGATGGCGATGGCATCTGCAACGCGCAGGACAACTGCCCGAACGTGGCCGGTCAGATCGGTTCGCCGTGCAACGATGGTGATCCTTGCACCACCAACGATGTGCTGAACGCGAACTGCCAGTGCGCCGGAACGCCGTTGCCCGACAGTGATGGTGATGGCATCTGCAACGCCCAGGACAACTGCCCGAACGTTGCTGGTCAGATCGGTTCACCGTGCAACGATAGTGATCCTTGTACCACCTACGATGTATTGAACGCGTACTGCCAGTGTGCCGGAACACCGCTGCCCGACAGCGATGGCGATGGCATCTGCAACGCCCAGGACAACTGCCCGAACATTGCTGGTCAGATCGGTTCGCCGTGCAACGATGGTGATCCCTGCACCACCAACGACGTGCTGAA
>CAUJED010000024.1:0-31683 GCA_963169535.1 Bacteroidota bacterium | reverse complement strand
CCAGAGCTTGGGCACGCTCACCACCAACATGCCGATGGCACCGGCGATGAGCACCACGCTCGTGAGCCATCCGCCCAGCATGCTATACCGTCCGTACCCATAGCTGTATCGGGCGTCGCGCCCCTTGGTGGCCACGCGTTGTAGGTACCAAGCTGTTCCCAGTACCAAGCAATCCCCCGCATCGTGGAAGGCATCGGTGAGCACCGCGATGCTCCCCGTCCACCACCCTCCGACCACCTCCACCAGGGTGAAGGTGAGGTTGATGAAGAAGGCCAGGCGTAGGGCTTTGGCACTCGACTCATGGACATGGCCGTGGGAGTGCTCCTCATGTGCATGCTCGTGGTGGTCGTGTGCCATCCTCGGGCGAAGGTAGGCCCGCTCCGGTGTACGGGCGGTCGGCATCCGGCGTTGGGAACAGCGGTGGTGTTCCACCCACGGATCATCCGGTGTGCAGGAAGGTGGTCGAATGGAGGTCAGGACCACCTTACGCCGGCGTGTGCTCACCCCACGATCACCCGGCCGGTCTTCTTCGCCAGGCGTTTCTTCACCTCGCTCAAGTGCATGATCTCATGCATCAAGGCGACCATGTTCAGCTCATCGGCGGTCTTCAGCTCCTCTTGCCGGTCCCTGATCATCCGGTCCACCCGGCGCTCCTTCAGGATGTCCACGGCTTCCTCTAGCGCATCGTACAACTTTTCACTCTCACGCTTCACGTGGATCTTGTGCTTGTCCTTCCAGTTCGGGCTCAACACATGTTTCTCGCTGAGCAGATCGATGGCCGTGGTTCGCCAGGTATCCTGTTCGTGGGTCACGTAACGTGATCGTTCCACCACATCGCCCAGGTTGGTCATGTGCCGGTAGTCCAGGTACATCTCGCGGAAGATGGGTTCATCGAAGAGGATGTCGTCCAAGGCCAGCAGCTCGAACATCAGTTCCGCCACGCTGGTCTCTTCTTCGGCGGTGTTGCCCTCCTCGTCCTGTACCGGCACGTTGATGCGTTCGTGGCCGTAGCTCAGTAGCATGCGCAGCAGGTCGCGCTCCTGCGGTACGGTGCCAACGTCCTCCAGCGTCGGTTGCGGCGCCGCGATCTCCGGTGCGAGGTGTTCCTCCGGAACCGGCTGGTCGCCACCGAGCTTCTTGCGGTACTGCCTGCGCAGCACCTTGTTCATCTCGCTGATCAGCGCCTGCTCGTTCACCTGCAGCAAGCGGCTGCACTGTTGGATGTACAACGAGCGCAACACGAGGTCGGGCACCAGTGCCACGCTCTCCACGATCTCGTGGATCGCAGCCGCCTTCTTCACCGGATCGTCGCCCACGTCCTGCATCAGCAACGTGGCTTTGAACACGAGGAAGTCCTGCGCGGTGCCGGTGAGGTGGGCCATCACCTCGCTGCTGCTGTGTCCCTTCGCGAAGCTGTCGGGATCCTCGCCCTCGGGGAAGGTCACCACCTTCACGTTGAGGCCCTCCTTCAGCACGAGGTCGATGCCGCGCAGGCTGGCCTTCATGCCCGCTGCATCGCCATCGTAGAGGATCGCCACCGTGGGCGCGTAGCGTTTGATCAGCCGAACCTGATCCTCGGTGAGGCTGGTGCCGCTGCTGGCCACCACGTTGGCGATACCCGCCTGGTGCAGGCTGATCACATCGGTGTAGCCCTCCACCAGGTAGCAGAGTTCCTGCTCCACGATGGATCGTTTGGCGTGGAAGATCCCGTACAGCGAACGGCTCTTGTTGTAGAGCACGCTCTCCGGGCTGTTGAAGTACTTCGGCAGCTTCTTGTCGCTCTTCAGCGTACGCGCGCCGAAGGCGATGGGCTGACCGCTGAGACCGAGGATGGGGAAGGTGACGCGGCCCGCGAAGAAGTCCCACGGCGTGCGCGCCTCATCCTCGCGCCGCTTGATCCACCCGGCCTTCTCCAGCAACTCCGGATTGAAGCCGTTGGCGATGGCGGCCTGGGCGAAGGCGTTACCGAATTCCGGCACATAGCCGAGTTGGAACGTCCGGATGGTGGTATCGCTGAAGCCACGCTCGCGGAAGTAGGAAAGGCCGATGCGTTGGCCTTCGGCGGTCTCCCACAGCTGCTCCACGCTCCAGTTCAGTGCCCATTGCTGGATCACCGCCAAGGCTTCGCGCTCGCTCTGTTCGATCTGCTGCTCGGGCGTCTGCTCCTCTTCGGGCAGGTCGATGTTGTACCGTTTGGCGAGCCAGCGGATCGCCTCCACGTAGCTGAGGTGCTCGTGCTTTTGGAGAAAGGTGATGCTGTCGCCCGCCTCGCCGCAGCCGAAGCACTTGTAGATGCCCAGGTTCGGACTTACGTTGAAGCTCGGCGTCTTCTCGTTGTGGAAGGGGCACAGGCCGAGGAAGCGCGGCCCCTTGCGTTTCAGCGCCACGAACTCGCCCACCACCTCCTCCACGCGGGCGGCGTCCTTCACTTGTTGTATGGCGTGGGGGGCGATCATGGGTGGGATGATACAGCGGAGCGCATCACTTGTGCGGGATGTCCCGCCAAAGGATGCCGCTGATCGTTCTCCAGACCTGCTGGCCATCCGGATCCAGTCCATTGGCCGATGACATGGGAAGCGGGCTGGTGAACAGGGGACTGGATCGGCAATAGGTGATCCTTGGGTATGTGGCCGAACTTCGTGTCCATGCGAATGACAATGTAGCGTATGAGCGCCCTGTGAAGCGCATGTTCCCCATCACTCCACGATCGCCCCGGCGCCATCGTATTTCACGCGCTTGGTCTCCACCCCGTTGGCATCGTAGAAGATCCACTCGCCGCTCGGCTTGCCGTTCTCATAAGCGCCCAGGTAGTAGGTACGACCATTGTCGTGGAACACCTCCGTGGGACCGTGCTCCACGCCGTTCCGATAGACGCTGCGGCTCCAGATGACCCCGTTCGGGTGGTAGGAGATCCACGAACCCACGCGCTCGCCGTTGCGCATCATGCCTTCCATGCGGCCACCCTCTTTCAAGTGGATCACCTGTGGGCCGTTGGCGGGGCGGGGTGCCGCCACCGTGGTGTCGGCGATGGGCGTTGCGGTGGTCTTCTCCGCAGGGGCGCCGCCGTTGCAGGCGCAGATGGCCGCGGCGACGAACAGGAGCGCCGTGCGCTGGATCATGTGCATCATTTCGTGCGTTCCACAGTGAGGTGTACCAGCCCTTCCAAGGCATCGCGCGCTTCGTTCTTGGCGAAGGTGTGCAACACCTCCAGCGCCTTGTCGCGGTACTCGTGCATGCGTTGCTGGGCGTGGGCTATGCCTCCCACCTCGCTCACCTTCCGTACCAGGCGGCGCACGGCGCCATCGTCCTCGTTGTGGTTCTTCACCACGTCCACCATCCAGCGGCGCTCGCGCGGATCCACGTTGCGCAGCGCATGGATCAGCGGTAGGGTGAGCTTCTTCTCCTTGATGTCGAGACCGGTCGGTTTGCCGGTGTCCACGCCACCGCCATAGTCGAAGAGGTCGTCCTTGATCTGGAAGGCGATGCCCGTGTACTCGCCGAACAGGCGCATGCGCTCCACTTCTTCGGCGGGCCTTCCGGCGGCGCTGGTACCACTGGCGCAGCACGCGGCGATGAGACTGGCGGTCTTCTTCCGGATGATGTCGAAGTACACCTCCTCGCTGAAGTTGAGGTTCCGGCTCTTCTCCAGCTGCAACAGTTCACCTTCGCTCATTTCGCGCACGGCCGTGCTCACGATCCGCAGCAGATCGAATTCCCCTTTGTCGACCGCGAGGAGAAGACCGCGACTCAACAAGTAATCGCCCACGAGCACGGCGATCTTGTTCTTCCACAGCGCGTTGATGCTGAAGAAGCCACGCCGCATGTCAGCGTCGTCCACCACGTCGTCGTGCACGAGCGTGGCGGTGTGCAAAAGCTCGATGAGGCTGGCGCCAACGAACGCGCTTTCCGTGACCGGACCGAACAGGCGTGCGCTCAGCAAGGTGAACATGGGCCGCATCTGCTTGCCCTTGCGCTTCACGATGTAGTGCATCACCCGGTCCAGGAGCGCCACGTTGCTGCGCATGGCCTCCCGGAAGTGCGGCTCGAAGGCCTTCATCTCCGCGGCGATTGGGCGCTGTAGTTCGTCGAACGTGGCCATGGTCCGGGTTCCGGGTCGGCAAAGATGGGGATCGGCGACCGCCGGAGCGCAACCGTAGCTCGTGAAGCGCGGGGCGGTGGAAGTGGTGGTCCGCCCCCTATATTCGCTGTGCATGACCTGCCAGACCACCCGTAACCTTCTGGGCCTCGTACTCGGGGGCCTTCTTGCCACCAACCCTGTGCAGGCCCAAAAGGAGAGGACCGGTGTGATCCTGTACAAGGATCGGGTCGCCGCTGCCTTCGATACCGTGCCCTGCGTGAAGAACGTGCTCAAGGCCAACCCCCTGCTGTTCTTCCGGGGCGAGATCCCGATCTACTACGAACGTGCCATCACCCACCGCTTGAGCCTGGAGGCCGGTATCGGTGTCACCTTGCGGAACTACCTGGCGCTTTCGTTCACCGGCGACGATGCCGACGATTTCGGCGCCGGCACGGAGATCATTCCCAGGCTGAGCTTCAACGCCGGTTTCCGCTACTATTTCGCGGACGATATCGAACCTCAGGGGGCCTACGGCCAGATCTCCTTCGCCCACCTGAATTACACCAAGGATATCCGGACCAAAGGGCCGACGGGTGAGTTCTCGGATGTGACCTTGCGTGATGATCGCACCTACAACGATGTGCGGCTGCTCTTCGGCTATCAGATGTTGAGCATCAACAGCAACTGGCTCTTCGATGTGTATTGTGGGCCGGCCTTCCGGGACCGCTTCAATGTGAAGGTGGAGGAGCACCTGGACCTCTCGGGCGAGCAACCGAAATGGGCCTATAACGTGAAGGAAAGCAAGGATCAGACGGTGGCCTTCTTCCTTGGGGTGAAGGTTGGGCTGGGGTTCTGAGGCGGGTGACCGTGTTCCGGACCAACGCCCTATTTCAGCACCCGCTCACCGTCCTTCAGGGCGGGTTCGTTCTTGTTGGCCAACTGCCCGCAAGCCGCGTCGATGTCGCGACCCCGGCTGCGGCGGATCCGGGCTATGATGCCCTTCTTGTCGAGGTATTGTTGGAAGGCTTCGGCATCGGTGGCCTCGGTGCGCCCGAAGCCACCCGCGTCGATGGGGTTGTACTCGATCAGGTTCACCTTGGCGTGCACGTCGCTGGCGTATTTCACCAATTCCTGCGCATCGGCGAGTGAGTCGTTGAAGCCGCGCAGTAGGATATACTCGAAGGTGACCTCCTTGCGTGTGGTGCGGGTGTAGTAGCGCAGCGCGTCCTTCAGCTCGGCCAGCGTGTTCTGCTCGTTGATGGGCATGATGCGGTCGCGCTTGGCGTCGTTGGCGGCGTGCAACGAAAGGGCGAGGTTGAAACGGGCGCCATCATCGGCCAGCTTACGGATCATCTTGGCGATGCCCGCGGTGCTCACCGTGATGCGGCGCGGGCTCATGCCCAGTCCGTCCTCGGCGGTGATACGCTCGGCGCTGCGCAGGGTATTGGCGTAGTTGAGCAGCGGCTCGCCCATGCCCATGTACACGATGTTGGTGAGGCCCTCGTTGTAGTATTTGTGCGCCAGTCCATCGATCAGCACCACCTGGTCGTAGATCTCCTGTGCGTCGAGGTTGCGGATGCGCTTGAGCTTGCCCGTGGCGCAGAAGCTGCACGAGAGGCTGCACCCGATCTGGCTGCTGATGCAGGCCGTGAGCCGCGTGGGTGTGGGGATCAGCACGCCCTCCACCACGTGGCCATCCCAGGTCTTGAACGCGCACTTCACGGTGCCATCGCTGCTGCGCTGTTCCTCCACCAACACCAACGGCCGTAGCACCGTGCGCGCCGCGAGTTGCGCCTGCAAGGCCTTCGGCAAGTCGCTCATGTCATCGAACGAGCGGGCCTTCTTGCGCCACAGCCACTCCCATAGCTGCTTGGCGCGGTAGGGCTTCTCACCAAGGTCCGCGACGAGGGACTTGATCTCGTCGGAGGAGAGGGAGCGGATGTCGGTGGGGTTCATGCGTTCGGTGGCTTTTCAGGTGAATAGAGCTTCCGCCACCCGCATATCCACGCTCGTCGTCACCTTGATGTTGTGCTCCTCGCCTTCCACCAGCGCCACCTTCACGCCCAGCCGCTCCACCAAGGTGGCCTCATCGGTGAAGGTGCTGTCGTAGGGCTGTTCGAAGGCTTTCCGCAACAGGTCGGTGTGGAAGCACTGCGGCGTTTGCACGGCCAGCAGGCGCGATCGGTCCAAGGCGCGGGAGCCTTCCGCCGTGGTCTCGCGGATGCTGGGCACCACGGGCACCACGGGGATCGCGGCGGCTTGCGTATCGGCGGTATCGAAGCAGCGGGCGATCAGGTCCGTGCTCACCAAGGGCCGTACGCCATCGTGCACGGCCACCAGCCCATCGCCCTGTACCTTCTCCAGCCCGGCTTTCACACTGTGCCAACGCTGCTCGCCACCGGCCACCACCTCGTGCTTGATGAAGAAGCGATGCCCCATGCACAGCGCCCGCCAGATGTCGAAGTGTTCCTTGGGCAGCACCACGATCAACAGCATGCCCGGGTCGTAGCGGTGGAAGGCCTCGATGGTCCACATCAGCAGCGGACGGCCCTTCACCGTCTGGAACTGCTTGGGCACGGGGCCGCCGAGGCGTTTGCCGGAGCCGCCGGCGACGATGATGGTATGCTTGTTCACCGCCATGGCACGATGGATGTCGAACTCAGGTCGCGTGTTACGTGTTCGGGCTCCTCGATGCGCAACACGCCAACACGTATCTCCCGCAACACATCAACACGCAACTCCCTAAAAGGCCTCAGATGATCAGCATCGCATCCCCATAGCTGAAGAAGCGGTACTTATCCTTGATGGCCACTTTGTAGGCGTTCCACACGTGATCGTAGCCGCCGAAGGCACACACTTGCATCAGCAGGGTGCTTTCGGGCATGTGGAAGTTGGTGATCATGCTGTCGGCGATGCTGAAGTCGTACGGCGGGAAGATGAACTTGTTCGTCCACCCGTTGTACGGTTTCATGTGGTTCTGCGTGCTCACGCTGCTCTCGATGGCACGCATGGTGGTGGTGCCCACCGCGCACACGCGCTTCTTCGCGTCCTTCGCCTTGTTCACGATGTCGCACGCCTCGCGGTCGATGATCACCTGTTCACTGTCGGTCTTGTGTTTGGTGAGGTCCTCCACCTCCACGGGCCGGAAGGTGCCCAGGCCCACGTGCAGCGTCACCTCGGCGAAGTTGACCCCTTTCAACTCCATGCGCTTCATCAGCTCCCGGCTGAAGTGCAGGCCTGCCGTGGGGGCGGCCACAGCGCCTTCGTGCTTGGCGAAGATGGTCTGGTACCGCTCGGCATCGCTGGGTTCGGTCTCCCGCTTGATGTAGCGGGGCAGCGGCGTTTCGCCCATCTCGGTGATGGTCTGCTTGAACTCCTCGTACGTGCCGTCGAAGAGGAAGCGCAGGGTACGCCCACGGCTGGTGGTGTTGTCGATCACCTCGGCCACCAGCTCATCGTCCTTGCCGAAGTAGAGCTTGTTGCCGATGCGGATCTTGCGGGCGGGGTCCACGATCACGTCCCACAGCAGGCTGTCGCGGTTCAATTCGCGGAGCATGAACACCTCGATCTTGGCGCCGGTCTTCTCCTTGTTGCCCCACATGCGCGCCGGGAACACCTTGGTGTTGTTCAGGATGAACGTATCCCCTTCGTCGAAGTAGTCGAGGATGTTCTTGAATTTCTTATGCTCGATCTTCCCATCCTTGCGGTGCAGCACCATGAGCTTGCTGCCGTCACGGTCCTTGGTGGGGTAAAGGGCGATCTGCTCCTTGGGCAGAGCGAATTTGAAAGAAGTGAGTTTCATGCGCTTTTGGAAGGCTTACTGGGCCGACCACGAGAGTTTGGGGCGCCGAAGATAGTACGATCCACGACCGAGCGTTAAGTGCACTGGTCATCAGCAGGTTACCCCGTTGATAACTCAGGACGTAGGGTCCTTCCCAGCTTGTGTGTACGGGGCTATCCGTTCCGACCATTGGGCCGGGGTATGGGCATCGCGCACATCGAATTCGCCGATACGGGTGCGGCGAAGTGCGCTGAGGTAGGCTCCACACCCGAGCACCTGGCCGATGTCGTGCGCCAAGGAACGGATGTAGGTGCCCTTGCTCACCTGGACCTCGAAGTCCACCTCGTTGCCACGGTTCGCCGTCATTTCAAGCGCGGATATCACCACCGTCGCGGGTTTCATCTCCACCAAGTGAGCGCGTTCGCTATCGCGGGCCAGGAAATAGGCGCGTTCCCCTTCGAATCGTTTGGCGCTGTAATTGGGCGGACGCTGTTCGATGGTGCCCACGAAGCGGGCGAACGCCGCACGGATGCTGGTCTCGTCCAGGTGCTCCCATGGCCCTTGTGGCCGAGGCTCCGTCTCCAGATCGTAGCTGGGCGTGGTGCTGCCCAACGTGATGGTACCCGTGTAGGTCTTTTCCGCACCGGTGATCAGGGGCAGTTTCTTGGTGAAGGGGCCATAGGCGAGGATCAACAAGCCACTGGCGAGGGGGTCCAGCGTGCCGGCATGGCCCACTTTGATCTTGCGGCCGGCCGCGATACGCATGGCACCGCGCAGCTTACCCACCACATCGAAGCTGGTCCAGGTGAGCGGCTTGTCCACCAATACGAGGCCGCCGGTGTCCGGGGTGAAGTCGAAGTCGCCCACGATCAATACATCTGCATGGAAACGCCCGCGAGGTGAAGCGCGATGATCACGCCACCCACCACGATCCGGTACCAGCCGAAGGCCTTGAAGCCGCTTTTCGAAAGGTAACTGATGAAGGAGCGGATCGCCACGATGGCCACGATGAAGGCCACCACGTTGCCGATGGCGAACAGTTGCAGGTGCTCATTGGTGAACGCGCCGCCATCCTTGAGGTAGTCGTAGATGCTCTTCACCGTGGCGGCGAACATGGTGGGCACGGCGAGGAAGAAGCTGAACTCCGCCGCGTTCTTGCGGGTGAAGCCCTGCGTCATGCCGCCGATGATGGTGGCCGCCGAGCGCGACACCCCGGGTACCATGGCGAGGCATTGCCATACCCCGATGGTGGCCGCCTGTTTGTACGTCATGGGCTGCTCCGCCTGTTGATCGCCTTCCGGAGCGAGCTTATCGATGAAGAGGAACACGATACCACCGAGGAACAGCATCACACCGACAACGACCACGTTCTCCAGCAGCAGATCGATGTAGTCCTTGAAGAACAGGCCCGCGATCACCGCCGGGATGAACCCCGCGAGCAGCTTCAGGTAGAAATCGAAGCTCTGGAAGAAGCGCTTCCAATACAGGGCCACCACACTGAGTATGGTGCCGAACTGGATGGCCACCGTGAAGAGTTTCACGAATTCATCCTGCTGGATCCCCATGATGGTGGACCCGATGATCATGTGGCCGGTGCTGCTTACCGGAAGGAATTCGGTGATCCCCTCGATGATCGCGAGGATGATCGCTTGGATGATCGTCATTTGCCCGCCTCGTTCTCCCGGGTCTTCTTCAGGATGGCGTAGGCTACGAAGCCATAGCCCGCCAACACCACGATGGGCGCCACGGTGATCCGCCGCTTGCTGAACAGTTCAGCGGCATCGAAGGCATTGGGGTCACCATTGCCGCCGCCGCTCATCAACATGTAACCCACCGCCACGATCGCCAGGCCGATCAACAGCAGTTTGTAGTTCGTTGCCGTGAACGGCATATCGTTGTTCAGCTCGGGCTTTGCCATGATCCGTCGTTGTTCTGTCCAATATCCTTCTGCTTCTCCTTCTTCCCCGCTTCACGTCCTCCCCCCTTCACTTCCCTCCCTCAACTCCAGTGCAGGTCCTCTGCGTTCATGCGAAGGTAGCGGCCCACGGCGAACCAGGTTGAGAGCAGGGAGATGAGAAGGCCGAGCACCACCACCCCTGCGAACAACAGGGCCAGGGAACGAACGTCGCTGAAGGCCAGTAGGTCGGGCATGTAGTGGTGCGCCAGCTGCAGCAGCCCCACGAGCAGGCCGATGGCCAGCACCGACCCGATGATGCCCTGCCACAGGCTCTGGGCAAGGAAGGGTTTCTTGATGAACCACTGGGTGGCACCCACCAAATGCATGGTGCGGATCAGGAAGCGCTTGCTGTACACCGCCAACCGGATGGTGTTGTTGATCAACGCGATGGCGATGATCAGCAAGAGCACCGCGAAGCCGAGCACCAAGAGCCCCATCTTGTTCACATTGGCGTCGATATTCTCCACTACGGCAGCGTTGTACGAGGCCTCCTGCACGCGGGAGTCCTTCCGAAGTTGCTCCACGATCCATTTCAGGCTGTCCGCCTGGGCATAGTTGGCGTTCAGGCGCAGCTCCACGGAGGGCAGCAGCGGATTGCTCCCCAATACACCGAGGAAGTCCTCGCCCAGGTCCTTCTTCAGCTGTTCGGCGGCTTCGTCGGCGGTGACGTAGTGGGTCTCGTGGGTGTACGGCTCGATGTCCAGCTCCTTGCGGAATTGCATCACGTCCACCTCCTTGAGGTCGCGCTTCAGGAACAGCTCCACCCGCACGTTCTCCTTGAAGTAACGCTCCAACGCGCGGGCGTTGAGCGCGAGGAAGCCCAACACACCCAGCATGAACAGCACCAAGGCGATGCCGACCACCGTGCTCACGTTGGAGGTGCGGGTGCGGGACCTGAGGTAGTGCTGGCCGCTCATCGTGGCGGCGAAAGTAAGGGCGGTATCCCGTTCGGCCATCGCCCTCGGCCACAGCCTTTACCTTCGCGGTCCCTTGTAAAGGACCATGCACTACGACCCGAAGACGATCGAGCGGAAATGGCAGGAACAATGGCGCGCACGCGGCACCTACCGGGTGACCAGCGATGCCACCAAGCCCAAGTATTACGTCCTGGACATGTTCCCCTACCCCAGTGGGGCCGGCCTGCACGTGGGCCATCCGCTCGGTTACATCGCCAGCGACATCGTGGCCCGCTTCAAGCGGCACAACGGCTTCAATGTGCTGCACCCCATGGGATACGACAGCTTCGGCCTGCCCGCCGAGCAGTACGCCATCCAGACCGGACAGCACCCGGCCAAGACCACCGAGGAGAACGCCGCCCGCTACCGCCAGCAGCTCGATGCCATCGGTTTCAGCTTCGACTGGGACCGCGAGGTCCGCACCAGCGATCCCGCCTTCTACAAGTGGACCCAGTGGATCTTCCTACAGCTCTTCAACAGCTGGTACGATCCTCGCGCCGATAAGGCCCGGCACATCAGCGAGCTCATCGCCCGGTTCGAGGCGCAAGGCTGCATGGGGCAGGATGCCACCGTGCTCACCGGCGATGTGGAGGAGTTCGTCGGAGAGTTCGATGCGGCGGAGTGGAACGCCTTCGACGAGCGCACCAAGCAGATGGTGCTGCAGCACTTCCGCCTGGCCTACCTCAGCGATGCCTGGGTGAACTGGTGCCCGGCCTTAGGCACCGTGCTGGCCAACGACGAGGTGAAGGATGGCGTGAGCGAGCGCGGCGGCCACCCCGTGGAGCGCAAGCGTATGCCGCAATGGAGCCTGCGCATCACCGCCTATGCTCAGCGCCTGCTCGATGGGCTGGACGGTTTGGACTGGAGCGAGAGCATCAAGGAGGCGCAGCGCAACTGGATCGGACGGAGCGAAGGCGCCACCGTGCGTTTCCCCCTCGGCAACGATTTCATCGAGGTCTTCACCACCCGGCCCGATACGCTCTTCGGGGTCAGCTTCCTCACGCTGGCGCCGGAACATGTGCTCGTTTCCAAGTTCACCTCCCTGGAACGCAAAGCGGAGGTGGAAGCCTACGTCAACAAGGCGAAGAACCGCAGCGAGCGCGAGCGCCAGGCCGAGGTGGACAAGGTGAGCGGCGTCTTCACCGGCAGCTACGCCAAGCACCCCTTCACCGGCGCCGACATCCCCGTGTGGGTGGGCGATTACGTGCTGGGCGGCTACGGCACCGGCGCGGTGATGGCCGTGCCCGGCGGCGACCAGCGCGACTGGCGCTTCGCCAAACACTTCGGCCTGCCCATCATCGCGGTGACCGAAGGCGCCGACATCGACAAGGAGGCCGACGAACGCAAGGACGCCACCATCTGCAGCGAGGGTTTCCTCAAGGGTCTGAAGGTGCCGCAGGCCATTCGCCGGGCCATTGAGGAGCTGGAAAAGATCGGGGCCGGCACCGGCAAGGTGAACTACCGCCTGCGCGATGCCGCCTTCGGCCGCCAACGCTACTGGGGCGAGCCGATCCCCATCTACTACAAGGACGATATCCCCTATCCGCTGCCCGAGAGCGCACTGCCCCTGGAGTTGCCCGAGGTGGACAAGTTCCTGCCCACGGAAGACGGCGAACCGCCGCTGGCTCGCGCCAAGAATTGGACGTACGAAGGCCATCCGCTGGAGACCACCACCATGCCCGGCTGGGCCGGCAGCAGCTGGTACTTCCTGCGTTACATGGATCCGAAGAACGCAGAGCGCTTCGCGGCCAAGGAAGCCATCGACCAATGGGGCCAAGTGGACCTGTACGTCGGTGGTAGCGAGCACGCCACCGGACACCTGCTCTACTTCCGCTTCTGGACCAAGTTCCTCCATGACCTCGGCCTGCTGCCCTTCGATGAGCCCGCCAAGAAGCTGGTGAACCAGGGGATGATCCAAGGTGTGAGCAGTATCGCCTATCGCATAGGGAGCACGAACCATTTGGCATCCATGAATATTGCCGAACGGCTCAGCAAGACATTCCTAATGGAACATGAGAATCTTTTCGGAGAGGAGATTCTCGATGCTCTTATTGCGAAGCACGGCCTTGCCGCAGTGGCAGAAGAACGGTCTACAAGGGATGGCATGATCGTTTACCCTGTCAAGATTGTGCCTTTCAACGTTGATATCGACTTCGTTGATGAAGGTGTCCTTGACATTGCGCGCTTTATGGAGTGGCGCGATGATTATAGAGAGAGCACGATGCTCCTTGAAGATGGCAAGTATGTCTGTGGGTCGTTGGTCGAGAAGATGTCCAAGTCCAAGTTCAACGTGGTGAACCCGGACGACATCATCGCCAAGTACGGGGCTGACACCCTGCGGCTGTACGAGATGTTCCTGGGCCCCTTGGAGCAGAGCAAGCCGTGGGACACCAACGGCATCGAAGGCACGTTCCGGTTCCTGCGCAAGTTCTGGAACCTGTTCTTCGAGAGCGATGTGTTCAGCGTGAGCGACGAGGCCCCCACCAAGGCCGAGATGAAGGTGCTGCACGCCACCTTGAAGAAGGTGAGCGAGGACATCGACAAGATGTCCTTCAACACCAGCGTGGCGCAGTTCATGATCGCCGTGAACGAACTGGGGGCGCTGAAATGCAGCAAACGAACGGTATTGGAACCGCTCACCATCGCCCTCTCGCCCTTCGCCCCGCACATCGCCGAGGAGTTGTGGGAGAAGCTGGGACATACCACGAGCATCACCACCGCCGTTTGGCCCAAGTGGGACGCCCAATACCTGGTGGAGGACAACTTCAGCTACCCGATCAGCTTCAACGGGAAGACCCGCCTGCAACTGGAGTTCCCCATCGCCTGGAGCAAGGAGGAGGTGGAGGCACAGGTGCTCGCCAACCCGGAAGTGCAGGCCAAGCTGGGGGGCCAAGCCCCCAAGAAGGTGATCGTGGTGCCCAAACGCATCGTCAATATCGTGGTGTGATGTCGCGGATCGGTGGGTCATGTGGTACGGGCTGGTGCGTGGGGGTGATCCGTAACGCGATAGCCCGTTCCCCGCAACCTTTCGCGCCCTCGCCTCGCAACGAGCGCTTGGCCTCGCGCATGGCGCACCCCTCGGATCGGCACTCCTTTTGCAAGACACGGTGCATGGCACGTTCAACCACTTTTCTGCTGGCCGGTATCGCCGTGCTCACCATGGGTTTCGGCCAGGCCAGGACTTCCACGGGCCCTTCCGGGGAGGTGAAGGAGTACCACGCCCTGCGCGACCTGAAATACGACGCGTTCAAACCGGGAGAGAAACTCACTTACGTGATCCACTATGGCTGGGTGAACGCTGGGGAGGCCGTGGTGGAACTGAAGGAGAGCAGCCGCGAGATCGCCGGTCGTAAAGTGCTGATGGCCGTGGGCAAGGGCCGTAGCCTCGGCGCGTTCAACACCTTTTTCAAGGTGGATGATCACTACGAGACCCACTTCGATGCGAAAGGGGTGTTCCCCTACGCCTTCATCCGCCGGGTGAGCGAGGGGGGCTACAACTTCAGCCAGGATTACGTGTACAACCAGTACAAAGGCGAGGTCACCACCCAGAAGAAGCAGACCCACAAGGTGCCGGCCAGTGTGCAGGACATGCTCAGCGCGTTCTATTATGCCCGTACCCTGGACTTCGCCAATGCCAAGGAAGGCGATGTGTTCACCATCGAGACCTTCTTCGACGATGAGCTGTGGCCGTTGCGCATGAAGTACATGGGCAAGGAGACCATCAAACTGCGCAATGGGAAGTACCGCTGTCTCAAGTTCCAGCCCGTGGTGCAGGAGGGGCGGGTGTTCAAAGGCAACAACGACCTCAACGTGTGGATCACCGACGATGGCAACCGGATCCCGGTGCTCGCACAAGCCAAGGTGCTCGTGGGCTCCATCAAGATGGAGCTGAGCGCATACGAAGGCCTGAGCCACCCGATCGCGAAGCAGTGACCGTCGCTCGACGACACAGGTCAACAACCCAACGTGGATAGGAAGTCCCACCCGGCCTCGGAGCGGGACTTCTTTCATTGTTCCTTGCGCTGCGATGAAACTGTGGCAGAAGGGTTTGGCCGTGTTCGCGGCCGCATGCAGCGTAGGGTTCTTCTTTCTGGCGGTGGATGTGGGTCCGCACCAGGAATACGTGCCCGACCCGGTGGCCGCAGCCGTGGAGGACACCGTACCATTGCCACCCGATGCGTACGGCATACCCATGGCCGGCTACGTGCTGGAACATGGTGCCGTACGGAGCGGGGAGACCTTCGGCGGGCTGCTCTCCGCGCGGGGCGTGGATCAGAACGTGATCCATGGCCTGGTGGAGCTGGCCTTGCCAAACTTCGATGTGCGTCGGTTACGCGCAGGCCATCCCTACGCCTTCATCTTCGATGAGGATAACATCCTGAGCCCGGAGTATTTCGTGTACGAGGAGGATCCCGTGAAGTACCTGGTCTTCCACCTGCACGGCGATATCGGTGTGCGCGTGGGCGAGCGACCGGTGCATGTGGAGGAGAAGAGCATCGCCTGCACCGTGAACGGTGCATTGTACAACGACCTGGCGAAGGCCGGCGCCGATCCGATCCTGGCTATGAAGCTGGCGGATCTCTTCGCCTGGACCGTGGATTTCTACAGGATCCAGAAGGACGACCTCTTCTCCGTGGTGTACCGTGAGAAGAGCGTGGACGGCGAACCCTACGGCACCCCGGAGATCGTTGGTGCACGCTACATCAGTGGCAGCGTGGTGAAGGAGGCCTACCTCTTCAAGCAAGAGGACGGAACAGCGCAGTACTTCGACGATCAGGGCAAGAGCTTGAAGAAGGCGTTCCTACAAGCCCCGTTGAAGTTCAGCCGGATCACATCGGGCTTCAGTGGCAAGCGACTGCATCCCGTGCAGAAGGTGATGAAGGCCCATCTGGGTACCGACTATGCCGCACCCTATGGCACCCCGATCCTGGCCGTGGGCGATGGCATCGTTGAGAAAGCCGGGCGTACCGGCGGCAATGGCAACTTCGTGAAGATCCGGCACAACGGCACCTACAGCACGCAGTACCTGCACATGCGCAAGATCCTGGTGAAGGAAGGGGCCGCCGTGCAGCAAGGCCAGGTGATCGGGGAAGTGGGCAGTACAGGCCTGGCCACGGGGCCGCATGTGTGTTTCCGGTTCTGGAAGAACGGGGTACAGGTGGACCATCGCAAAGAGGAGCTGCCCAACACCCAGCCCTTGGCCGAGGAGCTGATGCCCGCCTTCAACGCCAGCAAGGCGCCCATCCGGGCAGAGCTGTTCGCCGCCGAGAAGGTGGCACGGGGCCACGTGGTGAATTTCTGAACACACCTTGGAAGACGACGGGCGCCCCCCGTGGCCGTTGTTGTTCCGTCCATCGGGATCCCACTGCTCCGTGGATCATTTTCGTTTGAATTATTGTTTATGAAACAAACATGTTTATGTTTGATCATCAAAATCGACCAACCATGGCCACGGACATCGCCCCCGAGCAAAGCTTGAAACTGATCGAAAGCATGATCGGCCAAGCCAAACGCAGCTTCCAGCGTATGAGCTTCTACTTCCTCCTATGGGGTGGGCTGCTGATGCTGGCCACTTTGACCGAGTACTTCATGAACCGCTCGGGCTTGCCCAACGGATGGCTGGGTTGGCCGATCCTGGGCGCATTGGGCGGCATCATCTCTGGTATGCACGGCGCGCGCGAAGGCCGGAAGGCGGGTGTGTCCACCTTCACGGACACGGTCTTCATGTGGCTTTGGTCGGCCTTTATGATCACCTTGGTCATCGTCATCGTTTCCAGTGTGGCCATGGACTCCCGCCCTGGTCCCTGGGTCAGCATGCTCACCGGCATGCCCACCTTCATCACCGGCGGCATACTGCGGTTCCGGCCCCTGATGTTCGGCGGGGTCCTATTCTGGGTGTTCGGCCTTCTAATGCTCTTCGTATGGCCGGAGCACAGCGAGCTCTTGTTCGGGCTGGCGCTCCTGTGCGGCTATATCGTTCCCGGGTTCCTACTGAAAAGACAGGAAGATGGCCTTCGCTCCGCTTGATCCCTTGCTTCACAATCAGCTGCGGCTTGCCATCGTGAGCCTGCTGGTGGCGGTGGAGGATGCCGACTTCAACTTCTTGTTGGAAAAGACCGGTGCCACACGAGGCAATCTCAGTGTGCAGATCACCAAGCTTAAGGAAGGGGGGTATCTGGAGGTGCGGAAAACGTTCAAAGCGAACTACCCCAACACCCAATGCCGGATCACGCCCCAGGGGATCCGTGCTTTCGAGGGCTATGTGCAAGCGATCAAAAGCTACCTGGGCCAGTGATCGAGCATCAAGCGGATCTTGTGGTCTCGTCGATGAATTTTGGCATTGATCGAGCATTCTGGCCATTTCGTCGAAGAAAATGACACTTCTTGGTGGCGTGTTGCGTACACCGCCCCATGCCTTCGCAATGCCTTGCCCTGACATCATGGACCGCGGTGTTCGCCCTCGCGCTGTCCTTGGTCGCCTGTAAGAAGGAAGAGCTGGTGGTGCGTACGGGCAACCAAGCGCCGGACTATAGCGGTGTGCCCACCGTGGTGGTGCGCAACTATGTCAATCGGCTCTTCATCGATCTGCTCGGGCGTGAACCGGTGGATGCCGAGATGGACACCGAGGTGGCCGCGTTGGAGTCCGCCGGGCTCTCCGCGGAGGCACGCAACGCCTTGGTGAACAAGCTGATGACCAGTACCGCCTACGTGGCGGGGGATTCGAGCTACAAGAACGCCTATGCCCAGCGGGTGTATGAGCAGTTCAAAGCGCGGTTCATCGAAGGGGTGAGCGATGAGGTGATCGATGGCTTCATCGGCAATGCGGCCCAGGCCGCACAGGAGGATTCGTTGAGCGGCGATACCAGCGCGGCGAGCGCGAGCAACAGCGCCCTGCAACGCCTGCTGCGGCTGAAAGAGGCCCGCATCCACTATCGAGACGGGGTCATCACCGGCACCGAGATGGCGCGCCGGATGATGTTCAACGATGTCTACGACGAGATCAACATGAACACCTTCAACTTCGTCAATGCCAGCTTCGATAATCTCCTGTTCCGGTACCCGACGGATGCGGAGTTCGATGCCGGCTTCGCGATGGTGGAGTACAACAACGCCGCCCTGCTATTCGGGATCAGCGGGCAGGGCAGGGACGGCTATCTGGACATCCTGGTGAATTCCGCGGAAGGCCATGAGGGGCTGGTGCGCATGTTCTTCCGTTCGTACATGGGGCGGGAACCGAGCACCTACGAGTCGTACCAGCTCACCACCGGCTTCGTGGCGGACAACGACCTGCGCCGCATGCAACGCCGTATCCTGGTCGGAGACGAGTACGCCGGTCTCCTTGTCGATCAATAGCCGGAACGGACCAACACAACGACCACCACGCGAACCCGATCGCTCCATGATCCGCCGATCCACCCTCCTCTGCCTGACCGGTCGTGCCTTGGTCCTCGCCCTGCTCCTCAGCGGGTGCCGGAAGGATGTGTACGTGTACGAGGTGGATCCCGTGGACCTGGCGCAGTACGATGGCAATAAGGACCGGGAGAAGACCAACCAGGAGTATGCGTCCATCCTTCACGCCAACCTGTTCCAAACGGCGTTGTCACCGGGCGACCTGTACAAGATCGATCAGTGCATCCAGAGCATCGGCGATAAGCAACTGGCGCGGGAGGTGATCATCAGCAACTTCATGAATAAGCCGGGCGTGATCATCCCCACCACGGAAGAGATGCTCAACGATGTGGATGGGTTCATCACCGCCACCTACCACCGGTTCCTCGTGCGCAACCCCACCGAGGCGGAGAAGACCTGGTTCCGCAACCATATCGCGGCGGACCCGAACGTGACACCCGAGCTGATCTACTTCTCCTTCGCCCTGTGCGAGGAGTACCAGTTCTATTGAACCGAAGACCATGGACCGGAGAACCTTCATCTCACGCGCCGGTGCGGCGGCCGCCGGCCTCTTCGCTGCGCCCTATATCCTGCCCAGCGGACGGCTGTTCGCGGCCACGGGTTCGCAGCTGGCCGAACATGTGGTGCTGGTGATGTTCGCCGGTGGGGTGCGCTTGCAGGAGAGCGTGATGCAGCGTTACCTGGCCGATGCCCAGACCGATAACGTGGAAGGGAACATCCTCTACAACATGTTGGATGGTACCCCACCTCCGATGAAGATCGTGTACGGCACCGGCCTCGGTGGGATCAACCCGATCCAGCCGATCCTCGGGCAGACCCTACAACAGCAGGGTACCCTCTTCCGCGAGATGCGCGCGGTGAACGCCGGCCATTACGGTGGTCTGAACTCGCTCCTCCAGGGCGGGACCGCAGCGACACAAGGTCTGCAGCAGAAACCGATCAACCCCACCATCTTCGAGTACCTCCGCCGCCATGCCGGCCTCCCCGCCACCAAGACCTGGTTCGTGGGCAACGGGATCGGCAACAGCGTGCCGCTGCTCAACTACAGCATCCACCCGAACTATGGTGCGCGTTACGGGGCGAACTTCTTCGCGCCGAACATCACCTTCGGCCCCGCCGGTGACCAGTACCTCGCCAATGCCAAGGTCTACCACCCCGAGGATCAGCTCCGGCCGATCCACGAGATGAAGGCCTTCCTCGACAACAGCTTCGAACACTACGGCACGGTACCCACCAGCATCGGCAACACGCCGGAGGAGAAGCAGGACATCAAGGCCTTCATGGCGGAGATGTTCACCCGCACGCAGAACGGCACCATCGCCCACCCACCCGTTCACGATAGCGGCGACCTCAATACCGTGGGCTATGCCTGCGAAGTGATGCGGTGGTTCAAGCCCGCGCTCACCGTGGTGAACATGGACGGGGTGGACGGCTGCCACAGCAACTTCACCGGCTACCTCGCCGCGATGCACCGCGCGGACCACGCGGTCGGCCACCTCTGGGATTTCATCCAGAACCAGGTGCCGGAAATGGCCAACAACACCGTGATCATCGCCGTGCCGGAGTGCGGGCGCAACGCCGAACCCAATGCCATCCTCGACCAGAACGACTGGTACAGCTTCGATCACAGTGATGCCAACGCCATGCGGGTGTTCGGCATGATGGCCGGTCCGAGCGTACCGGCGAACCTCTCGATCGGTGGAGAGACCGCCCCGGTCGGCATCGTCACCGATGTGGTGCCCACGATCGCTGAAGTGCTGGGGGTGAAGAACGAGGTGATGGGGGCCGGCCTTCTCCACCCGGGTACCCTTTCCCTCCTCGATAGGATCTGATCATGCGGAACGCACTGCTCCATATCGCTACCGTCGTGTGCCTGTTCGCCGCATGCACCAAGGAGACGCCGAACCCTTACGATGAGCTGGAGCGCCATGCGCCGATCTCCAGCGTTGACGCGATCCCCGAAGGGAACTTCGCGTGGATCCACCAGAAGATCCTGCGGCCCAACTGCGCGCTGAGCGGCTGTCATGATGGGAGCTTCGAACCGGAGTTCCGCAGCATCGGCAGTTCGTACAATTCGCTGGTGTTGCATCCAGTGGTGACGAACGATCCCCAACAGAGCTACACCTACCGGGTGGTTCCCGGCAATGTCCAGGCATCCCTGCTTCACGCACGCCTCAACATCTTCATCCCGAACACCTCGGGCATGATGCCGCTGGGCTTCTCCGAGAACAGTTCATGGCCCGCGAACAGCGCAGCGTTCAAGGCCGCTATCGACCAATGGATCGCTTCCGGCGCACCGGACATGTTCGGCCAGCTGCCCGATCACGACGGCCTGCAACCCCAGGTGACCGGTATGATGGCACTGCCTGCGGGGACCACGTACGGGGCCTTTCCGCGCGCCGGTGGAGCGGGCATCGGGCCCATCGAGGTGCCTGCCGCCGAGGTGGATCTGTGGTTCGCCTTCAGCGATGATCGCACGCCGAGCGATGCGCTGTTGCACAACACGGCGAAGTGGATGCGCGCAGGCACCCTCATCGAGAGCGTGCCGGAAACGCCGTTGCATACCGATGCGGTCCTGACCGGCCCGGACTTCGGGAACGCGACGACGACCTACTCCCATCGCATGCGGACCGACCTGTCCGGGTTCGCGCCGGGAACGGTGCTGCACGTGCATGTCTACGTCCAGGACGAGGACCACGATGCACCGGTGGGGATCCCCGGTGCGGAGACCCCAGGAACGATCGCCAACCTCTTCACCCTGCGCATCGCATCATGAGAAAGGTCTGGGCGCTCATCCCCGTTTGTGTGTTGATGGCCTGCAAGAAGGAGCAGGTGGAGCTCATGCCGAAGGAGCCGACCATCGAGCTCATCAGTGTGGGCCCCGGCCAGGTGGTGGAGTTCCAGACCGCTGTGGTCCTGCGCTTCAGCTACAAGGATGGCGATGGCGACCTGGGGCGCACCGATCCCGACGACCATTCACTCTGGGTGAAGGACAGCCGACTGAACGCACCGGACGGATACCACATCATCCCGCTGGCACCGCCGGACGCGGAGGTCGCGATCCAAGGAGAGCTGGAGGTGCAGCTACGGCCCCTGTTCCTTCTGGGGAACAGCACCCAAGAGGTGATGACCTATTCCTTCCACGTGGTGGACCGTGCCGGGAATCGGAGCAACACCATCACCACCCCAGCGATCACGATCATCGCGGCACCGGACAACGAATGAACCATGGACCGTTGCCGCGCCACATACCTGGTCGTCGCCTCGCTGTTGTCCCTGGTCGGCAGGGCCCAGTTGCTCCCGGAGTTCAACATGAGCGATACCACGGTGACGGAGTGCAAGGGGATCCTGTTGGACAGTGAGGTCGGCCCAGGTGGCAACCTGTACGGCAACAACGAGGACTTCACGTTCACCATCGATGCCGGCAGCCAGATCACCCTGATCTTCCAACCGGTGTTCTGCTTGGAGCAGGGTTATGACTTCCTCACCTTCCACGATGGCCCTTCGATCAACGCGCCACAGATCGGACCGGCCTACTCCGGCACCACCGCACCGCCACCCATCGTGGCCAACAGCGGTGTGCTCACCATCCACTTCGTGAGCGATAACAACGTGGCCTATTGCGGCTTCGAGGCACAATGGACCAGCATCGCGGCACCGCCCGTGCCACCGGTGATGACCATCCCGACGGCACCTGCCTGCAGCAGTTCGCGCCTGGACATCCATTTCAGCTACCCCGTGGCCTGCGATTCGATGGTGGTGGATGTGGTGCAACTGACCGGTCAAGGCGCACCGCAGGTGACCGGGGTGACTCCGATGGGCTGCGCGAGCGGCTTCACCCAGAACCTGCGGCTCTCGGTGTCCCCGGCCTTCGATCGGAACTGCCCCTATGACCTTTCCTTCCGCATCGGCTTGTTGGACCGCTGCGACTCGCTCTGGTATTTCACGCTGCACGCGAGCACCCAGATCATCACCTGCCCGATCGATGTGGCCATCATCGCCACACAGGACACCATCTGTGCAGGCACCTGCACCAGTTTGCTGGCCGATGTGAACGGCTGCCTCGACTACACCTACGCCTGGGACAATGGCCTCCCCGCCGTGCGTGGCCCACTGAGCGTGTGCCCGACCACCACCACCACGTATTCCGTCACCACCACGGAGATCGGTACCGGCGCACAAGCATCGCATACGATCACCATCGTCGTCCTCGACCCACAGATCCCCGACGCACCGACGACCGTATGCCAGTCGGCCGATGCCTTCGACCTCAACAGCTTTCCGCCCGGTGGCTGGTGGAGCGGGGATGGGATCCTCGATAGCCTGGCGGGCACCTTCGATCCGGACACCGCGGGTCCCGGCGCCCATGTGCTCACCTACGGTATCCCCGGCGGCTGCGAAGCCGCGATCACGCTCTTCGTGGACAGCATGGATGCGGGCCTGGACGAGGCCGCATGTCCGGGCACGTCGCCGTTCTGGATCGTGGACAACACACCAGCGGGTGGTACCTGGAGTGGCCCGTACATCACACCCGATGGCCTGTTCGATCCGGCGGCCACCGGCTCCTATGTCGTGACCTATTCCGCCGGCGCTTGTTCGGATACGAAGACGATCAACGTGGACGAGATCACCGGCCAGACACTGTTGGATACCGTGTGCCAGAGCACCTATCCGTTCGATATCGCCGTGCAACCGTGGGGCGGCCGGTGGTATGGAGCAGGGATCGTCGACTCCCTGTACGGCACCTTCGATCCGGATGAAGCGGAAGGCGGAACGCACCTGCTCACCTATGCGCTGCATGGCTGCGATCAGGCGTTCACCATCCACGTGAAGCCGGTGGACATCGGCGGGAGCCGGAGCGCCTGCCCGACACAGCCCGCACCCTTCCCGTTGCAACCCGCGGCCATACCTCCAGGCGGCTATTGGTCGGGCAATGGCATCGTGGACGCCACGGCTGGCACCTACGATCCGGTACAGGCTGGGAACGGTTGGGACGAGGTCCTCTATTTCGCACCGAACGGATGCGTGGACACCATCGGCATCAAGGTCGGATACACCACTTTGGAGAAGGATACCCTGTTCTTCTGCGCGGGTGATGACCGCTTGCTGTTGGATGAGGTGAGCACGGGGCGCACCCCTTGGGATGGTGTATGGTCGGGACCCGCCATTTCGCAGAACGCGGACGGCGACTGGTTCTTCGATCCAGTGCTGGCGGGCGTGGGCATGCACGCCCTGCATTTCGATGCGAACACCTGCGGCGATTCCCTGCTCGCGATCATCCATCCGGCCGCGCTGCCTAACGATGCGCTGACCGTTTGTGGGGCGGTCGAACCCTTCCACTTAGCCATGGTGCCGCCGGGAGCGCGTTTCGATGGTCCCGGGGTGGACGATAGCGGCCTGTTCGTACCAGCTGCGGCCGGGGCGGGTACGCACATGATCCACTACCAGGCCCCGGCGGGATGTGCCGATTCGGTGGCGGTGACGGTGATCCCTTTCGAGCAAGCGACGATCACTGGAGTACAGCCGCGTTATTGCTCCAACGACGTTGATGTGACCATCGGACTTGCTCCACCCGGCGGGGTGCTGGAAGGAATGAACACGACGGGCTTCAACCCGAGCACCTTGCCGGACGGAGAGTACACCTTGATCTACACCTACGGCTCGGGGAACTGCATAAGCAGCGATACCGTCCGGTTCATCGACCACCCCGCATTGAGCGCAGTGCTCAGCGCCACCAATTCCCCGGTATGCACCGGCGGGGGAACGGCCCTGGTGGTCACCACGGAAGGGGGCGATCCCAACGGGCTCCTGATCTTCCAGTGGGACAACGGCCTGTTCCCGGCGAGCACCGCCAGCGTGAGCCCGTTGACCAGCACCACCTACTCGGTGCAGGTCTCGGATGGTTGTAGCGATGTGGTGACGGAGTCGATCACCGTGGTCGTTCATCCACCGTTCGAGCCACAGTTCACCTTCTCCGAACTGCAGTGTTTCGGCGAACCCGGTTTCGTCCGTGGTTCCGTGGCCGAGGCGGGGACCTACACCTTCACCTGGGATCTGAACGGAACGGCGGTGGTCGCCGACAGCCTGGCGCTGCCTGCCGGTGGCCTGGCCTTCGTCACGGTGCGACACGTGGAGACCGGCTGTGCCGCGGACAGCCTGATCCGCATCCCGAGCTGGCCGGTCATCACCGCGCTCTTCAGCAGTAACCCGAACGAACCCTGCATCGACTTCGCTCAACGCGATGTCACCTTCATCGATCTCAGCAACAATGCCGTGGGTGGCCATTGGGTGATCAACGGCGATACGATCCCCTATGAATTCGGCGTGGATCCACACTATGATCTGGGCACCGCCGGGTACTACACCACGCAGCTTGTCGTGTGGAACGAGGGCTTCTGCACCGACAGCATGGCGATGGACCTCTGCATCCGCGACAGCGAGGCCGTTTTCATCCCCGATGTCTTCAGCCCGAACGGCGATGGGAACAACGACATCCTGTACGTGCGCGGCCCGACGCTGGTGGAGGTGGAGTTCGCGGTGTACGATCGGTGGGGCACACGGCTGTTCACCACCGGGAACGTGGGCGCCGGGTGGGATGGAACGGTGAACGGTGCGCGCAGTGCCAGCGGGGTGTACGCGTACACGTTGGTGGCTCGTGCGGAGGATGGGACACGGATCGAACGGTCAGGCAACATCACGTTGGTGCGATGAGGAAGCGGTACGAACAACGCGAGTCCTGCGGCGCATACCGCACCACTGCCGGTGTTCGGCGTCATCTGCCGCGCCCTGCGCGAGGTGTACTTCTGTCCTGCTGTTTGTTGCTGACCCTATCACGAGGCCTTGCACAGGACGTTCATTTCGGTCAGTTCTTCAACGCACCATTGGTGATCGATCCGGCCAACGCGGGGGATATCGATGGTGATCAGCGGGCGGCGTTGATCCACCGTGAACAATGGCGGAGCATGGGGGCGCCCTTCCGGACCGATGCCTTCAGCTACGACCTGCCGTTGCTCCGAGGGAGGTTGGGCGGCGGACGCTACCTCGGTGTGGGCATGAACGTCTTCAGCGATCGCGCGGGTGCGGCCCGTTTCGGCGATACACAGGCGAACATCAGCCTTGCCTATGCCATTCGTAGTGGCGACGCCAGTTCGTTGGTGTTCGGCGTGCAGGGTGGCTATGGGCAACGCAGTGCTTCGTTCGATGGCCTGCGCTGGGACAGCCAGTACAACGGTGCGGGCTATGATCCGGACCTGCCCACCAATGAGGCCATCCCGAACGCGAGCGCACGTTTCGTGGATCTCGGGGCGGGGGCGATGTCCAAGGGCGAATTCAAGAACGGCATGCGATGGAAGGGCGGTCTGGCGGCCTTCCACCTCAACACGCCGTCGGTGTCCTTGTTCGGTAGTGCCGAGGATCGACTGCTCCGCCGATACGTGGCGCACGGTGAGTTGTGGATCGAAGCCAAGCGCTGGGTCTGGTTGCCGAAGTTCTTCGTGGCCCGGCAAGGGGCCGGTCAGGAGATCAATGTGGGTGGTCTGCTGCATCGCCGTGTGGGCGTGGACAGCCGGTACACCACGGACAAGAACTCCTCGGCCTTCTTTGTGGGCGCGTTCTACCGGGTCGGCGATGCGATCGTACCCACGATCCAGTTCGAGTGGCAGCGCCGTTTGGTCGGTGCGATCAGCTACGACCTCAACATCAGTCGGCTCCGTGCCCAGACGGCCTACCGGGGCGGCATGGAGGTGAGCTTGCAGTGGATCGGGGTGTTCCGGGATAAGCGTACCAGGCTGCCCGGAGGGAGAGGCACGAATTGATCCGTCGAAGACCCGTTGGAATTGGTCGATGGCACTGTACTGGTGCGTCGAATTCCTGACACTTTCAGCAACAGGCGGCGTAGACAGACCATACCAACCCCATCCCTATGGAAACCAAGTACCGCACCCTCTTGCAAGCCGCTGTGATGATCATCGCCCTGGCCGTGGTCGTGATCGATCATAACAACGATAAGGCCGAGCAGCCCTTGGCCCAGAAGACAAGCCAACCGCACCGCTGAGCGGGCGATCCTCATCGCTTGTCGGTCCTTGACCGAAGATGTGACATGGCCCATTGGGCCATGTCGTCATTTGGTACCACTTCGCACCAAGGAGCCGGTCGATCTGCTCGGTCCATTCCCGGATGACTACTTCGTCGTGATCGGCCCGTAGCACCGGTCAGGCAACACCCCGCCGTCTCGTCCTGCGAAACGATCCTTTCGCATCGCTGGCCTTTACCTGAATGCGGAAGGGGATGCGGCTATTCTCCCGCCTCTACCCAGTCCCTATGGCTGCGGATCAGCTGGATCAGCTCATCCACGGCATGGGCGCTGGGCACGTTGCGCTTCACCACCTCCTTCTCTTTGTACAGGGTGATCACGCCGGGGCCGGTGCCCACGTAGCCGTAGTCGGCATCGGCCATCTCGCCGGGTCCGTTCACGATGCAGCCCATGATGCCGATCTTGATGCCTTTCAGGTGACTGGTACGCGCCCGGATCCGCGCCGTGGTCTCCTGTAGGTCGAAGAGCGTAAGGCTGCAGTTGAAGTATCCGGTCTTGCTGGTGCGCGTGGCCTGTAGGATGCCGAAGGCGGTGCGGAGCGGGTCACCCGGCCATGATCGCTTCGTATAAGTCGTTCCATGGTAGCACCGTCACGCCGTTGCTGCGTTGTTGCCGGGCGTCGCCGCCGTGGATCACGATGCCGCCGGGATCGCCGGTGAGCTTGGTCCAATACTCCAGCCCGGCGAAGAACTCGGGCTGCACGGTGTGGCCGCTTTTGATCTCGATGGGCGTGATGCGACCGTTGTCCTCCACGAGCAGGTCCACCTCGTGGCCCGTGTGGTTGCGCCAGAAATGGAGCTTGGCCATACGGCCCTGATGCCACAGCCGCTTCTGGATCTCCGACACCACGAGGTTCTCGAACAGCGCGCCCCGGAAATGATGCAGTGCGATCGTGCGGCTGTCCGGCAGCCCCAGCAGCGCGCAGGCAAGGCCGGTGTCGTGGAAGTACAGCTTGGGCATCTTCACCACGCGCTTGTTGAAGTTCACGTGATAGGGGCGCAGTAGGCGGATGATGAAGCTGCTTTCCAGCACGCCCAACCAGCTGGCCACCGTCTTGTTGTCCACCCCGGCCTCGATGGCGAGGTTGCTCATATTGACGAGTTGCCCGATGCGGCCGGCACAGAGCCGCATGAACCGATCGAAGGCATGCAGATCGGCGATGTTCCTGATCTGCCGCACGTCGCGCTCCACGTACGTGCGGATGTAGTTGTTGAACCAGATGCTGCGGTCGGTGATGCCGTCATGCACCGGTGGGTAGCCGCCCTTGAGCATCCAATCGTCCGGGCCGGTCACCGCGTCGCCGGGCAGTTCGTTCAGGGTGAAGGGCAGCAGATCGAGGTAGGCGATGCGTCCCGCGAGGCTTTGGGAGATGTTCTCCTGAAGCAGGAAGTGGTTGGAGCCGGTAAGGATGAAACGGCCGCGTTCCGGGCTGTCGTCCAAGATCTGTTGGAGGTAGGAGAAGAGATGGGGTACGCGCTGCGCTTCATCGAAGATGGCACCCGCGGGGTACTGGGCAATGAACGCGCGCGGGTCATTGGTGGCCAGTGCCCGGACATCGGGGTTCTCCAAGCTCACATAAGGCTTGTTCCCGAAGACCGCCCGCACCAAGGTGGTCTTGCCCGACTGCCGGGGCCCCACCACGGCCACAGCCTTGAACTGTGTGGCCAAAGTGCGCAGGACGGGTTCCGCTTCGCGCTTACGCATGTACGATCTTACAAAATTGGAATTGAAATCCAAAATTGTAAAAATGGCGATAATGGACTGATGCTCAGTATTCCATCACCTATCCGATCAGCCCTGTACCGCTTCCACCCAGTCCCCATGGCTGCGGATCAGCTCGATCAGCTCATCCACGGCATGGGCGCTGGGCACGTTGCGCTTCACCACCTCCTTCTCCTTGTAGAGCGTGATCACGCCGGGGCCGGTGCCCACGTAGCCGTAGTCGGCATCGGCCATCTCGCCGGGGCCGTTCACGATGCAGCCCATGATACCGATCTTGATGCCTTTCAGGTGACTGGTACGCGCCCGGATCCTCGCGGTGGTCTCCTGCAGGTCGAAGAGCGTACGGCCGCAGCTGGGGCAGCTGATGTATTCGGTCTTGCTGGTGCGCGTGCGCGTGGCCTGTAGGATGCCGAAGGCGGTGCGGCATACGAGGTCTTCACGGCCGCCTCTTTCATCGGCGATGAAGATGCCATCGCCCAGGCCATCGATGAACAACGGGCCGATGTCGGTGCTGCTTTGCAATACGAGCGCTTCGTTGTCGGTGTCGTACGCCCGCCCGATGATCACGGGCACCTCGCAGCCGTGGCGCATCAACTCCATCAGCATGCGCCGCTGTTCGGCCATGCCGTGCGCATTCCGGGTATCGATCAACAGTACGGCGGTGGGGTCGTTCTTCAGCGCGGTGATGAAGGTTCCGTCGAGGTCCTTCAGCAGCGCATACACGATGTTCAACTGGGGGTGGCGTTCCGCACCAGCGAGGTATTGCGCCGCGGTGTGCTGCGGGTAGTGCCGCTCCTTGTGCCTGTTGGCGAGCCACATGCCATGCTCCTGCACGATGCCGAGCGTTCCAGGTATCTCGAAATCGATGCTGTTCTTCCCGATGAAGGCGTAATCGCACGCTTGATCGGTGAGGTTCCACTTGTCCAGCGGCACACTGTAACGGTAACCCCATGCGAAGAACGTGGCGGGCGTGATCCTGTCCTTGCCACTGAGGTCGGCCATCACCACGGGCACGTGGCGGGCGCCGATGTTGAGGACCTCGCGGGTGTGGCGGCGTGCATGGGTGAATGGATCGTAGGGCGGGGTATCGATCGTAGGAATGCTGGCGTGCCCCCCACGCGTGGCATAACGATCCACCAAGGCGCGGGCCACGGGGATCTCGAACTCGGGATCCTCCGTGAGGCTCACCCGCACGGTGTCGCCGAGGCCATCTTCCAACAGCGCACCAATGCCGGCGGCGCTCTTCACGCGGCCGTCCTCACCATCGCCGGCCTCCGTTACACCGAGGTGCAGCGGATAGTCCCATCCTTCCTCCATCATGCGGTGTACGAGGAGACGGTAGGCCTGCACCATCACCTGCACATTGCTGGCCTTCATGCTCAGCACGATGTCGTGGTACTGTTCGTCGCGGCACACGCGCAGGAACTCGAAGGCGCTTTCCACCATGCCCAGCGGCGTGTCGCCGTAGCGGTTCAGGATGCGGTCGCTGAGGCTGCCGTGGTTGGTGCCGATGCGCATGGCGGTACCATGCTCCTTGCAGATGCGCACCAGCGGGGTGAAGCGTTCGCGGATGCGCTCGAGTTCGGCATCGTACTGTGCATCGGTGTATTCGCGTACATCGAACTTCTTCTTGTCGGCATAGTTGCCGGGATTCACGCGCACCTTCTCCACGATCCGTGCGGCCACTTCGGCGGCGTTGGGCGTGAAGTGGATGTCGGCCACCAATGGCGTGTCGAAGCCTGCGGCGCGCAACTGCTTCTTGATGGTGGCGAGGTTCTCCGCCTCCTTCTTGCTGGGGGCGGTGATGCGCACGAGCTCGCACCCCGCCTCGATCATCCGGATGCTCTGTGCCACCGTGGCGGCCGTGTCCATGGTGTCCGTGGTGGTCATGCTCTGCACCCGGATCGGGTGGTCGCCCCCGATGCCGATGTTACCGATGCGTACGGCACGGGTGCGCCAGCGTTCGTAGTGCGTGAGCGAAGGACAGTACGGGTAGGAAAGGATGGCCACGGGAAAGGGAATGCTGCGCGAAGTTACCGGTGGTTCAGTCTTTCAACGGTGTTGCGCCACCGTCTTCGAAGGTCCAGCCTGCATCTTCCACCACCGCGCGGAGCACCACGCGCATCTCCTGCCTGCGCTCCGCTGCGGCTTGGAACAACCCGCTTTCGGCCACTTTGACCCGTAGCAGGTCCTTGGCGTGCGCCTGCATGCGGCTGTGGTCGGCTGCTTTGAAGCTGGCGAAGGTGCCTGCCTCCAAGTCATAGAAGTCCACATCGTGTTCCAACGCGAGCAGCTGCGGTGGCCCGATCGCGGTCATGTGGACCACCTTCCGGGCCTCGTCGAATTCCAGCTTCATGCCTTCGAGGTCGTAGCCCACGCTGGCACGACCCTTCACGCGCAGGATCGCCTTCTTCTGGAACGGGGAGAAGCTCTTCATCCAGTCCATGGGCGCTTCGGCGTTGCGGTAGGTGTACAGTTCGCTGAAGTCTCCTTCCACGGTAACGAGTTTCAGCACCGGGCGGATGCGTTCCAGCAGTACGGTGCTGCTCACCTGTTCGGTGGCGGCCTCGGGACGGTACGCCTCACGGGTGATGAAGAACACCAGCAGCCCCAAGCCGACCAGCAGCAGCAGTCCTTTGATCCTGTTCATGCGTTGTGCGCGCTGGGTTGAAGGCGCGGGGATAAAGTTCGGGATCGGGGCGTTGGCAGGCCGCGCAGGATCGTTGGGTCGCGGGTACGGGTGCCACGGAAGAAGATACCGTGCGGCCTGTACTCACCCCTGCGCCAGCGGATCGGGCGCGATGGCCTCCGCCTTACTGCGGCGCTTGTGCCACCATGCGTTGCCGAACAGGCACAGCAGGATCAGGGCGATGCCGATGTACGAACCCGTATCCAGACGCTCCTCACTGCCCCAGATCAACAGGGCGATGATGATCGTGTACACCGGCTCCAGGTTCACGGCCAGCACCACCGTGAAGGGTGAGAGTTGCCGCATCACCGCGATGCCCGCCACGAATGCGAAGCTGGTGCATACGAGGCCCAGCAACAGGTGCCACAGGATGTCGGTTGCGGGCATGTGCCACAGCGGCGGTGGCAGGCCCTCGGTGAAGAGCAGCACCACGCCCACCACCATGGCCGCGCCCACCATCTCGTAGAAGCCGATGCGGATGGCATGGTCGCGTTGTACCAGTACGCCATTCACAACGTTGAACCACGACGAGAACAGGGCGCTGAGCGTGCCGATCACGATGCCCATGCGGTGCTTCGTTTCCAGCCCGAAGATCATGAGCAGCGCGGCGATCACCACCACACCCAGTACGATCTCGTAGGTGCGGATGCGCCGCTTGAACCAGAACGGCTCCAGCAGGGCGGTGAACACCGTGGACGTGGCCAGGCACGCCGCCGCGATGCCCGCCGTGCTGATCTTGATCGCGTGGTAGAAGGTGTACCAGTGCGCGGCGATCAGCACGCTGGTGAGCAGGTATTGCTTCAGCTCGGGTGTGCGCGGGTCCAGCGACCGGCGTATCACCAGCGCCGCCACCACCAGCCCGGCCGCCGCGATCCACGTGCGCACGTACACCAAGGGCAGCGCCTCCTGATCGATCAGCTTGCCGAGGATGCCCGTCCAGCCCCAGATGAAGACCGTGATGTGCAAGAGCACAAGGGCGTTGCGGCGGGCGTGCATGG
>CAUJED010000023.1:0-72442 GCA_963169535.1 Bacteroidota bacterium | reverse complement strand
GGGTCGATGCAGCAGGTCTTCGGGTCGATGTCCACGAACACCGGCTCGCAGCCTTCCCACAGGATGGCGCTGGTGGTGGCCACATAGCTGAAGGGGGTGGTGATCACCTTGCCCTTCACCCCCAAGGCACGGATGGCGAGCTGGATGGCCAGGGTGCCGTTGGACATGCTCCGGAAGAAGTGGACCTCGAAGCGGCGCTGGAGGGTTTCCTCCAACTCGCGTACGATGGGGCCATTGTTGGTGAGCACGTGCGTGCTGTACGCTTTCCGCAGCCAGAACAGGTATTCCTCCTCGGGGGGCAGGAAGGTCTTGGTCACATGGATGGGTTCCATCTCCACGGTCGTTGATCAGGCGGGAAGTATGGTCGACACCTGCTCGCGTACGATCTTGGACCAGTTGACGCTTTGGGAGCGCACCCGGAACGGTCGCAAGCCTTGTACGCGACAGAGTGACAAGGTACTGACGAAGGACTTGACCCCTACCAGGATGGAGTAGGTGCCCATGTTCATCTCCAACTTACCCAGGGGGATACGCAGCCGATGCACGCCACCACCGAGCACGATGGGCCGCCCCTCCTGGTCCTTGGCGGTGACCGCCAGCACCTGGCTCATGGCGATATCGTCCACGAACACGCTCACGCCGGCTTGTTCGCCCTGATCCACGCGGACGGTGAGCTCGATCACACCTTCCTTGCCTTGGTCCACCACGGGTTCGGGGTCCTGTAAGGGCTTGTCGTCCACCAGGAGCTGAAGGTCGAGAACCTCGGCCCCTCCGGTGCCGGTGATCCGGCGATCCACGGTGAAGGCGCTCATGTACCGGTCCATGGCCTCACCCAGGTTGGTGGTATCCATCATCAGTTGGCCCTTCTGCATCACCAAAGCGCGGGTGCAGAAGGTGGACACCATGGGCATGCTGTGCGATACGAAGATCACAGCGGAGTGGGCCATGATCTCACGCACGCGGTTGAGGCACTTCATGGCAAAGCCGATGTCGCCCACGGCGAGCACCTCGTCGAGGAAGAGGATGTCGGGCTCCAACAGTACGGCGGCCACGGAGAATCCGAGGCGCACGTTCATACCCGAGCTGTAGTTCTGCACGGGCATGTCGATGAACTGCTCCAGCTCGGCGAAGGCCACCACCTCATCCAACCGTTGCCGTACCACCTGGCGTGGTATGCCAAGCACGGCGGCATTGACGAAGATGTTCTCGCGCCCGGTGAGCACCGGGTTGAAACCCGCGCCGAGGGCGATGAGCGCACCGATGCGTCCACGGAGCTCGATGCGGCCCTTGTCGGGCTTCATCAGGCCGTTGAGCATCTTCAGCAGCGTGGTCTTGCCCGCCCCGTTGCGGCCCAGCAGCCCAAGGCATTCGCCACGCCGCAGTTCGAATCCCACATCCTGCAAGGCCCAGAACTCCTTGGTGCGGAGTTCATGGTTCCTTTCCCGGCCGACCACTTCGGCCGCCAGGTCCTGCACACCATACTTCAGCGAGGTCCGCAGGTCGGTGCAGAACTTCTTGGAGAGTCCCTCCACCCGGATCAAGGGAGCTTCGCCACTCATGCGCTAAGGCGTTCGATGAGGATGGGCAGGGCCAGCCGATACAGCAACAGACCCACGAAGAGCAACGCGGTAGAGATGGCTACCACCGTTAGGAACGGAGACAGCATGGGGGTTTCGCCCCCCGTGAGCCAGGCCCTGCCGGTGAGGATGAGCGGTGTTGCGGGATTCCAGGTGAACAACTTGGCCATGAACCCTGCGGTCGGCATGGCGAAGACCACCGGGGTGATGTACATGAAGAACTGGGCCAACAGGGGGATCACGCGGCCCACATCGGTGTACAGCATGCCGATCGGCGAGATCAGCAAGCCCACGGCACCACCGGCCAGGATGATGGCCAGTAGCGCCAACGGGAACAGCAGCACATGCCAATCGGGCATCACGCCGAGGAGCATGACGGCCGGCACCAGGATCACCAGCTTGACCCCGAGGTTGAAGATCTGTTTGAGGAAGCCCGCCATGATGAGGGCCTCACGCGGGAAGTTGAGCTTGGTGAGGAACGAGCGCGCCAAGCCCACCTGCTGCAAGGGGCTCTGCACGGCCTCCACCAACATCTGCCACATCATGGTGCCGGTGAAAACGTATACCGGATAGGGGATGGACGTATCGGCCACCCGCACCACGCCGGTGGAGTTGAGCAGGATCCACACTAAAGTGTTGGACACGGGCATGATGAAGGCCCAGAGGTAGCCCAGATAACTCTGGCGGTACTGGGCCTTCACATCGCGCATGGCCAGACGCCAGGCCAGTGGGCCAGCGGCCACCATGTCCGCGAAGAGGGCGCGGACCAAACGCGCCGGGTTGCGCACGGCGGACCCGGGCAGGTGTACCACCACAGGGAGCGTTCGTTGGTTGGAGCTGGACATGGTCGTGACCGCACCGCCGGTCGCACGGTACGTTCGAGGGCTGGCAAATGTAGCCCCCCGCACGGAACGCTACGCAGGAATCCGTGGTGCACGCCCCCTGCCCTTTCGTGAAATGCACCGCATGGTGGCTTTCCCCGGTCCATGGCCGTATCAACCACGTGCCCCGTCCTGCCTCGACGCGCCTTCCGCAGTGGCCACGATGTGGGCCCGGCCGGGGGAATGTCCATCGAGCACACGGATGGAATATCCCAAGGGGAGGAGGATACGATCCACGGCCGACATGCAGGCCACGGAGTGCACCTCGATGCACAGGAAAGGATGGTCGCGACGCAGGATCGCTCCGGCTCCCTCCAGCACCAGTTGCTCGGCCCCTTCCACGTCGATCTTCATCAGCGCTACGCGGTCCCAGCGTTGTTCCTCGGCCAGGTCGTCCAGCCGCCGCACCGGCACCTCCATGGTTCGGAAGCCCGACCGCGCGTAGATCGCTTGTTCCAAGGGCGGGTCCACGCTTTCCAGGTAACCTCCGGAGCTCGTCTCGTCGTCCACATTATCCGAGGTATTGAACCGTAAGGAACCGTTGGTATCGCCCAACGCACATGCCATGAGCCGTACACGGGAGGCGAGCGCGGGATTGAGGTCGAGGTTCGCCTGTAAGCGTTGCCTGTTGGCCGGATTGGGCTCGAAGGCGACCACCTGTGCGGCCGGGTACCTGCTGGAGAACGCCAAGGAATGGTAGCCGATATGGGCGCCGATATCGAGCACCAGACCGTGCTGTGGAGGCGTTGGCAACGCCGTCCAGATGGGACCATCGAAGGTTCCGGCCACCATCTCGCGGAAGGCCTCCCTGCTCGTATCCACCAGCAACCGCGCCCCTTTCAAGGGCCCACCGGACAACACGTGCACGGCTGGCGCAGGAGCCACCGGGTCCGGGCGAGCGACCGGTGTTGGCCGCATCGCACGCCAAAGCAGCGGCGGCACCAGGTCCTTGATGATCGACTTCAACCGTGATGCACCCATGGTGAATGGTCCTGGCAAGGGTGCAGGTCCCCGTGCACGACATACCGGCGTTCAGGCCCGCGGGGTCTTGGCATCGGTATCGCGTTTGGCCTCCTCACCTTTCTTCTTGGAGCGTCGACCATAACCGTAGCCATACCCATAACCCGACCCGTAACCATAGGCGTAACGGTAGCCGTAGCCGTAGTTGGTGTTGTAATAGTACTTGCTCTTCTTGATCCGCACCCCGTTGAGGATGAAGCCGGTGTTCTTGGCGGGATTGGCCTGCAACACCTCCAGGGCGTTGAGCACGTGATCCTTACTGGCGAAGCGGGTGTTCACCACGAACAAGGTGGCATCGGCGTGGCGCATCATCAGCAAGGCGTCGGTGATCAGGCCCACCGGTGGGGTATCGATGAGCACGTAGTCGTACACCATGGCCGCCTCGCGGAACAACTCTTCGAGGTGCTTGCTCAGGATCAGTTCCGAGGCGTTGGGGGGAGTGGGACCAGAAAGGATCACATTCAGTCCCTCGAACTGCGTGGGGAGCACGGCATCGCGCCAATGGGCCTTACCCACCAGCACCGTGCTCAGGCCGACCTGGCTGGTCATACCCAGGCCTATGGCAACCTTCGGCTTGTGCAGGTCCAACTCGAGCAGCAACACCTTCTTCCCGGCTTTGGCCAGGATGGCGGTCAGGTTCACCGAACAGAAGGTCTTCCCCTCGTTGGGTCGGTAGCTGGTCACCAGCACCACCTTACCCCTGCCCGGCTCGCCCTCCACGTACTCCAGGTTGGTGCGCACGGTTCGGAACGATTCGGTGATCGCCGACTTGGGATCGCTGTCCACCACCACGTAGTTCTCTTCGGCCTTCTCGCTGCTGATGATCTCACCGAAGACCGGAAGCGTGGTGTGTTCCTTGAGCTGATCGGCGTTCTCGATGCGATCATAGAACATCACGCGGATGAAGACCACCAGCATGGACAGCACGCCACCACCCAGCATGAAGGTGTAGAAGATCTTCATCTTATCGGGGCGCACCACCCCCAGGCCACGGGCGCTCTCGATCACCTTGGTCTTGGGGATGATGCCCGCGCGGGCGATCACCGTGCTGGCCCGCTTCTCGAGCAGGAACAGGTACATGCGCTCATTCACCTGCATGCGCCGCTCGATGTTCAGGATGTCGCGCTGGCTTTTGGGCAGCTTGCGGATCAACGCCTCATAATCGTTCACCTGCGTCTGAATGTCACCGATCTTGCCCTTGATCGCATTGCGCGCATTCTTGATGTACGTGAGCAGGTTCAGCTTATTCAGTTGGATATTGGAATCGAGCCGTTGGACCGCGATGTTCTCGGTGGTCCCGGTGAACAGGTCCTCGATCCGGTCCATCTGCATGGAATAGAGTTGCTCCAGGGTCTTCTTCAGGAAAGCATCCTCAGCGATGAAGACCGCGGGAGGCAACAGTTTCCCATCGCTATTGTTCAGCACATAATCCTCCAGCGCATCCAGCGACTGCACCTCCAGCTCCCGCGCACGTCGTTGGTGGTCGAAGTCGACCATCTCCGTGAAGTACAACCCCTCCTGGCGACCGAGGTTGAGGATATCCTTGCTCTCCTTGTACGACTGCAGCTCGTCCTCGTGCTGCTCCAGGATCACCGTGACCTCGGCCAGCTGCCGGTCGATATAGGTCATGGTGTTCTCGTTGATGTCGAACTCGCTCTGCAACGAATAGCGGATGTACTCCTTGGACAATGTATCCAGGAACATCTTGGCCCGCACCCCCACCTCGTCCTCCACGGTCACGTCCAGAATGGTGGTGAACTCCTGGTTCTCCACCTTGATCCGGCTCTTGTACTTCTTGACCAAGCTGCTCCGTTCGTGCTTGATGAACTGGTAATCCGTGGCCGTGGCCCGCTCCAAAGCGGCGCCGCTGAAGTAGGGCGATCGGTCGATCCGCAGCATGAACTGGTTCCCCGGATCCCGCACCTCCTCATCGAACCGGAACACCTGCTTCTCCATCTTGCCGCTGCGGTCGAAACTCAGCTCGTAGCGTAATGAATCCAGCAAGCGCAGGTCGAATGGCCGTTCGTATAGGCCAGGCTCCAGGATATCCATGTGCACCGTGAACGGTAACGCGGCATAGACCTGGGTGGTCTTGAACCGACCCACGATGAAGTACGAGACATCGAAGTCGAGTTTGGCCAGCGCGGCATCCACCAGGTCGTACGAGGTGAGCACCCGCTTCTGGTTGACGATGTCCGTGTACGACTGCTGGTAGCCCAAGGTCTTGTACACCTGGCTCTGGTAGTCGTACACCTCGTTGTCCTTCAGCATGATCTGCGTGGTGGCCCCGTAGATATCCGGCAGCTTGTAGCTGTACAGGTAGGACATCACCGCCGAAAGCAGCAGTGCGATCACCACGAAATACCAGTTCTTGGACACGATCCGGATGAAGTACCGGAGGTCCTTGGCATCGATGATACTGCCCCGTTGCTGGGGCTTGGGTACTGCCATGCGCCTGATTCACCGCTTCGCGCTCCGCACCTGTGACACCGTCAAGGCGCTTTTCCCGAAGGGTCGCAAATATAGCTCCCACCTTGTAGAGTAGCCCGGCCCTGTCCGATGTTGGTATCTTGGATATCCATGACGCTGGACCGTTCCGATCCGAAATGGTACGTTTGCCTATCTTTGACCGCATTCCGTATAACGGCACATGAAGAACATGCTTCGCTTCGCCCTGCTCACCGCCGCAATGGCCCTGCCGTTCGCGGGCATGGTGATGGCTCAGGGTGTAGGAGGCCCGCCCCCGTGCTGGCCCCCGCCCTGTATCCCGATCGATGGCGGCGTTAGTCTGCTGGTGGCTGCTGGCACCCTGTTGGGCGGCAAAAAGGCCCTTGACCTCCGTCGCGGCCGCAAGCGCTCCGCTTGATGACACGCCTGTCCGCCACGCCGCGTGCGGTGCTGGCCGACCCCGTGGTGCGTTTCCTTGGTACGGGCATCGTGCTGTACACCGCGTGGCACCTGCTGTATGAGTTGGTGCTCCACCCCAAGGGCACCCTCGACCTGGCCGTGATCGACTCCTTGGTGTGGCTGGCCGGCGGCCTCCTCCGGCTCTTCGGCCATGAGTTGCTTCCCGACCCCGGCTTCGATAGCAATCGGTACCTCGGCATCCAGGGGGGCAGCCATCTCTGGATCGGCGACCCCTGCAACGGTGTAAGTCTCTTCGCCGTCTACCTCATCTTCCTGGTGGCCTATCCCGGTCCCTGGCGCCACAAGCTTTGGTTCGGGGCTTTGGGCCTGCTGAGCATCCACCTGATCAACGCCATCCGTGTGGCCGTGCTTTGCGTGGTGGCGGCCATCGACTACGACTGGTTCAACTTCAACCACGACTATACCTTCTATGTGGTGGTCTACGGCTGGGTGTTCCTCCTGTGGGCCATCTGGGTGAAGCGGTTCGCGCCGAAGAGCGTTCCGTCCAAAGCATGAGGCGCAGCATAGGCATCGCCATGGTGTTGGCGCTGGCGGTACTGCTAGGAGCCGTCCGGGAGTTCTTCTTCGTGAACCTGAACTACGCCATCGACCACCTCCAGCACCACCGTGCCTACTCCTTCGCCCACAGTGCCTTCACCGCTGCGGTATCCGACTTCTCGTTGAAGCAGCTCGTGCTCCTGAAATGGGCCGCCGCCCTGGTCTTCATCATCGCCATGCTCGCCCTCACCATCGCCATGGCGCGTGTGCTTTGGGGCGACCACCGCTACCTCCGCGTACTCGTGGTGGGTACCACGCTGGTGGCCGCTCTGGCCCTGCTGCTGCAGCTGGCCGGCGGACTGCATCCCGCATTCGCCCTGGTCTCCGTGAAACTGTTGCACCTGTTGCAATACCCGGGCATGCTGTTGTTCCTCTGGGTGGCCTCCATGCTGGGGAAAAGTCCGAGGTAAGGCACGGTGCCCGTTACCTTTGGCGCCCTACCATGCAACGCGACAACACGATCTTCGACCTGATCGCCCAGGAGAAATGGCGCCAAACCAAGGGGCTTGAGCTCATCGCCAGCGAAAATTACGTGAGCGAACAGGTCCTGGAGGCCATGGGCTCCGTGCTCACCAACAAATACGCCGAGGGCCTGCCGGGCAAACGCTACTACGGCGGCTGCGAGGTGGTTGACCAGGTGGAGAACATCGCCATCGACCGGGTGAAACAGCTCTTCGGTGCGGTCTGGGCCAATGTGCAGCCCCACAGTGGCGCACAGGCCAATGCCGCGGTGATGCTCGCCTGCCTGAAGCCCGGCGACACGATCCTCGGCTTCGACCTGAGCCATGGTGGGCACCTTACCCACGGCAGTCCGGTGAACTTCAGCGGCAAGTTGTACCGCCCCACGTTCTATGGTGTACGCCAGGAGACCGGTCGGATCCACCTGGAGGATGTGCGCGCCAAGGCCGTGGCCGAAAGGCCCAAGCTGATCATCTGCGGTGCCAGCGCCTACAGCAGGGATTGGGACTTCGCAGGGTTCCGCGCCATCGCCGACGAGGTGGGCGCACTGCTCTTGGCCGATATCTCGCATCCGGCCGGTTTGATCGGCGCTCGACTGCTCAACGACCCGCTCCCCCATTGCCACATCGTGACCACCACCACGCACAAGACCTTGCGCGGCCCGCGTGGTGGCCTGATCATGATGGGCGTCGACTTCCCCAACCCCTTCGGGCTCAAAACCCCCAAGGGCGAGGTGCGAATGATGAGCGCCGTGCTCGATGGTGCCGTGTTCCCAGGCACTCAAGGCGGGCCACTGGAGCATGTGATCGCCGCCAAGGCCGTGGCTTTCGGCGAAGCCCTCACCCCCACCTTCGCCGACTATGGCAGGCAGGTGATGGCCAACGCCAAGGTCCTGGCCGACGGGCTGATCCAATTGGGCTACAAGGTGATCAGCGATGGTACGGACAACCACTGTCTGCTCATCGACATGCGCAGCAAGGGGATCACCGGCAAAGAGGCCGAAGCCGCACTGGGCAAGGTGGACATCACCGTGAACAAGAACATGGTGCCGTTCGATACACAAAGCCCATTCGTCACCAGCGGCATCAGGATCGGGTCTCCGGCCATCACCACACGCGGGCTGAAAGAGGCCGAATGCGCCCAGGTGGTGCAGCTGATCGATGCGGCCATCACCCACCGCGACAACGACGCCGAACTGGACCGCATCCGCTTCCAAGTGGACGGCTTGATGCGCCTGCGCCCGCTGTTCGCGCACTGAGCGAACTACGCCTTCCGCAACACCAACGCGTAGCCGAAGGGATGATCCTTCGCCGTGAGCTGGGAGAGCTTGGCCCCCAGGCCACCACGCACGAACCAGGTGGTGAAGTGCTGTGCCAGCTTAGCGATGGGGCGACCGACCACCGGTACGCCCCGCACCGATTTGGAGAACAGGTCCGCCATGATCTCCGGCACACCGCCGATGGGTTCCAGTTCCACCACGGCGAAACCGGCATCCTCGGTCATGGACCGTAGGGCGTGCTCCGTATACCGGTAGTAATCGAAGGGCTGCTCGTGCAGGCCGTAGTAGAACGGCACGTTCATGATCACCTGCCCACCTGGAGCCAGCACCCGGTACATCTCGCGCACCAGATCCTCCGGTCTCCGGATATGCTCCAGCACATCGGAAAGGATGATGGTATCGAACGAAGCATCGGGGAAGGCGATGGGCTTGTTCAAGTCCTGCTCCTGGTCCAGGTGCGGGTTGGGATGCATGCTATTCCCCCAATCCACGCACGTGATGCTGGACACGTGGGCCTTGTACGTGGCGTATAACGGCACCTTGCCACAACCCAGGTCGATCAACCTACCCCGGGCGTACTGCGGCAACGCGCGTTGGTAGAACCTGCCGATCAGGTCCACCATCACCCGCGAGGCGATGCCCACGGCCTTCGGATCCCGAGAGCCCTGCAAACGACCTTTCCGGTACACGAACTTGCTCGGCTTCCACTGTTCAACGTTGCGCATGGCCGCGAAGTAACGATCCTTTCATCGACCCTCGTTCCGAACATGGACCGGCAGACCCATCTCTCCGTCCCTGAACCAGATGGGATAAACCGCCAGGAAGGCCAACCCCATGTCCAAGATACCGAACGTGAGGCCCGTGGATAGATGGAAGAGGATGCCCATCGCCATCCACCAATGGCGGGTACGGCGCCACCAGACGGCGATGGGAAAGGTGAGCTGGAAAAGCAGTACGGCATAGTTCACGGTGGTGGCCAGCAAGGGGACCGCGGCAAGCCACGCCGGGCCATAGCGCGTATCGGTGGCAATGATGCCGACAGCTTCACCGGACGGCCAGTAAGCACCCATCAACTTCTCCAGACCGGTGACGGCATAGACCAGGAGCAACTGAAGCCGGATCACCCAGAACGCAACACGGTGCATCACGTCCTCCGGATGCCTCCTTGCGCTTTCCCCGGGCTCCCTGGCCGGTAGGAGGATCATCCAGAACAGCACGTTCGCGATGAGTTGGTGCCCTCCTGTGGAGTCGAGCCACGCGTAGTTCACCAAGCCGTTGAAGAGGCCCCATTCGACAAGGGTGATGTACCATCGCGAAGGCAGGAAGACCGAACGCAGGGCCAATACCATCACCAGAACGACCGCGATGATCGCGGTGCCCGGTGGTGCCCAGGTGCTGAAGGCATGGGTGAGCATCGCAGCGACTCCCGGTGGCGCAGGCAGTGAAGGCACCGCGGGATCCGTCCAGAGCCATTCCGCCGCTGGCAAGCTGCTCAGCAAATAGCCGAAGAGCCAGAGATGAACCAAACGCTGGAGCCAACGGACCGATCGCCAGGGCAGATTCATGGCACTGGGAGATCAAGGATGAACAAGTTGGTCATTCGTTGGGCCGGCTCGCCCGGATCCACGATGCAACGCTCCACCAGGCGGAAATGTAGGTCTGGCACCTCACGTCCAATGTCGCGCACCAGACCGCGCATAGCCCGGGCCAGGACCGGATCCACCGTGCGACCCGCACGAAGATCATCGGAGACCAGCTGCGCCAGTGGACGCGCCATACGACGCACCAGATAGGGTCGGTCCGCCGGGATCAGCGGCCTCCACGTGCCGTCGGGAAATCCTACTTCCAAGACTCGGTCGCAGTCCGCTGGGTCAGGTGCGAACAGGGCCCAACGTTGGTGGAACCAGGGTCGGGTGTATCGTTGACCCCAGGCGTACAGGCGGTCAGGCACCCATCCGCGAGGTAAGGTGTACGCAAGCACGAGGATCAGGTGTGCCGCAACGATCATGGAAATGATCGATCGGAAAAGTCGCGCGCTCATCACGTTGTCGGCGATATCATACGGCTTTCGATCCATGCGTCTTCGTGCGAAGGTGATGAAATCGACGATCAGGTGGGACCACCCCGATCGCGGCGGGGGGTGGTTCGATCGGGCAGAGGACGCAGGTAGTTCCCGATCCCCGACCGATCCCATGGGCACGTCCTCTATGGTCCGTTCTTCGCACCTTTGCCAAGCTTGGAAAAGATCACCACCTCGCCTGGACGTGCGAACCTCGGCCACCTGCCGTACCTGGACGGTCTACGAGGTGTTGCGATCCTCACCGTCCTATGCTTCCACTGCCTCCATCCGGCATTCGGATTCGACAAACTTCCTTGGGCTGGGCTAATGCGCGACTGGGGACACTCCTGGGAATTCCTGCTGGTCTATCCATTCTCACTGGGCTACCTCGGCGTGGCCATTTTCTTCGTCATCAGTGGTTATTGCATTCACTTGAGCCATATGCGCAATCCACGTGATGGCTGGGCAGGTTTCTTCATCCGACGCTGGTTCCGTATCTATCCGGCCTACCTGTTCGCGATCGCCCTTTTCCTGTTCATCCCACCGTGGGGTGGCCCCTGGATGAACCTCGAACGCCTGACCCAGCTTGTCGCCAACCTGTTCGCCGTTCAGAATTTATGGGAGGATCTACGCTTCGGGATCAACCCATCCTTCTGGAGCATCGCCGTAGAGATACAGTTGTATCTGATCTATCCACTTCTTCTAATGCTCGTTCGGCGCTCCGGCTGGAGAACAGCCTTGATCTTGACCGCTTCCCTGGAACTGCTCCTACGCATATTGCCATTCTTCCTTTCGCGAGCAGGTCTACCTCAGCTACCCTTCGCGTTACGGGGGTCCCCGTTCTTCTTCTGGGCCAGTTGGTCCATCGGCGCTTACCTGTCGGAGATCCATATGCAACAGAAGATCCCCCTGTTCGCCCGAATACGGTTCGACCTCGTTCTTGTCCTCACCGTTCTTTCCGCTCAATTCAAACCGACGCAACACTTGGCCTTCCCGTTGTGCGCCCTGGCCACCGCATTGGCCATGGACCGCATCCATCAAGGCCGGTGGAAAATAGCCACTGAGGGATGGGCCCATTGGCTTTGGGCGCATCTATCCAGGCTCGGTGTTGTCAGCTACAGCTTCTACCTCTTCCACCAGCCGATCCTGAACAAGGTGGGCAAAGGGCTCCGGGAGGCACTTCCGCCCCTGGCCATCGTTGGTTGCCTGCTGCTCCTCTATCCCCTCGTACTGCTTGTGGCTAGACTTGGTCATCGCTACCTGGAGGTCCCGTCCATCGCCCTCGGGAGATCCGCGATCACCTACCTCCGTTCCCGGAGAGGCCTGGGATCCTAGGTCCTCGCCCTGATACGGCCCAGGAGGAGCGCCCGTTGGCTGACATGACCGCGTTTATCTTCCGTGTCCCCAACTTTGCGGTCCATGTCCACGCATCCCAACCACCCCTCCCTACGCTCCTGGATCCCCGTTCCTCCGGATAGCGACTTCCCCATCCAGAACCTGCCGTTGGGCATAGCCTCCTGGAACGGGGAACCTCCCGTACCATGCACCCGCATCGGTGATACGGTGGTAGACTTGAGCATCCTGGCCGACGTGGCCCTGCTCGATGGCTTGGGCATACCGCGCGAAGCCTTCCTGGAACCCACGCTCCACGGCATCATGTGTGGCGGCAAGCCCGCCGTACGTACCCTGCGCCAGCGATTGAGCGAACTGCTGCGTGCCGAGACCCCCACCTTCCGCGACGACAACACCTTGCGCGAAGATGCCTTGCTGCCCCTGGACCAAGTGGTGATGCACCTCCCGGTACGGATCGGCGACTATACCGACTTCTACAGCAGCCGCCAGCACGCGTACAACGTAGGGGTGATGTTCCGCGACCCCGCCAACGCACTCCTGCCCAATTGGCTCCACCTCCCCGTGGGCTACCATGGACGCAGCAGCAGCATCGTGGTCAGCGGCACGCCGATCCACCGCCCCATGGGCCAGTTCAGACCGGCGCCCGATGCCGCCCCCGAGTTCGGTGCCTCGCGCCAGCTGGACTTCGAACTGGAGATGGGCTTCATCACCTTCGATGGCAAACCGATGGGCCAGCGCATCAGTACCGCCGAAGCCGAGGACCACATCCTTGGCCTGGTGCTCTTCAACGATTGGAGCGCACGCGATATCCAAGCGTGGGAATACGTGCCGCTCGGTCCGTTCCTGGGCAAGAATTTCGCCAGCAGCATGAGCCCCTGGGTAGTACTGCTCGATGCGTTGGAACCCTTCCGGGTGGCCTCACCTGTACAGGACCCACCTGTGCTACCCTACCTCCGACAAGGGCCGGAGCATCATTTCGACATCCAGCTGGAGGTGGCCATCACCCCGAAGAACGATGCGGAGAACGTGGTGTGCCGCAGCAACCTGAAACACCTCTACTGGAGCATGGCCCAGCAGCTCGCCCACCACACCGTGAACGGCTGCAATGTGCGGTCCGGCGACCTGATGGCCAGCGGCACCATCAGCGGCGACGAACCAGGAAGATTCGGCAGCATGTTGGAGTTGGCCTGGAAGGGCACCAAGCCTCTGGTCCTGTCCAATGGCACGGAACGGAAATTCATCGCGGATGGGGATAGCGTGATCCTGCGTGGGCACGGTCTGGCCAACGGCGTGCGCATCGGGTTCGGGGAGGTCCGCGGCGAGGTGTTGCCCGCGGTGCCCTTTGAGGAATGACCACGTAGCGATGCACCTCCCGGACGGGATCGCACGCCGGAACCTTCACAGGGAGCCGGGCCAGCAGTGGACGCAGTAACTTTGGTAACCACATCCCGGCATCGACGTACAGGCACCAGGCCGCGCCCTCATCGGGCAGGCGCACTTGAGCAATGACCATGGATAAAGGCCCGCACACCAGCCCGACAGCCAACACGGAACCCTCCTCGCCCCCCCCCTCCATCGATCTGGAGAAGGAGCGCGCGGAGATCCTGCGCCGTTACCGTGGGCTGCTGCGCTCCATCCGTGGCGAACGCACCGCCGAAGAGAGCCGAATGATCCGCAAGGCCTTCAACGTGGCCGTGGAAGCGCACAAGGAGCAGCGGCGAAAGACCGGCGAGCCGTACATCTACCACCCCATCGCCGTGGCTCGCATCTGTGCCGAAGAGATCGGGTTGGGCGCCATCAGCGTGGTGGCCGCATTGCTGCATGACACCGTGGAGGACACCGACCTGACCTTGGATGATGTCAAGGATCTCTTCGGGCCCAAGGTCGCCACCATCATCGATGGCCTCACGAAGATCAGCGGCATGCAGTTCGGCACCGACAGCATCCAGGCGGAGAACTTCCGCAAGGTGCTGATGACCCTTGCGCAGGATGTCCATGTGATCCTGGTGAAACTCGCCGACCGCCTCCACAACATGCGCACCCTGGACAGCATGGCGCGCGACAAACAGTTGAAGATCGCCAGCGAAACCCTCTTCCTCTACGCACCGTTGGCGCACCGATTGGGTCTGTACAACATCAAAAGCGAGCTGGAGGACCTCTCGCTGAAATTCCAAGAGCCGGTCATCTACCAGGAGATCGGCGCCAAGCTGAAGAAGGGGGAGGCCGTGCGCAAACGCTTCATCAGCCGGTTCATCCTCCCCATCCGCGAAGCCATGGACAAGGAGGGCTTCAAGTACGAGATCAAAGGGCGTCCCAAGAGCATCCACAGTATCTACAACAAGATGCTGAAGAAACACGTGGCCTTCGAGGAGGTCTACGATGTGTTCGCCATTCGGATCATCGTGGACACACGGCAGGAATTGGAAAAGGCGGACTGCTGGAAGGTGTACAGCATCGTGACCGACTATTACCAGCCCAACCCCGACCGCCTGCGCGACTGGATCAGCACCCCGAAGGCCAACGGCTACGAAAGCCTTCAGACCACCGTGATGAGCCCCGGAGGCCGCTGGGTGGAGGTGCAGATCCGCAGTCGGCGCATGGACGAGATCGCCGAAATGGGCCTCGCAGCGCACTACCTGTACAAAGACGAACAGGAACACAGCCACGCGCTGGACAATTGGCTCGGGCGCATCCGCGAAATGCTCGAGGAGACCAGTGGCAATGCGGTGGACTTCGTCAGCGACTTCAAGCTGGACCTGTTCAGCGACGAGATCGTGGTCTTCACCCCCAACGGCGACATGCGCAACCTGCCCGTTGGCGCCACCGCACTGGACTTCGCCTTCGAGATCCACACCCAGATCGGGCGCCAGTGCATCGGGGCCAAGGTGAATCACAAACTCGTACCCCTGAGCCACCCCTTGCGGAGCGGCGACCAGGTGGATATCATCACCAGCCGGAAACAACAACCCAAGGATGACTGGCTGAACTACGTCATCACCGCCAAGGCCCGGCACCGCATCAAACAAGCCCTTCGCGAACAGAAGAAAAAGCTCGCCGGGGTGGGTCGCGAGGCCGTGTTGAGCCAACTGCGCGCCTGGGGCGCACGGGTGGATAACACCAACCTGAAGGCCCTGATCACCTATTTCGGCAGTTCCGATATCACGAACCTGTACTACCAGGTGGCCCGAGGCAAGCACCGCCTCGACACCATCGAAGGCCGACAAGTGAAGGCCGGACGCCTCCTGCTGCCCAAGGCCGTCACCACCGGCGACGAAAGATCATTGGAAGAAGTGGTGGCCGAGATCCGTGGCGGGGACAAGAACGCCGCACTGGTCCTTGGAGACGACCTGAAGAAGATCGACTACCAGCTCTCCTCCTGCTGCAGCCCCATCGCCGGCGATGACGTGTTCGGATTCATCAGCCCCGACGAGGGGATCAAGATCCACCGTGTGAACTGCGCCAATGCCGTACAGCTGATGAGCAACTTCGCCTACCGGGTGGTGAAGGCGCGGTGGAAAGGAAAGGACACCGTGGAGTTCCTCGCGGGCATCCGCTTCAGCGGCATCGATGATGTGGGCTTAGTGAACAAGATCACCACCATCATCAGCCACGAGCACAACGTGAACATGCGTGCCATCAGTTTCGAGAGCAACGACGGGATCTTCGCCGGGAAGGTGATGGTGTACGTACATGACACCGACCACCTCAACGCCCTGATGGAGAAACTGAAACGGGTGCGCGGGGTCCGTAGCGTGGAGCGGGTGGACCACGGGTAGTGGGCCAACGCCCCGGCCCGCCTAGCGGTCTTGGACCGGGCCATCACCACCACGGGTCCACGGCCTTGGAACACGAGACCAACACCCTACTCCAGGACCGACCCGCGTCGCTTACCTTTGGTGCCATGGTGGAGGCCGACCAACAAGCCAGGGTCCAGCGCATCTTCAGTGAGTATCTCGAACGCCACGGGCACCGCAAAACGCCCGAGCGCTTCGCCATACTCACCGAGGTGTATGCACACGACGGCCACTTCGACATCGAACGGCTATACGGCCGGATGAAGATCAAGAAGTACCGCGTGAGCCGCGCCACCCTGTACAACACCATGGACCTGCTGATCGACTGCGACCTGGTCCGTCGGCACCGCTTCTCCGGAACACAATCCCAGTTCGAAAAAGCGCACTCCTTCGGCCAGCACGACCACCTGGTGTGCAGTGATTGTGGTGCGGTGCAGGAATTCTGCGACCCACGCATCCAACAGATCCGAAAAACCGCCAGCGAAGTCCTGGATTTCGAAGTACGATACCATACCCTGCAGATCCATGGGACCTGCAAAAGCTGCATAGAAAAACGCCAACGATCATGACCGAGACCGACCGCCCGATGTTCGACCTCGCTGTTTCCAACGGACCGAATTGGAAAGTGTTCCACCTCAAGGGCCGACTGATGGACCAACAGCAGGCCGACCGGCTGATGGGCACCCTGGACAACGAACTGACCGGAGACCACAACACCGTGGTGCTCGACATGGGTGAACTCCAGTACATGAACAGCACCGGCCTGAACATCCTGATCAACGTGCTCACCAAGACCCGGAACGCCGGTGGGGATACGTTGATCGCCGCGGTCTCGCACAGTGTGCGCCAGTTGTTCGTGGTAACGAAACTGGACACGGTGTTCACGATCACACCGACGGTGGATGAGGCCGTGGCGAAGCTGAGCGCATGAAAGCACGCATGGATGTGCTCCTCGGTGCCCAATGGGGCGACGAGGGCAAGGGCAAGGTCGTGGACGTGATCGCTCCGAACTACGACATCATCGCACGGTTCCAAGGCGGCCCCAACGCGGGCCACACCCTGATCTTCGAGGGGCGCAAGCACGTGCTCCACACCATTCCCAGTGGCGTGTTCCGTGAAGGCACGGTGAACCTGGTGGGGAACGGCGTGGTGATCGACCCGGTGATCTTCCTCAAAGAGATCAATGCCCTCAAGGAAGTCGGGGTGGATGTGCGGAAGAACCTGCTCATCAGCCGCAGAGCCCACCTGATCCTGCCCACACACCGAGCGCTGGATGCGGCCAGTGAGGCCGACAAGGGCAGCGGCAAGATCGGCAGCACCCTCAAGGGGATAGGCCCCACGTACATGGACAAGACCGGCCGCAACGGCCTGCGCGTGGGCGACCTGGAGCTGCCTGACTTCCAAGCACGCCTGAACAGCCTGGTGATGAAGCATGAGCGCCTGCTGGCCCTGTACGACCGGCCAGGGGCGCCTGCGGAAGCCATGGAAGAATGGCTCGCGGCCGTGGAGGTGCTGCGCTCCATGCCCTTGGTGGATAGTGAACACTTCCTGGACCAAGCGCTCCGCAGTGGCCAACGCATCCTTGCAGAAGGCGCCCAAGGCACCTTGCTCGACATCGACTTCGGCACCTACCCGTTCGTGACCAGCAGCAACACCATCAGCGCTGGCGCATGCACCGGGCTGGGCATCGCACCCAACCGCATCGGAAAGGTGGTGGGTATCTTCAAGGCGTACTGCACCCGCGTTGGCAGTGGCCCCTTCCCCACCGAACTGCATGATGCCGACGGCGAGCACATCCGCCAGGTGGGCCGCGAGTTCGGAAGCACCACGGGGCGCCCACGTCGCTGTGGCTGGCTGGACCTGCCGGCATTGCGCTATGCCGTGATGGTGAACGGCGTGACCGAACTGGCCATGATGAAGGCGGACGTGCTCAGCAACATGAACACCTTGCGCGTTTGCACCGCCTACAAGGTGGGTGGATCACGCACCGACCGCCTGCCCTACGACATCACCGCGGATGTGGAACCCGTTCTGGAAACCGTACAGGGTTGGGGCGACCTGACCACCGAGGGCCCGCTGCCCACTGGCCTGGAACGATACATCCAGCTCATCGAAGAACACGTGGGGGTGCCCGTGACGTTGGTCTCCCTTGGTCCCGATCGAAAACAGACCGTGTATCGACACGGCAGCTCGGCTCAGTGACCCATCCATGGGGCGAGCCGCGCACCACCGTTCGCGACGCGCGGTACCCGTGCCGATCACGGACGATGACCTCGTAGCGCGGCTGCGAACACAGCGGGGGCCTGAAGTGGATGGGCTGGAGAGGGCCTTGCGTTCACCATCGCCGGTGAGCATCCGCGTGAACACGACCAAATGGAGCGGACCGGCGGCGGCAAGGATACCGTGGTGCGCCACCGGCCATTACCTCGAAGAACGACCTTCGTTCACCTTCGACCCGCTTTTCCATGCCGGTGCCTACTATGTGCAGGAAGCGAGCAGCATGGCCCTGGAACAAGCCGTAAAGGCCAGCGGACTCGGAGGGGAGCGTATCGTAGCCTTGGACCTCTGCGCCGCACCGGGTGGCAAGAGCACCCATCTGCGCAGCCTGCTGCACCCCGATGCACTGCTGGTGAGCAACGAGATCGAGCCCAAACGACAACGGATCCTGGTGGAGAACCTGTGGAAGTGGGGCGCGGCGAACACCGTGGTATCCGGGGCGGCACCGGAAAAGCTCGCCCGGCTACCGGAGTTCTTCGACCTGGTGGTGGTGGATGCACCTTGCTCCGGAGAAGGCATGTTCCGCAAGGATGGGTTCGCACGGACCCAATGGTCCGAAGGACTCGTGCGGCAATGCAGCACCACGCAGAGCCACATCCTGCAACACGCCTGGGATGGCTTGAAGCCGGGTGGTCTGTTGATCTATAGCACCTGTACCTGGGAGACCAGTGAGAACGAAACGCAGGTGGCCCAACTCTTGGCAAAGGGCGGGCGCTGTGTTCCGATCCCATCGGACCCGGCCTGGGGCATGATCCGGAGCACACGCGAAGGCGTGGATGCCCTGCGATGCTATCCGCATCTCCTGCAGGGCGAGGGCTTCTTCATCGCCCTGGTCCAGAAGAACGGCGATCGCGTGCCCTCTCCATCCTACGCGGTGGATCCTGACCGTTCCCATGCGGGTGGCGGGCTGGAATGGTTACGCCCCACCCATCGCTGGATCGTCATGGACCATGGCGAGGAACGGTTCGCCGTGGATGGCACCTGGAGCCGTATGGTGGAACGCCTTCATGGCCTTCTGCCGGTTCTTTCCTCCGGCACTCCACTGGGCGAACGGAAGGCCGACAGTTGGCGCCCCCATGCCGCCCTCGCCCTGTCCCAAGACCTGGACCGCACGGCCTTCCAACAGGTGGCACTGAACCACGATCAGGCCATCGCCTATCTGCGCGGAAACTCGATCCTCGCCTCTCAAGCCCAAGGTGCGGCACTCGCCATGTACCAGGGCATTCCGATCGGATGGCTCCAAGGCGCTGGCAACCGATGGAACAACCGCTGGCCCTCCTCGTGGCGCATTCGCGTGCAACAGCCAGGTGCACCGTTCGTATCTTGGAAGCGTAATACCGATTCGCCCTAAGGAGTTGGCCGATACACGCGGTCCATTTCCGCATGACATCTCCGCTGTGATCGTTCCGTACCACCGGCCCTCGGTAGCTTCGCTCCCTGCGGTCCAAGCCTTCGACGTTGTACCGACTTCGCCAGATCGTCCTTCGGAAAACCCCTTCGCATCTCCAGCCTACGCCTTCATGCGAACTGGCATCACCCATGAACCACTTCCGCGCCGCCTCAACCACTTGACCGCAAGGCCATGAACAGCTTCCTGGACTGGTTCGAGGATCATAAGTACGGCATCATCGGCACGTTGACCATCCACTCCGTGCTGCTCTTCCTTTTCACCATGGCCCAACTGCAACCCAAGTCGGCAGCGGAAGTGATGGGCGAGGCCAACGTAGAGGTGCTTCCTCCCACCGAAGCGGAACAACTCATCCAACGGATCGAACACCCAGAGCTTGCCGAACCGATGCAGGTGACCAACACCACCAGCAACATCACCGCGGAACGAATGATGAGCAACGCCGCGCAAGCACGCTTGGCAGAGCGGGTGGAAAGCGACCTGAAGGCCATGGAGCAGGCGGAATTCGACCGGTTGGCACAAGAGCGGCGCGACCAGGGGAAGGAGATCGTGATCCCCGAACTGGATCCCAGCAAGTGGAACAAGGAGCAATACATGAAGACCGCGGCCGAACCCGTGAAGGTGGAGGGCGCCACCACCGTTTGGCACGATCTGAAAGGGCGGACACGAACATCCGATGTGCCCGGCTATCTCTGTAAGGAAATGGGACGCGTGGCGATCACCGTTCAGGTGGATAAGGCCGGCAACGTGCAGCGTGCAACGCTGGACCCGACCAAGAGCCAAGGTGCCGACGAATGCATGCTCGAACATGCCCTGACATCCGCGAAACGCGGAAAATTCAATGCGCTCGGAACAGCGCCCGACCCGCAAACAGGCACGTTGTACTTTCTCTTCTTAGCCCAATAGCGTCATTATGTCGCTATCTTTTGTTATAGTGCGTCATTTTGACGCATGATCCTTCTGGGCATTCTCTTTGAACGAACATGGTCACCACAAAACACAGCTGACCATGCTTACCAAGTACCGCACCCCGCACACATCGGCCCACCCCTTCGGAGGTTTCTTCGGCCGCGATATCAGCCAGCTCTTCGGCCACGACGACCTGACCCAGCTCACCCCTCGCGTGAACATCACTGAAACGCCAGAGAAGTTCGTGGTAAGCCTGCGCGTGCCTGGATTCGCCAAGGAGGAGTTGAAAGTGAGCGCCGAGCAGGATATCCTCACGGTGAAAGGAGAAAAAAGCAGCTCCTCCTCCACGGAGAATGAACGGTTCCTACGCCGTGAGTTCCAAGCCAGCAGCTTCAGCCGAAGCTTTCAACTTCCAGAGGCCGTGCGCATCGAAGCCATTACGGCCGAACATGTGAATGGGGTGCTGAACCTCAGCATTCCGAAAAGCGAACCCGCAAAGCCGCAGACCCGCGAGATCAACATCGCCTGATCCCTGCGGACCATTCATGAGAAGATCGCCCACGGGCGGTCTTCTCTTCTTCATCATTGGTCGAAAAGCTGGAACCTCCGCAAGGCACCAAGCGTAGCAGAACCCTCAAGCCACCCCTGCCATGAAACGTGACCTCCTATCGTACTACCAGGAAGTGTTGGACAAGATCAGCCAAGCCGACCCCCGCGTGTTCCGCAAGGAGATGCGCAAAGCATTCAAGCGCCTTCTACCCGAAGAGCGCGAGCAACTGAAAGGATGGTTCCGTAGCACTTGCGTGTGCCGGATCTCACCGGCCGGGCACCCGATCCCCGCGACGACCGATCAGTTGAAGTAGCGGCTGTTCCACGCGTCAACGCTGAACTGGCCGAAGAAGGCGAACCACCCGAACACGGTGAAGCTGGCACATACCGCCGTGCACCAGAACATGGCGAACACACGGTGCGCTCCCCAGAACGCTGCTTCGGGAGCACTGGTCACGAGCGAGGTGGGGATCACCAACGCGAGCAGGCACGCCAACAGGATCACGGTGACCGCAAGGGTGGCCATGTTCCTCACCGGCCAATGCAACAGGGACCGCCAGGTGGATAGGTCGTTCCCCCATTTGTGCACGAGGTAATACCGATCCTCGCCCATGGGTACGAAAAGCAACGGGTCCGCTTCGCTATCGCACAGCCGGAACCGGTTGGATGGAGCCATGATCATGAAGCCGCTGAGCGGCGTGTCGACCTTCCTCTCCAACGATCGCAGCGCATGGACAGCGGTGTTGGGCAACCGCCCCTTGAACAGGCCGGCCGGGAGGAACCGCAACCGGTACCGCACACACATGGCACGGATGGTGTCCTTGTGATAGATACGGTCGGGGTCGACACCACTGATCCGCACCGGTCGCTCATGCATGGAGCTGAGCACCGAAGCCCGGAGGATATCATCGTACTTCTGTTCAGCGCCTAGGAGGAGGTGCACCTCCTGCATGAGTTCCGCCTGCCCAAGGAGCAACTGCTCCAGCCGCTCCTGTTCCCTTTGCGTTGCCATGACGTTCTACGATGAATAACGCGTTGAACGCACGATCCTTGCTCAGCCCTCGCTACGCGATGCCCGGCTGATCTCTGCCGCGTGTTGTTCGGCATCCTCAGCGCTCGCCCGGTCCAGGGCGAACTGCCGGACCTCCTCCGGTGCATCCATGGCGATGGAGGAACGGACCAGTCCATTGGGAGGCAGGACATGGCACTGGGCTTTCACCTCGACGGGTGCCCGGTAGGTCCCCTTCTCCACCACGGCGGTCCACTGGCCATCATGGGGTATCACGAACCGGATGGGCGACTCCTCGAAGGTACCGCCATGGTACGAATAGGTCTTCCCCATGCGATAGGCCTTGAGGTCGCGGGCGGTCATGAACTTCACTTTGGTCGCCTGATCGATCTCCACTTCAAGGATCTCCTTACGTTTCACATCGAAGGTGCGGAACAGGAATTTCATGGATGCATGCTCGTTTGGCGTAAATATACATGAAGAGGCATCCATGGCGCCACGATCGGCGATCGGCCCTCCGGCCCCTCACGTCCTCATTCGACAAGGGCCAAGCCTTCGGCAACGGGGTAGGAGCAGCAGGCCCAGTGTGCGTTCCTTGCTCCTTGGATCGCTGGTCCGCGCTGGATCGCCCCTCGCTTCGAACCCGCCTTCGGCGGGCACGAGGGGCACAGGATCGCCGCACGCTGGGCCTGCTGTTCCGGCACATCCTCTGTACTGGCGGTAGGGAGAGAGCGATTGCCCTGGCCTTCACCCCCACGCCCGTTCCTGGATCCCGATCCCTTGGCGCCAGTTCGGGCTCTTAGAGCCTGTTTAGGATCTCTTCAAACTCGTCCTTCGGTCTCTTTTCCGCCCATACTTCGCCCGAAAATGTTCCCGTAGTCACCGCTACGCCAACATTTTCAGGCTGCGTCTGGTCGAAAAATAGCTTCGAAGTCCATCGCTCAAGAGATCCTAAACAGGCTCTTAGAGTTTCACACTCAGCACGGGGAAGTGGGTATGGTTCACGATATCCTCGGTAAGGCTGCCATTCACCACATGGAAGAAACCGGTTCGGCCATGGGTGGCCATGGCGATGAGGTCCGCATCGATGCCCTTGGTGAAGTTGAGGATGCCCTCTTCGATACTGAGGTCGTTGTAGATGCTGGCCGTGTATTTCTTAAGGCCGTACCGCTGCAGGAATCGGTCGATGGCACGGTTGCTGTCGTCGGTGCGTTCGAAGCTGCGCGGTGTGTTCACCTTCAACAGATGGATCCGGGGGTCGAAGAGGGTGATGATCGGTAGGAAGGCATCGAACTTCTCCACGTCCTGATCCGTGAAGTTGGACGCATAGACCATGTCCTTCACATCGAAATCCTCGATGCGATGCTTGACCACCAGTACGGGCATGGGAGCTTGCCTCACGATCCGTTGGGTATTGGAGCCCACAATGCCGCGCAGGCCGGTGGCGCCATGCGATCCCATGACGATGAGGTCGGCATCCAACAGCCTTTCGTTCTTGAACATCTCGGTGAGCGAAAGCTGTCGAAGCATGAACTTCTTCAGCTCGATGCCCTTGAGGAAAGGCAAGGTGGGCACCTGCTCCAGCTTCGCCTCGATGTCTTCGCGTATGCGCTGGTTCTCCGTATGGAAATCAGTCATCTGCTCGTAGAGATGCACCACGTGGACGGCGGCACCGGTGAGGCGCGCCAGCTTCGCTGCCACCCGGAGGGCGTCGGTAGCACAATCGGAGAAATCGTATGGAACGAGGATGGTTCGCATGGCCATGATCGGTCTGTTACGTTCGACCGGTTGAAGCTACAAAGCATGAGCGGACCGTTCCAAACGATCGTCAGTCATCGGATCATTGGTCGGGACCTGCCGGAGCCGACCCCGGGTGATCCGGCACCCCATGCCGTCGATCAACACGCGGCTTCGATCGGTGCAGTACATTGGCCCACCTAACATGGATCCGATCCTGGAACTCTCCCCCACGGAAAAGACCCCCGCGGTGACCATCGATCCGGGTCGGGGGCTCTTCGTCATCACGGGCTGTTCGATACCCGAGAACGCCGACCGGTTCTATGGTCCTATTCAGGACATGGCCGAACGGTACGTGCTGGCCCCCGTACCGACCACCACCCTGCACGTGGAGCTGACCTATTTCAACTCAAGCTCATCCAAGTACCTCCTGGACCTGATGAAGCTTCTGGCGGACCTGAACGCCAGCGGTCGATCCAGTGTGGTGCTGGAATGGTGGTACGCCAAAGGAGACCTGGATATGAAGGAGGCAGGTGAGGATTACCGATCCTTGCTTGACATGCCCGTGAAGCTGAAGGCCAGGGACATGTGAACCGGGCGCCCCGCTTCGACGTGCCGCATCCGATGGATGCCACCTCCTCTTGATCGGACAATGTTCGTGCGACCTGGCGGTGGCCTTCTATTTCCCCAAGGCTGACCGATATGCGTGGCTCGGGATGGAATTGCCTTCGCGGAAGTAGTGCTCCTCACCCCATGGGTGCGACACTTTACGGTAGCGAACCAACCGCCCCTCCTCCACCACGGTGGTCTCCACCACGATGGACCGGCCCTCCTTATAGATCCGTTCTCCTTCCTCCAACGGCAGCGCGGTGTCGGGGACCGGTCGCACGGGTTCTCGCTTAAACACCTCGGTGGGGGTAAGGACAGGCCTTTCGTGCCGTACGGGGATCGGACCGGGCTGTGCGGCTACCTCCACCGCAGGCGGCGGGGGCGGCTCCTCCACTGTTCCGGGGGCTTCCGCGGCGGCTGCCGGCACGATCACCGGCGGCGATACCGACTCTTCGGGGGCGGCCGGGGGGTGGGGGGCCGGGGGAGACGATCCCACGACCTGTGTTTTCTGCTTGTCCTCTTCGGCCCGCTGCTTGATGAGAACCTGAAGGTCCTGGACCTTGACCTTCGGATACACATTGTAAGGCCGAAGGGCCCGAGCCTCTTGGTACTTGCCCATGGCCGCCTCGAATTCCCCCTTGCGGAACAACTCCTCCCCTGCTGCCATCAACGCCTGGAACACCGGATCCTTCACGGCGTTCTCCTCCTCTTCCTTAGCGATCCGGGCACGTTCCTTGGCACTCAACTTTCCGAACTCCTCGGTGAGCTCGTCGGGCTGGGCTGCTACGGGCAATGCCACGGCCAGCGATAGGCCGAGCACGAACGTGGTGATATGCGTTCGTAGACTCCACATGGAACCAGCTTCGCGGGTGTGCGCCCGCGGTGTACGAAGGTACCGGAGCGCGTTGTACGAAGGTATCCAAGCACTGGTTCCGCTGGCGCGCAACCACCCGTGCCGCGATGCGAACGAAAGCCCACCATCCCTACCCCTCATACCGATCGGTTCCATTCCATCCTCTGGCGTTGGGCCGTTCTGCGACCGCGCCTATTGAAGCGCACGAATGCCGCCTTGAGGGAGAAGATCGTAGTGCATCCTGGACAGTCCTGCTCCGCGATCGCGACATCATCGATCTATCTTCGCACGGGGATCAGCACCTACACTCCCCAACAAGACCAATGCTACTGCGGAAGATCGGGATACCTGCAGCCCTGTTGCTGCTTCAGGCCTGCACCCCGGAAGACCCCAAGACCTCCGAACCGTACAAACAACTGGAAGAGGATCAACGCCGCGCGGTGCAGTCCGTGGCCGAGCGCGATTCCACCATCAACGAGCTCTTCGGCACCTTCAACCGGATCAGCGAGAATCTGCGCACGATCCGGGCCAAGCAAGGTGGTCTGGTGGCGCCATCGGCCGGGAACGACGGTAATGCCGATATGGAGCAGCGCATCATAGACGACCTGACCCAGATCGATGCCTTGTTGGAAGAGAACAAGACCTTGATCGCCAAGTTGCGCGGCCAGGCCAAAGGTTCGGCAGCACGGATCACCGAGCTGGAGCGCACCATCGCCGAGCTGGAGTCGACCATCTCTGCCAAGGATGCCGAGATCGATACCCTGAAGGAAGAGCTGTCGAGCGCGAACAAATCGCTGGCCACCTTGATCGACATGTACCGCGACAAGTCGCAGCTGGCCGATATGCAACGCGGTGAGATGAATGCGGCGCACTACCTGATCGGCACGCTGAAAGAGTTGAAAGAGAAAGGAGTGCTGACCAAAGAGGGCGGTGTCGTGGGCATCGGTTCGGTGAACAAGTTGAACATGACCGCCCTTCCCAAGGAGCAATTCACCACCGTGGACCTGACCGGCACCCCGGAGATCGTGATCGGTGCGAAGAAGGCGAAGCTCACCACCTCGCACCCGGATGGCAGCTACCGACTCGAAGGTGGTTCCAAGCTGGTGATCACGGATCCCGAGAAGTTCTGGAGCGTATCGAAATACCTGGTGATCGAGGTCGAACGGTAGGCTGACCGCTCCCCTGCGCACGTCCGCGACCCTTCGGATCACGGTGCGTTGGACCGTGGTTTGGCGGGGTTCGCCGGTGCGTTGGCCGGTGGCGCGGCAGGTGTGTCGGGCACCGGTGTCGGCGCCGGTGCCGGATCGGTCGTGGCACAACGTTCACGCACGAGTTCTTCCACCTCCGTGCCATAGGTGAGGGTGAAACCAAGCTCCAGGGCCCGATGCAGGTTACCGCAACCCTTCACCGGATCACCACCCTCCAGGTCGATGATCCCCAGACTGCGGTACGCAAAGGCATTCCTCGGGTTCTTGCGCACAGCTAAGACCAGGTCGCGACGGGCACGATGGGGATCGCCCAATCGGTAATGGCACCAGCCCCTGTTGCTGAAAGCGTAACCGTAGTTCGGATCCTGCTTGATGGCCCGATCCATATCGGCCAAGGCCTTGGCGTACTCCCCGAACACCATGTACCGGTAATAGCCCCTACTGTTGTATCCCGCCGCATCGCGTGGCGCCAACCGCACCGCTTCATCCAGGTCGATGCGCGCACTGACCGAATCACCCAACATGGCATGACACGCCCCTCGTTCGCGGACCATTCGTGCGGAGTTCGGGTAAAGCGACAATCCGGTATCGAAGAAGGCCAGCGCCTCCGGCCAACGCTGGCGGAGCGCCAATACGCGACCGGCACGGTACAAGTACTCTTCCGTCGTCTTCGGATCGGTCGGTCCGGTGATCAGGGCTTCGGCGCTATCCAACCGACCGATGCCGGTGTAGCTTCCGATGAGGTTGGCCTGGTATTCCACCTCTCCCCGCAGTTCCGGCACCATCCTCAACTCTTCCATGGCCTTGGTGTAGCTGCCGATCCGGTTGAACCCTTCGGCCCGCAACACATGGAAGATCCCTGGGGCGCCTTGCCGTGTGGTGGCCCTTTCCGATAGAGCCAACGCCCGATAGGGCTTATCCACGGCCAGGGCTTTGCGCACCTTGGCTTCCAACTTCTCGTACTGTGCTTGCGCCACCAAGCACGTCGCACCCATGAACAATGCGGTGATCCTCTTTCGCATCCGGCGAAGATACCGCCCGGCAACAGCCGTAGGCCGTGGTACCTTCGTAGCCCAACGGCATGAAGACCGAATACCCCGCCAAGATCCTGGTCGCCTGGGGTGAGGCCATCGCAGGGAACACGGACCTGCGCGACTGGCTCATGAAGAACGGCTATCCCGAGCTGGGGTTGTTCACCTTCGCACTGCGCAACAAGCCCGAGGCCCGCGACTGGTTGTTGAAGAACGGCCACCCGCACCTGATGGCGATCATCACCGGCATCGAGGGCGACGAACGCGCCTTGGATTGGCTGGAGCGGAACGGGATGAAGGTGCTACGGCATGTCGCACTGACCGGCGATGGCAGTGAGGAGGATCTCCAGTGGTTGATGGAGAACGGACACAAGGAGCTCGCCGTGATCGGCCACAAGATGCACCAGGTGAAGCGCAAGATGGACGAGGAGTTCAGCGACTATCACAAGATGCCGAAGATCTGATCACGACCCGCTTGCACCGGCCGGAGGCCCACCGCCAATCGACCAGGGCCACCCGTAACGCGCAGCGCCCCGTGGATCCCACGGGGCGCTGCGCGTTACGGATCAATGACTACTGGCGCACCAAGCGTTGCGTTGCGGTACGGCCATCCTTGGTGTGTACACGCACATGATACACCCCGGCTGGAAGCGCGGAGAGGTCCAGCGCCACATCCTGGCCCGTGCTGTTCGCTCGTCCCATGACGATCACTGCGCGCCCCGTAGCGTCCATCACTTCGATCTGGCGAACTTCAGCGGCCGAAACCCGCAGATCCACTACGCCCTGAGTGGGGTTCGGATACGGAGAGAAGGTCACCTGGTCGGCCGCAGCCTCATCAAACCCCAGACCTCCAGGGCCGCCCATCCACTTGGCTTCCCTGGACACACTATACCCGCCGTTGTTCACGGAGAACGAGTCCACGGAGAGCTTCAAGATCGGCCACGGGGTGGCCTCTCGGAAGAAGTAATAAGTATTGGTGATCCGGCGGGTGGTGGCCACTGCGGCCACATCACTCAGATCGCGACGCACCTTCACCCGAAGTATGTTGGGCTCATACAGACCGGAGATGCCCAAGGCGCCATAGGCATCAGCATGCCCGGTGATGGTGCCCGTACGGCTGGCCTGACCCAATGGCGTATTGTACGTGGCCACGGTCACATCGCTCCAGGTGGTCCCATAGGTGCATGGATACTTCAGCTCCAGAATGGGGTCGGTATAGTTGGAGGTGAGCTCTATGCTCGTGCGTGCGCCCACTTGGTACAACCCATCCGCCGCATAGTTCCAAAAAAGCGTGTCGTTGCCTCCGTCCGTGGTGATCATATTGGCCGACGGAATGGAAGCAGAGGTCGGGGTGGATGATGCGGCGTGGGTGTAGTAGGTCTGGTTCCCGGTGCTGAACAGGTCGTAGAAGGCGTAATCGACATCCGCCCCCGCAGGGCCTTCCCAGGTCCACGCGCTCAAGGTGCGTACCGGGAATTGCTGCCCATCCACGGGTTTGTTGTTCTGAAGGTCGATGGTGGGCTGTGCCATCGCGGGTAGCGACAGGCCAAGCACCAAGCCACTAAGGGTGAGCTTCTGCATGCTGAGGATCCTTGGTTAAGTGATGGGCGAAGGTAAAGTCTGTGATCAAGACACCCCCACTGCCCGGAACGCTGCCTGGGTCGCCGGTGGTCGCCCTGAAGTTTCGTCTCTTTGTGGTCTCTACGACCATGAAATTCAGCCTCAGCGAGATCACCGAACTGATCCGGCACCGCCGCAGCATCGCGCCGAAAGACTACTCCGATCGTTCGGTACACAAGGAAATGGTGGAGCGGATCCTGACCAATGCCACCTGGGCTCCCACGCATGGCCTCACCCAACCCTGGCGCTTCACGGTGTACACCGGCGAAGGGCGGGAGCGTCTTTCGCGTTTCCTTGGCGAGGAATACACCCGGATGACCCCGCCGGAGAAATTCCTCCAGAAGAAGTACGACAACCTCACCCAACGCCCGCTCATGAGCACGGTGGTGATCGCCCTGGGGCTTGAACGAGACCCGAACGGGAAGATCAGCGAACGGGATGAGGTGATGGCCGTGGCCTGTGCCGTGCAGAACATGTACCTGACCTGTACCGCTTATGGCCTGGGGGCGTTCTGGGCCACGGGTGGTCCGTTGATCGGAGATGGCATGCGCGACTTCCAAGGATTGACACCAACTGGCCTATCCTTGGGGCTATTCTTTGTCGGATACCCCGCTGGGGAGTGGCCCAAGAGCCACCGCAGGCCTTTGGAAATGGTGTGCAACTGGGTTGAGAAGTGAATCGCTGGTCAGGCATACATCGCGCGGGATCACCGGTGGCCTCTCAGGCCTACTCGATCTTTGGATCGATGGTGCGTTGGCGTGTGAACCTCATGTGGCTGCCGGTGGCAGGCATGCTGTTGTCCGGCACGCGGATGGCCGCACAACAAGGTGTCACCACCTTCGGCCTACAGGTGAAACCGGTGTTGGCGCTGCCCTATTTCGACCCGCTGACCGAGATGCGCGCTCCAGCGCTCACCGGCACGGTGGAGCTTCAAGGTGGCATGGCCTACGGCATGAGCATCCGTGTTGGGCTGACCCCGATGATCAGCCTCGAGACGGGGATCGGGCAGATCCAACGGCGGTACTCCTTCACACTGGCCAACGACACCATTGGCTACCGGGAAGAAGGCCAGGTGCGTTACGTGGGTTATGAGATCCCGATCAACATGCTGACGTACATCCGCACCGGCGAACGTTCGTACATGAACGCTGCGATCGGCTTTTCCGCGGACCTGTACCCGAGCGATGTACAACGCCAATTGAATGGTGGCTACATCTATATGTTCCGCAACCGGTGGGTGCAGCTTGGCGTGGTCGGTAATGTGGGCTGGGAGTACCGTACGCCCAAGAGCGGGACCTTGTACATCGGCGCCACCTTCCATCGCCCATTCGGCGACATGGCGGTCGCCGACCTTGTCTTCCTGGACGAGCAGAATCGACTTTTCCCCTACCACCGCATGCGCGGCGGACTCAGCGGCAGTTACCTAACGGCGGACTTCCGGTACTATTTCCACGAGGACCCGGACCGTGTTCGGCGGAAGAAGAAAAAGTGAGGCCACCGGTGTTCGGCGGAACGCCGTGCCCACTACCGTTTCATCAACCACGTGGTGGCCCGGCCGCGCGAGGTGCTGACCTGGACGAGGTAGGGCGCTTCGGGCAATCCGGCAATATCGATGAACACGCGACCATCGGCCGGCAAGAACCCATCATAGGGTCGCATCACACAACGGCCCAAGGCATCGTGCAACTCCACGGACACCCGCTCGCCTCCCCCTTGCGCCAACCGCAGCGACACCACAGAGGATGCCGGATTGGGGAACAACTCGGCGATGACCGGAGGTGCGGTATCGGCCATGGCGCTGGCCAGGTCGGACACTTTGAAGCGCCAAGCTCCCTGCGGTGCCACGAGGGGGCGCATCAGTTCCTTGCCACTGTTGGCCGTAGCCTCCAGGTAATAGTACACCGCTGACCCCGGAGCCTGGCCTGGGATGCCTCCGGACCAGCGATCCTCTCCCACGGGCGAGAGCGGCACCATGTTGAACGGACCATCCGGCGCAAGGGCCCAGTGGAGCCGCGCGCTGGCGATGCCGGTACGGTGCCGGATATAGGCCTCGACCACATAGGGGCCGAGGAGATCATCGGTACCGGCAAGCGGCTGATGGCGGATCAGCAAGGGATCACGTACGCCGATGGTCTTGGTGATGCAATGGATCGCTCCGCTCTGCTGGATGATGTTCTGCTCCGAATCGCAATCGATACCCACCACCTCGTAGCCAGGCAGGGCTTCGGCGAGGATACGCAACCCGATGGTGTCGTACTCGGTCCGGTAGGTGGGCACCAGCACGGTACGATTGATGAAGACGTTGTTGGCAAAGGTGCGATAGCTCGCCGCCGGTGGATAGTTCCCACCCACGCTCGGCGGCATCGGGATCCGTACCACGCGATAAGGCGTACCGAACACCGAGGTCTCGTTGGCCATGATCGTCGCCAGGTTCTGCTCCAGTTGCGGGCCATCGCTCTGCCCTGTGGGGAATTCGCCCACGAGCAGCGTCTGCTCATCAAGCAGCTTCATGTGCATATCGATGTGATGGATGGCGTCGTATGGCAACGTGGGCATGGTGATGTAGCGATGGATCCCCATGAACCGGGCCATGATGGAATCCACCCCTGCCGCGTCCCGCACTGTCTGGTTGAATTCACCGAGGGGGCCGTTCTCGTCCAGCACCAGCTCTGAGCTGAAGGCCGTTCCGGCACCATCGCACATGAAGTTACCACCGGTGTGCACCAGATCGTAGGGCGCTGTAGTGGTGCCGAGCACAGCGATACCTTCCGAAGCGCCAACGGCATCGCTCAACACATCGTCCGCAGGGCGAGGTCTATTGTAGATCCAATCCAGCAACAACAGCGAGTCCACTTCGTTGATGTAGATGCTCTCGGCGAGGTAATCGCGCGACCAGATGCTGTTGAACGCCGCGTTGAGGTAGGTGATCCCCGTTTGATCCACGATCGGACCGCCATCATTCGCTCCGGAGAGGAACTCCTCCACCTCGGCCTGGTCGTCGCACACGATGATGACGCGGCATTCGAGCAGCGCGTGACGGACGATCCGTTTGAGGAGACCGGGGAAGGATGCCCATACGATCACGAGGCTTTCCACCTCTTCCCATTCGGCCATGGTGCGCACCGGGAACTGGGGTGGAGCAACGGCACCACGGCCCAACTCGGACCTGGAGGCGCGATACGGCACGATCAGTTCCCGCTCGTGCGGCGCCAAGGTGTGCGGCAGCATCTCCTGGGCCATCACCGCGGCGCCACCGACCATGAGGTGGATCCACACCGCGATCACTTTGGCCCAGGCCCTTGGAGTCCGACCCACCAGCCCTGCTGTTGTACGGTCGCCACACATGGCACATGCGCCGAACATCCACGATAAGGTGTTGCACCCAGCAGGACCGCATCCACCTCTGATCGATCGAAACATGGCAACAAGGTAGGCGCCCACCGGGTATGCCACCCAGCGACTTGGTGTCCGACCCATGGAAAGCAAAGACGCTTAGGGCAACTCGTCCGCGGGTTGAGGGTGCACCGGTGTGGCAACCTCATCCTCACCTGTCCCCTTCGGCCGTGACGAGGCTTGTGCACCCGACCTTGCCATTCCCGTCAGCTGTTCATACAACGAGACGATGTCCCTTACATAATGGAACACCTGACTGCCCTTGCAATAGCCGTTCTTCATCTCGGGGCGGGTGTAATACTGTGGCTTGGCCAGCAGCAACACGGCACGTTCCACATGGTTCTCCCACCGCTTGGGGTCGAGGCCCGACCTTTCCGCCAGACGCTGTGCATCGATGATGTGGCCCACCCCTGCGTTGTATGAGGCGAGCACGAATCGCAAGCGTTGTTCCCGATCCGGCACAGCACGCATCCACAGCGTATCCAGCCGGGTGATGTAGCGTTTGGCTGCACGGATGTGGTCCCCCACCGCCATGGCGGTATCCAAGCCGTATCGGGCAGCCGTGTTCGGCATGAACTGCATGATGCCCTGTGCGCCCTTGGTGGAAACGGCGGTGCTGTCGAACCGCGACTCCTTCCAAGCCATGGCGGCGAGGAGCTGCCACTTCCACCCGAACCCTTGCCCATTCTTCCGGAACTCCTGGTCGTAGGGCGAGATGCTATCCGAGGCGATCGGCATGGAGCGCCTACGCAAAGCCCCGGGCTTGGACCTTCGATCGAGATACCCATCGAGCAATGCCGTACGGAAGCGTTCTTCCACAGGATCGGATAGCCAGGCATCAAGGGCCTGCTTGAGTCGTGGTGAATCGTTACGTACCGCGAACACGATGGATCGCTCCTTCCCTTTCAGCGGGATGAACTCCAGCGCCGACAAGCGCGTGCCTTCATGGGCCGCAGTGGCATCGGTGACCACACATGCGCGCACCCTACCGATGACCACATCCATCAACAATGCGTCCGGTGTTGCCGTTTCCTCCTTCAAGCCGTTCAGTACCGGCCGGACACCCGGCCCATCCCTGAAGGGAGACCAGGCGCTGATATGCACCGTACCGTCCATCGCGTCGCGCACGGTGTTCGCTTCGGCGCGCACCTGCGCTACCATGGGGCGCACCACCATCACCGGCTTGGTGGTGCCGAACCAGTGGCGCTCCCAGGGCGCAGGTGCATACTGGGCGGCGATCACATCGCCCAAGCCCTGCTGCAGCGCGCTGTACATGGAGTCGCGGTGATCGACCACCACGGCTTCGATCGGAATGCCGATGTGTCTTGCGAATCGTTCGAGCACCTCGAACTCGAAACCGCTCACCGCACCAGGGCGCTCCTCCCAGACCAGCGGATCCTGCAGCACCAGGACACGCAGGGTATCGGCCCGGATGAGGTCGAGGTCACGAACGACCTTGGATCGCCCCCAGGGCACATACCGTGTGGAGGTTGCGGGGCGTTCACGGAAATACCACGAGAACGCGAGTGCCAGCGCCACGGCGGCGAGCAGGACCCAGAGACCGGTGCGTTGGCGAACGGTCATCGGTAGGCTTGGGTATGCGCTTCCACCTCGGGCAGGAAGTGTTTGAACTCCATGGTATACTCCGCCAGGTAGCGATCCAGCACTTGTTCCGCACCACGCATGACCTCGCCTTCGGGAACCCGGGTCGAAAGGCCGGCGAGCGCACGTCCAATGCCCGCCAGGGAAACGTAGGAGGTGAGCCAATCGTGACGTACCATGTAGGGTAGCATGTCGCGTGTGCGCGCCGGCATGTCCTGCTCACGGGATCCCAGCAACCCGTACATCCGCTGAGCGAAGCTGTGCAGTGGCTCGCCGTGGTACTCGCTCCAATTACGGGCGAGCACGTGATCGTAGAACAAGTCCATCACCACCCCGGCATAGCGGCCGGCATAGGTGTGGAGCCGCTCCTTCCCTTTCAACACCAACGGGTGCGTATCGGTGAACGAATCGATGGCACGGTGAAGTCTGAGGCCGCGCTCCATCCCCGCCCCGAACCGTGAGAGGTCACGTCCCTTCACGGCATCGCCCATGAAATTCCCCACGATCACATCGGGATCGCCCCCGGAGAGGTACAGATGACCAAGGAAATTCATGCGGTGCGCGAAGGTAGGCCCCTTGGCCCGATGGCCACATGCTTTCACCGTTCATGTGATCCCTGCCGCGCGGTGGATCGCCCCGGATAATTTAGCCGACACGGATCAACATGCCCATACGCGACCGACTCCACTTCGCGCCGAAGGCCCGTACCACGTACTGGATCACCCAGGTGTTGGCCTGGGGCTTGTTGGTCACGGTGATCAGCCTACCGATCTACCAGGACCGCGAACTGACCACCGACCAGCTGAAGGTGCTGGGCCTGTTCTACCTCATCGGTATCGGCATCAGCCACTGGTTCCGGAGCGTGATCATCCGCAACCGATGGCTGGAGCGGGACATCGGATTTGTGCTACCAAGGCTTTCACTGGTGGCCCTTTTGTTGAGCATGGCTGCCTTCCTGCTGATGGCCGTGACGCACGACCTGTTCTTCCCCTCGTACGCCCCGTTGCTTGTGGCCGATCCGCTCGCGATCCTGTTGAACACGATCAACTGGACCGTACTGCTGTTCATCTGGTCACTGGGGTACTTCGCGTACGTGTACTTCATCCGCAGTCGGCGCGAAGAGATCCGGAACCTGCGCCTGCAGACCGCCGATCGCGACAATCAACTGAACACGCTGCGGGCGCAAATGAACCCGCATTTCATGTTCAATGCCCTCAATGGGATACGCGCGCTGGTGGACGAGGACCCGGACAAGGCGAAACGTGCCATCACCCAACTGAGCGCCATCCTGCGCAATGCCATGGCCACGGTACGCCGCGAAGTGGTGCCATTGGGGGAAGAGATCGATATCGTCAAGGCCTATCTGGAACTGGAGCACATGCGCTTCGAGCATCGGTTGCGTTATTCGTTCGACGTGCCACCCGAACTCGAACGTGTACCTGTACCTCCGATGCTGCTTCAAACCCTCGTGGAGAACGCCGTACGCCATGGCATCGCGCCGCTGGTGGATGGTGGCGATCTGCTGGTGAAGGCCCAGCGCACGGACGATGGCTTGCGATTGACGGTGCGCAACACCGGGCACTACACCCCCGGCAACGTGAAAGGTACCGGCATCGGCCTTCAGAACACACGCAAACGGCTGGCCATGATCTACACCGGTCGCGCGCACCTGGAGATCCTGAACGCTGATGGCATGGTCGAAAGTCGCGTTGACATACCCTTGACCGCCGAACACGAACCGACCCGTACCTTACCACATCACCACCGCACTCCATGAAAGCACTGATCATCGATGACGAACGGCTCGCCCGGAAAGAACTCGCCAGCCTGTTGGAGCGGCATGATCACATCGAGGTCGTTGGCGAAGCCGCGAACGCGGACGAAGCCGAGGCCATGGTGGCCGAGAAACGCCCGGACCTGATCTTTCTGGACATCAACATGCCGGGACGCGATGGATTCGAGTTGCTCGCAGCACTGGACCCCGCACCCCAGGTGATCTTCGTGACCGCTTACGACGAACATGCCCTGCGCGCCTTTCAGGTGAACGCGCTGGACTACGTGGTGAAGCCGATCGACCCGGATCGACTGGCTGCGGCGTTGGGCAAACTGCATGCGCAGCACGAACAGGATGCACCACAACGCGAAGTGTTACGCGAGGGTGACCAGATCTTCCTGCGCGATGGGGAGAAGTGCTGGTTCGTGACCTTGAAGGATGTCCGCTATTTCGAGAGCGAAGGGAACTATGTGCGGGTGCGGTTCGACGATCAGAAGCCGCTTGTTCTGCGTTCACTCAACAAGCTGGAGGAGAAGTTGGATCCACTCGTCTACTTCCGTGCCAGCCGCAAGCACATCATCAACCTGCGTTGGGTGGACAAGATCGAGCCTTGGTTCAATGGTGGTCTCATGGTGAAGCTCAAGAGCCTCGACCGCAATGGCGAGCCGGAAGCCATCGAGGTCTCCCGCCGACAGGCCGCACGGTTCAAGGACCTGCTGAGCCTATGATACCCATTCGCACGAAGGAGTAGGCCGATCCACTCGGTCTTTTTCGCACGACTTCTCCGTCGTGATCGTTCCGTAGCACCGGCTATGCGGCGACCCCGCCGTATCGTCATGCGGAACGATCCCTCCGCATCTCTGGCCTACGCCTTCATGCGAAATGAAATAACAGGCCCCTCGTTCCGGCCCATGAAAAAACAGGCGCGCATCAAAGGCCGCCATTGAATGTCCGATCGGCATCATGCCTTCCACTGCATAGGCCGGAACAGCAGCCTGGGCGAGTATTCATCTTCTCCCCGGTCCTCCGCGCCACGGCCTGAGCCGCTCATGTGGCAGCGGGGGCAATGGATCGATGCCCGCCAAGCTTGCGGCCCTTGACACCTCCCCCTTTGGACGCGGGATCGAGACCCGGCCCCCGGCAGCACATCAGGCTTTGCTCGCCCCGGATCACTATATTGGATCCAGTTCGGCCTCCATCCTACGCCCCATTCGCCCCCTGTTCCACCATGATGTGAAACTGAAGAACCGTACGCTGTGATGACCTCTGCTCACAACGAGGTGCATCGTTCCACGAAACCCCAACACGTCCCCAATCTCCCCCAAGCCCATGATGCGACACCTGACCCTCATCGCACTCTCCCTATCCGCCAACCTCTTCGCTGCTTCGGGTGGGCCCGACATGTACGGCTATACCTGGAAGGACAGCAACGAGCCCGGAGGTCCGGTGTTCTCGTGGATCGATATCACCACCACGGGCACGCAGGTGCAGGGCCTGGCGGATGATAACATGGTCGGTCCATTCGTGATGGCCACCAGTCAGGCGTACTACTGGTACACCAGGAAGAACGTTTGGATCGGGAGCAACGGCTACATCGCCTTCGCCAATGGCAACATCGCTTCGCCGTTCCCGACCATCCCCATGGCCGGTGGCATGAACGACTACATCGCGGCCTACACGGCGGACCTGACCTTCTCCGGCACCGGCAACCCGGGCCGATGCTACATCCTGGATGACGATGACCAGACCATCATCTCGTATGTGGGTGTGCCGTTCTGGAGCCCCACTGCCCCGAGCTACACCGGCAGCAACACGTTCCAGGTGATCCTGAACAAGACGGACAACACCATCACGGTGCAGTATCTCCTGGTCTCCGGCACCACCCAGAACAACGATCTATTGATCGGGATCGAAAGCGTGGCCGGATCGATCGGCCTACAACATTCGGTGGACCAATACCAGACGAACAACTTCGCCATACGCTACTACCGGCCGGATACCACGGAGTTGGACATCGTGGATGCCATGGTGGATTACAACACCGCCCCAGGCAGCCATGGGCGCTTCATCGCCCGGAACGGCGCCCCCCTGAACCTCGAGGCGGGCATCATCAACTCCGGGAATGTGGACCTCACCGACATCGAGGTGCAAGCCACGGTGCGCAACCAAGCGAACATGGTCGTGGTGACGGCTTCGGCCCAAGTGGCCGCACTAGTGGCCACCAACAATGCACCCATCGACTTCAATGCCCAGTTCGTCCCCACCACGGCCGGCACACACACCCTCACCACCTCCATCAGCGGGATCGCCAACGAACTGGTGAGCACCAACAACAGCAAGGTCCAGGAACTGGTGGTGGTGGACACGACGCAGACCACCTTGCAGCTGACCTATGCGGGCAGCACGGATGACGGGACCGGACTCGGTTGGAACGGTGGTGATGGCGGTGTGGGTGTATTCTTCGCACCACCCTACTACCCGGCCTACGCCGGCGCCACCCGTGTGCGCATCGCCAGCAACACGGGCCCCAGCGGCTTCAGCATGATGGTGTACGATGATGATGGCCCGAATGGCAGCGCTGGTACGCTGCTCGATTCGGTAGCCGTGACACCGCAACAGGCCGTTGCTGGCAACCTCACCATCCCGTTGACCGCACCCTTGACCATCGCCAGTGGCGGTGTGTATGTGCTCTGGTACATGGGTGGTGCGAACATCAACATCGCCCAGGACATCGTGGCGCCCTTCTCGCTGAACACCTACGAGGTACTTGGTGGGACGTGGGCCGAATACCGCGATCGCGAGAACGTGGACTTCCATATCGGGTTGGATCTGACGGAAGCCCCGATCCGCGACATCGGCGTGAGCGGATTCTTCGGTGCCGCACCCGGACAGAACATCTCCGGACCCACCACCATCCGTACATGGATCACCAATCATGGCAATATCGCCGCTTCGGGCTTCAGTGTGAACTACCGGTTCGAAGGAGAGCCCGTGGTCACGGCCAACTATACGGGAGCCCCGATCGCCGCAGGCTCCCAAGTCCTGTTCAGCTTCCCGCAGCAGTTGACCCCATCGGCGAACACCACGGGCGACCTGTGCGCCTGGAGCAGTTGGAACAGCGACATGGACAACAACAACGACACCACCTGCGTGAACGTGAACCTCGTGGTCGGCATCGGGGAAGCCACGATGCCGGTGCTCCGGACCTGGCCCAACCCCACTCGTGGTCCGCTCCAATTGGATGGTCTGGATCCAGGCCCCTGCGTGGTGCAGGTACTGGACGCCCGTGGCCGCCTGGTTCACGAAGAAGCATGCGTGGTGAACCTTAGCCCGGTGACCATCCGCCTGGACGATGTGGGGGCCGGGACCTACCAGCTGGTGGTGAAACGTCCGGACACCCATGCCCGAACCACCGTGGTGGTGCTGGACTGATCACTTCACCACCCCACCGTTACCTTTGAACGCCCCTTCCATGTGAAGGGGCGTTCGTTATCACTCCCATGCCCAAGAACACCACCTTGCTTCTCATCCTTTGGAACGTCGTGCTCTCCGCCGTGCTCGGCTGGAGCCTGATGCGCCAGCCCGCCGTTACGACCGGAGCGACATCCGACCCCGTTCCGCAAGAGCTGCCCGTTGCGCCCATCGCAAACCGCGACACCAGTGGCTTGAAGGATGCCCGGATCGCATACTTCCAGATGGACAGCGTGCAGGCGAAGTATGAGCTGATCGCCGAAAAGGATAAGCGCTTCCGCAGCGAAGGGCAGCGGCTGGAGAACAGCCTGAAGAGCGAGATGAGCAAGGCCCAGGCGCGCTATGATGAATTGATGCGCAAGGACCACACGTACAGCACCCAGGCCGAGGTGGCCAAGGATGAACAGGAACTGCAACAGCTCATGGCCAAGATCCAGAGCCAGCAGGCCAGCAGTGAAGAACAACTCGCGAAGCTCGAAGCCGAAATGCTCACCGAGATCACCAAAGAACTCCGTGATTACCTGGAGGTCTACAATCGCACCGCCGGCTACGACTACATCTTCAGCGTACAGAACGGAGGACAGATCTGGGTGGGCAATAAAGGGCTCGACATCAGTGAGGACCTGATCAACGGGCTGAACCAACGCCACCGGTCAGGTAAGGCGACCATCAAATGACAATGGGCCTGCTGGACGACAAGAAGCGGAACAACATCGCGGGCTATGTGATCAGCATGTGGCACGTGGAGGACCTGATGCGTGCGAACGCGTTCAACCTGGACAAGGTGGAGGAACTCATGATAGCACCCATGGATGCCGACGAGTCCACCAAGGCCGATACGCGCGCCTGGTATTCGAGCATCATCCAGCGGATGAAGCTTCAGGGCATCGAGCTCCAAGGCCATCTGAGCGAGGTGGAGGAGGTGCTCAACGAACTGGAATTCCTGCATAACAGCCTGGTGAATGTGATCCGCGACGAGCCGTACGTCGCGCTATTCGCCGAAGCTCGACCAGCGATCACCGCGTTGCAAAGCCAGGCCGATGACCAGGCCGATGGACCCATCACCACCGGATTCACCGCGATCTATGGTGTGCTGCTGCTGCGGGCGCAGGGAAAGCCCGTGAGCCCGGCCACCACCGAAGCCGAAGGGCACATCCGGCGGTTGCTCGAAGCGCTAAGCGTCCATTACACGCAGATGCGGAAGCTGCCGGGGGTATCCATGAACTGAACGCCAACGCATGGCACGCCCCTTGCCGAGCTCCGTTGCGATGATGCGATCATCCCTCCTGTTGTTGTTGCTGGCACACGCCACCGGTGCCTGGGCACAAACCGCCACACCCACCGCCAACGAACGCATCGAACTGCTCAACGCGGACCGCGGCGAATACGACGACCGCATCGCCCCGGGGGCGCAGCGGCTGAAGGGTGATGTCCGTTTCCGGCATAAGGATGCCGTTCTCCGGTGCGACAGTGCCTATCTGTACAATGACCAACAGGTGCGTGCATTCGGCCATGTGACCATTGCCCAGGGCGACACCTTGCATGTACAGGCCGATCGTGCGCTCTACAATGGGAATGAACGCACCGCCCGTCTCGAAGGCAACGTGACGATGCGCAATAGCGACATGGAGCTGAACACCTCCGCGCTGCACTATGACCTCCGTGGTCGCCGTGCGGTATACGATACGGGAGGGCGGATCCGCAGCGTACAGGGCGGGGATGTGCTCACCAGCGACCACGGCATCTACCTCACCAACGGTCGCCGTTTCATCTTCAGCCGCAACGTGCGCATCGACCATCCGGAACGCACCATCACCGGCGACACCATGCACTATGTCACCTCCACCGGGGTCGCCGAATTCCCCGGTCCCACCCGGATCGTGCATGGTTCCACCATCATCAACACGCTACGCGGGACGTACGACACACGCAACGAAAGGGCCCGCTTCACCAAGCGGTCCGTGATCGATGACCAGGGCCGCACCCTCGAAGGGGACAGCCTGCATTACGACCGCAGGACCGGCGAAGGCTCTGCCTGGGGCCAGGTGGTGGTGAACGATTCCGCAAGCGCCACCACCATTCGCGGCGCCCTGGGACGTTACAACAGTATCAACGATCGCGCCATGGTCACCGGACAGGCCGAGCTGGAGCTTCGCATGGGAACGGACACCCTTTTCCTGCATGGCGACACGCTCTTCACGCTTCCCAGCGACAACGGCGACCGGATCCAGGCCCACCGCCATGTACGGTTCTTCCGCAACGACCTCCAGGGCGCCTGCGACACCCTCATCTACGACCAAGCGGACAGCGTGATCAGCCTATACCACGCTCCCGTGCTCTGGAGCGGCACCGACCAGATCACCGGTCGGCACATCCGCATCGCCCTGCGCGATGGGAAAGCCCATCAGCTATTCATCGAACAGGCCGCGTTCCTGGTCTCCCAGGTGGACAGCATACGCTACGACCAGGTCGCGGGCACCAACATGACCGGATACTTCGGCGATCAAGGTCTACGCACCTTGGAGGTGGAAGGCAACGCACGCACGGTGTACTTCGCACAGGAGACGAAGAACGGCGAGGAGCACATCATGGGGGTGAACCGTGCCGATTGCAGCCGGATCCACGTTCACCTGAAGGATGGCAAGGTGGAAACGGTGACCTTTCTCGATCGACCGGATGCCACGCTCTACCCGTTGGAGAAAGCACCGGCCGATGAACTCCGCATGCAGGGCTCGGACTGGCGGGCTGCGGAACGCCCCATGGACCGCGCAGGCATCTTCCTAACGCCCACGAGCACCACGCCGTGAGCTGCGCCCGGTGGTCGGCCGTACCGCTTCTGGAGTCGGTTCGGTCAGCGGCACACCGAACAGCGCCGCAGTAGCCTCGCTCAACGCTGTCTCCGTTCGGAAACCCGTATCCCCGCTTCGTTCCAGCTTGTTCTCCGAAAGGCGGTTCGGGTAGATGATCAGGTGATCGCCAGGCATGTCGGACCGCACCGCGAAGGCCACGTCGTTCCCATCCAACGTATTGCCTTCCACATGCACTTCGGCGTGCCCTGTGCTTTGCACGGCCACCGCGTTCTTCGACGAACGCACCCGGCGGACCAGCACCTGTGCGGCGCCATCCACCGAAATGGCCGACCCTTGCAGACCGGTGAACGTGCCGCCGAGCACGGCCACCGTTCCCATGCCGATGGAAAGCCCGGTGGTGGCATTGGACCGCGCGCCGACCATCACCGGATCGCGGATGACCCCACGGATATGATCCAGGCGCACGAAACACCGCGCCACATCCTCGAACCGGACGGCGTTCATGGACAGCTCGCTGCCATCAACGAACAACGATGCCTCAGCACCATGCTCCTGGAACACACTGTTGGTGATGCTGGTGAGCGCCGCCCCTTGTACCGTGACCATGCCGCCGTACTTCGCACCCGCCAGCTTGGCACCAGCACCGCCGGATACATAAAGGCCGCTGATCGAACAACGTTGCGAGGTGCCGCCCACCACCGCAAGGACACCGAAGGGCCGATCCGCCTCCAGCGGGCGAATGAACACCGGATTGCGCAATGTGCCCCGAATGAAGAGATCGCCCTTGACCACGATACTGGCGCCCGCGCCCATGAAGAGCCTGGCCCCCTGCAACAGGATCACCGACCGCCCTGCCGGGAACTCCACATCCTCCAGGATCTCGTACTTGCCACGGGGGAAGATGATGGAATCACCTTGAAGTACAAGTTTGTACCGCTTCGCGAGCCGGGCCAGTCCTGCGGTGTCGGGTGCCGCACCAACGGTCAACGGAGGAAGATCCATGCCGTGGACGAAGGTGGCGTGACCACCGCCGGCATTCAGCGCACGATCCAGATAGGGCACGGCCTCGTTGTTGGCGATATGCGTGGTGGTGATCCCCGGCGGATCGGACAACCCGAGCAACGAAGCCCAAAGCGTGAAAGTGGCCGCGTGGCGTTGCTGTAGCTCTGGCCAGGACGTGGCGAGCTCGGCCTGCATCCGCTCGAAGCGCGAGCGGAACGATGGCCGTTCGATCAAGGGGGTGATGAGGTTGTACACCAAGGTCCGTCGGGAACCGGTATGGCTCACATCGGCAGGCACCTGGTAGATCGGGACGAACCGCTCCGTGGACCGATCGAAGAGCAACGAGACCCGGGTCTCGCGCAGGTCCCGCCCATCGATCCAGGCCATCAGCGCCCAGGCTGCCGCAGCCTTCTCGTCCATCATCGCAGCCAGCATATCCGTGTTGCCCTTTGCCACCTCGGACAAGGCACGTTCGATACGGCCCCGTAGGCGTACCTGCTCCACACTGTCCCCTTCGATCACGGGGAACTGCGCATCAGGCCGGGAGGGATCCATCCCCATCTTCACCACGATGGCACCGCGCAGGCCGCGGCGCGCAACGAACTCCTGGTCCACCCACTCTTGCTGTAGGTACGCCCCCAGATCATGGCCACACGAGATCACCCGTACAAGCCCGAGGGCTGGCGTGATCAAGCCGAGTTCGTGCGCGATGATCTCCAGCTGTTTGGCGCGAAACGCATCCGTCGCGGCCGGGGTGAGCATGAGGCGCCGGTGTTCCTTGTAGAGCGCATCCTTCTTGAACCGAACCGCATGGCCCGGACGATCCAAGAGGTTGCGCACCTCCACCGAATCCCCGTAACCATCCCCTTCGAACCACCGTGTGCGCCAGGCCCCACCACGCTGATCCTCCATGCACTCCGGCACCTCGTGCGATGGACCGAAGCGCAGAACAGGGAGTTCCGTGAGCCGTGTCGCCGCCGGATGGCGATCGAACAACGCCGTGTACATGTCCCACTCCGACGGCGCTATGGACAACCCGGGTATCTGCTTGAGCCAGGCCGAACGCCCGAGCGAGAACACGCCCACCAAGCCACCGCCCACCAGCAACAGGCCGATGAGCCAGGGCACCAGCCCCACCCTACGGGGCCTCTTCGATCCCTTCATCGGTTATGGCATTGGTGATACGCAATGCGGAAGGCACTCCGCCGGGGAACCTCACGTGGACATCCAATGGCCGCACCTGGTAATGCAACCAATTGGCGAAAGGATGGTCCCAACTGCCATCGGGCACCTCCACCGCGCGATGCACGATGATGGACCACCATCCATCCTTCCGTTCAGCGGTGATCGTATCGGTCCCTACGATCACCTGGGGCGGCAGCTGATCCAAACTCCGCCAACGGAGTTCCACGGGTACCTCATTGGTCGAGGTGAGATGCAGCGCGGCCCCGCGCTCCACCCGTACCGTTCTGTCGGACAGCCGTGCCAGCGTACGTGTCCAATACGCATTCACCGTGGCCCGCATGTTCGCGAAGGAGCTGATGACATGGGTCACCGAGAACCGATGCACATCCTCGGGCATCATGGAGACGTGGCCGTATTTGTTCCGGTCGGCCAACACCGAGGGTATCAGGTCCGCGATACGCGCATCGTACTCCCGGGTGAACGCCCCTTCGGTGTGCAGCTCGCGGAGCGCTTGGTGCGTATAACGATCACGCAGGAGCCGCCACTCGGGGATACGCAGGAACCAATGCGCCAACGCATCGTTGATGAAGTAGAGCGGTTCGTTGGCCGGCGGGAACATGAGCAGCGCATCCCAGAAGATGGGATAGAACAACCCTGTTCGGGCGGACATGACCAGCCATTGGTTGTGGAACTGGTCCATGTGCTTGGTGTTCACCACCAGCATCGCGGCGAAGTAGCGCGCGAAGGCATCCACATCGATCAGCCGTGCGAGCGTATCGCGTCGTTGTTCAAGGCTGAGGGTGCTGTCCACGATGACCCGTGCGATCGCCCGGATCCGGTCGGAGGCCACGGTGCTGTCCGCATCGCTCACATACTGCCAGTTGGCGGCATCGCGCCACAGGGTGATCTTCTCGGGTAGTGTGGGCGTGGTGATCCGTTTGAAATCGCCGCGGTACACGGGCACATCGCCCTGGGTCAGATGCCGGATCCGCTCGAACGAGCCATCGGGCTGCTCGTACATCTCCATCACGCCAAGGTCCTTCCCGTTCAACCGCACGTACACCATCTCATTCCACGGCACCGCTACACCCATGTGCCCGGCGATCCACATGCCCATGTGGTTGTTGAGCATGTTGAACGACTTGGGGTTGATGAAGTTGAGCTTGCGGTACGGCTTGAACGGGTTGTCCTCCTTCAGCCGCAGGCGGAACGACCGTTTGCCGCCCAGGTAGTGCGAAGCGGAGTACAGTCCACGATACCGGAACTTGGCCGGGAACTCCACGCCATGGGCCAGCAGGGTCGCGGGTTTGTTGTACCCTCCGCTCCATGGCAGGTCGCTGTTCAAGGAATCCAGATGCGTCTGGTCGATCTCGACCTCCACCACACGCAATCGGTGCGGGCCGGGATCTTCGGCGAGGCCATCCACCGTGGTGGAGAGAACGGAAGCGACCGCGATGCGGGCTGCACGATCCGGCCCCAGCAGCACCATGAACACGATGCCCGAAATGAACACCACGGCCAGCAACACCAGCCAGATCGCACCGGTGCCACTGCTGCGCTGCCTCATCGGTTCCGCCCCGCACTGAGAAGCAGGACCAGTATGAGCACCAACGTGAGAAGGACGAAACTCAGGTTGTACCCCAGCCCGAGCAACGCGCTCAACAGCATCACCGGGATCCACAAGCCGCGATGGTCGCCCAAGCGAGCCAGCAGGCCCGCCACCATGACACCGCCGGCGATGATGGCCGCCGGGATGAGCCCATCGGTGAAATGGCGCAGCAGCAGCGCCAACGCATAACCGGCGATCAACAATTGCCAAGGCACAAGGCCGGGCCGCTCCGATGGGCGCAACCCGCGATTCCAGCTCCAGCCGATCAGGATCAGCGCGACCACCAACATGCCGAAGAGCGTGAGCGCTTCCACCCAGCCGTGCAACAGGGCCCCGGTCCAACGTGCAGCTTCGTTACGCATCTCCTTCGTCTCGTGGCACAAGATGGGCACACCATCACTCCGCCGCTCCGCTGCCGCCCAGGAGTTTTCAAGACCGCGTTGGGAATGAAGGGCCCAACAGCAGCGCTCAACCGGTGATCCAGTTGTGGATGATGGCCGCTCCGTGCGGCGTGAGGATGCTTTCCGGATGGAACTGAACCCCGCACACCGCGTACATACGATGCTCCACGGCCATGATGACACCGGTGGCACTACGTGCGGTGACCCGCAGCGTGGAGGGCAGCACCTCCTCCCGGGCCGCCCAGCTATGGTACAACCCCACCTCGAACGGATCGGGAAGGCCATGGAACAGATCGGCGCGCGGTGTTTCCGGATGGCAGGGAACGGCCACTCCGTGCATCACGCGTTGTTGGTTGTACAACCCACCGCCGCACACCTCCACGATGGCCTGCATCCCCAGACAAACACCCAACACGGGGTGCGTGGGCATCACACGCCGCAGCAGCTCCATCATGATCCCCGCTTCGGAGGGCAGACCGGGACCTGGGGAGAGCACGATACGATCATACCCGGTGGCCTCCTCCACGGTGATCCGGTCGTTCAACGTCACATCCACGGTGCCGTAAGGCTCCAGCAGGTGGTGCAGGTTCCAGGTGAAGGAGTCGTAGTTGTCGAGCAACAGGATGCGCATGATGCGATGGCTGTGGCGTTCCTAGGGCCTGCGCCCCTCGGCTCCGGACTTTCCGATCCAGCCCAGGTGTGTGTGCCGGAAGCTGTCGCCGAACTTGAGGCCGTAGCCGAAGATGCGATCAAGCGAGGCGTGGCCATAAAGGACGAGACCGATGGTCATCAGCTCATCACTGCAGTCCCCGATCAGGCCATAGCGCATCACCTGTGCCAGCATGATCACCAGGATGGCCACCCCTTTGTGATGGAACAGGTTGTACGCCACCGCGCCGATCCTGGTGTTCACAAGGTAGCCCAACATGCTGATATCCGGCCCGATCAGCAACAAGAGGAAGACCCACCACGACGCGTGCGCCGTGTAGAGTGCGAACAGGACCAAGAGGAACTGTGCCAGCTCTTCGAGCTTGAGAAGGTTCTTCATTGAACGGTGAGGTCTACCCAACAGGTCGGTGGCATGAATGTCACGATCGGGGGCCGGAGGCCACCATCACCATACGATCCCCACCGGACAGTGGTCGCTCCCCATGACCTCGTTGAGGATGAACGCTTCCTTCACCTTCTTCTCGAAGCCTTTGGACACCAGCACGTAGTCGATCCGCCAGCCCACGTTCTTCTCCCGGGCGCCGAAGCGTTGGCTCCACCAGCTGTACTTCACGGTGCCGGGGTGCAGGTGGCGGAACGTGTCCACATAGCCGGAAGCGAGCAGTGCCGCGATGCCGTCGATCTCGCTCTGCATGTAACCCGCGGTCTTGTTGTAATTGGGTTTGGGCCGTGCGATATCGATGGGCTGATGCGCCACGTTGAGGTCGCCGGTGAAGATCACGGGTAACGACCCCGAGGCGAGCTGCACCAGGTACTGGCGGAGCGCCTCGTCCCATTCCGCACGATAGCCGAGGCGTTTGAGGTCCTGGCCGCTGTTGGGCACATAGGCGTTCACCACGATGTGGTCCTTGAAGGTGGCGGTGACGATCCGGCCTTCCTTGTTGTGCTCCCCGGCGCCGGGAATACCCATGTGCACGCGTTCGGGCTTCTGCCGGCTCATGATGGCGGTGCCGCTGTAACCCGGTTTCTCGGCACCGCTGGCGTGCACGTGGTAGCCCTCCACCTCTTTCAGTGCCTCGGCCACCTGCTCGGGCGTGGCCTTGGTCTCCTGAAAACACACCACATCGGCCGCCATGGTGCGCAGCGAAGCATGAAGCCCCTTGGTGACACTGGCGCGGATGCCGTTCACATTGAAAGAGATCAGTTTCATCGTTTGAACAGGGTGTCCGCGAACCTACACCAAAGGCCAACGTACAACAGACCACTCATCACAAGGACTTTATCACAAAGTCCACGATAACGAACCGCCCGATGTTCATATCGCCTGACCTCCAACAAGTTGCGCATAGGCGATCCATCGGCCGGAACAAGGCGTTCAACTTGAATGGAACCGTATTGGGCAAAAAGATCGGGCGATCCGTGGCCAACGCCACCTTCTTTGTAGCCATCGTTCACCCTTTTCCGCATCACGCATGCCTGTAACTCCCTACAGCGGCACCTTCGGCCGTGAGGAATTGAAACACCTCCTGCGCCGCACCTTGTTCGGCGCCACCAACGCGGACCTCGCCCAATTCAGCGGACAAACGTTGACCCAAGTGGTGGACGCGCTGCTGGCCACGAGCCTTCCCACCTCGGTGCCCCTGAAGAACTACTGGGCCCTGAACGGCGGTGTGCGCGACCCCAACGCCATGGACCCGGCGGTGACCTTCGGACAGACGTGGGTGAACACGCCCAATGTGGTGGCCGCGGTGGACGCCAATGTGGGCCGCATGTACAGCTACATCTCGTGGACCGTGGGCCAGATGATCCACCAGGAGCGGACCATCCACGAGAAGATGCGCCTATTCTGGTACAATCACCTCGCCATCCAGGTGCAGGAAGTGTTCAACGGCCTGCTATGGTGGAACTACGACCAGCTCCTCCGCACCCAAAGCCTGGGGAACTTCCGGCAATTGATGTACGGCATCACCGTGGACCCGTGCATGCTCGAGTACCTCAACGGTGACCAGAACGTGGCTTCGGCGCCGGACGAGAACTATGCCCGGGAGTTGATGGAGCTCTACACCTTGGGCGAAGGCAGCGGCTATACCGAGCAAGACGTCCAAGCCGCCGCACGGGTGCTGACCGGTTGGTCCTTCCGCGAATCGAACGGTGCGCCGATCCTGCCCGAAACGGTGTTCACCGCAGCCAACCACACCACCACCAACAAGCAATTCAGCGCCTTCTTCAACAACACGGTGATCACCGGGCAGACCGGGGCCAACGCGGGGCAAACCGAGCTGAACGCCTTGCTGGACATGATCACCGCCAAGCAGGAATGCTCCCTCTTCGTCTGCAGGCAGCTCTACCGGTTCTTCGTGCATGGCCAGATCAGCGCTACCGCCGAGGCTGAACTGATCGTGCCGCTGGCCGAGGTGTTCCGCGCCAACGCCGGTGCCCCGGACCAGATGCGCACGGTGATGCACGCCCTGCTCACCAGCGCACATTTCTTCAACGCCGACAACCGGGCTTGCATGATGATGAGCCCGGCCGACCTCATCATCGGCATGGTGCGGAAACTCAAGTTCACCTTCCCCAGTGAAAGCACCCAGCTCGAAGCACGCTACCGGATGTTCCTGGACATCTACTACATCTGCGTGAACTGCGACCAGAACCTCTTCGACCCACCCAACGTGGCCGGTTGGCCCGCCTACCACCAAAGCCCGCTCTTTGATGAGATCTGGGTGGACAGCGCCTCCTACGCCGCACGCAACTTCGCCGTGCAGGGCCTGATCGGCCAGGGCTTCAATACCGGCACCGACTTCTACCAGGCCGCCAGTCGGCAGGTCTCCATCAAACCGAACTACGTGGGCATCGTGGGCGAATTCAACAACCCCAGCCTACCGGCCAATGTGGTTGACGGCTGTGCCGACCTGCTCTATGCGATCCCCATTTCACAAGGCATCAAGGACACGCTGAAGACCCAGCGCCTGCTCCTGGGCCAGCAAAGTGATGTGTACTGGACCGAGCCCTACGAACTGTACGTGGCCAACCCGAACACCACCGACCAGACCGCGCAAATGGTGCCCAACCTGATCAACTTCCTGCTCCTCGATATGGCGAAGGCCGCCGAAACCCAGATGTTCTGAACCGAAGTACCATGAACAGAAGACACTTCCTTCGCTCGGCTGGTGCGGTGACCATCGGTGGTATGGCCGTACGTGGACTGAGCAGTCCGCTCCTTGGCGCCCTGGGCCGGTCCGTGGCCGAGGACCGCGTACTGGTGATCATCCAGCTCTTCGGAGGGAACGATGGTTTGAACACCGTGATCCCCACCAGTGCGTACAGCCAGTTGAGCTCGCTCCGGTCCCATGTACTGATCCCGCAGAACCAGGTGCTTTCACTCTCCGGGCTCACCGGCACCGGCCTGCACCCCGCCATGACCGGCATGCAGACCTTGTGGAACGAAGGCAAGCTCGCCATCGTGCAAGGGGTGAGCTACCCGGAACCCAACTTCAGCCACTTCCGCGCACAGGACATCTACGAGACCGGCGCCAACAGCGACCAGATCCTCCAATCGGGGTGGTTGGGGCGCTACCTGAACTTCGAGTACCCGAACTATCCCGTGGGCTATCCGAACCCGGACATGCCCCACCCCTTGGCCATCCGGGTGAGCGGCGGTATCGGCGCGGGCCTGCAGAACATGGGGGTGAACATGGGGGTGAGCATCCATAACACCAACGACCCGCTCAACCTCACCGGGAATATCTACAACGACCCCGCCTCGGCCAGTTGCAGTGGCGACAAGCTCCTCGCCATCCGCACCATCCAACGCCAGACCGACCAGTATGGCAACGTGATCGAAGCAGCAGCCAGCGCCAACTGCCAGCACAGCAGCCTATACCCCACGTATAGCACCGAGGCCAACCGCCTGGCACAGGCCCTCAAGATCGTTTCGCAACTGATCTGTGGCGGACTGAAGACCAAGATCTACTGGGTGAGCATGAGCGGCTTCGACACCCACGCCTCCCAGGTGAACCCCGGCGACCACACCATCGGAACCCATGCCAACCTGCTGCGCGCCTTGAGCGACAACATCCGCGCGTTCCAACACGACCTCCAGCTCATGGGCCTCCAAGATCGTGTGTTGGGCATGACCTTCAGCGAATTCGGACGACGCATCACCAGCAACGCCTCCTACGGCACCGACCACGGCAGCGCACAGCCCATGTTCCTGTTCGGCACCCAGGTGCTTCCCGGCATGCTCGGCAACAACCCGGTGATCCCCTCCAATACCACTTCGGCCACCAACCTGGCCATGCAGTATGACTTCCGCAGCGTGTACGCCAGCGTCTTGCGCGATTGGTTCTGCCTCGAGCAACAGGACATCGACTCCGTGTTGCTGCAGACCTACCAACCGCTCAATGTGATCAGCAGCGCCGGATGCCTCAGCACCGACATCCGCGAGGCTAACCAGCACGCGGGGGTGGAGCTGCTGCACGCCTACCCCAATCCGTTCGTGGAACGCACCACCCTGGAGTACACCTCCCTCGGTGGCCCCACCATGCTCCAGGTGTTCAATGAACAAGGACAGCTGATACAGACCGTGTTCAACAAGGTCATCGCCCCGGGAACGTACAAAGTGGACGTGGACCTGGGCGACCTGCCCACCGGCGTGTATTATGCCCGACTGCAGAACGGCACCGACCAACAAGTGCGCAACCTGCTGAAGGTTCGCGGCTGATCCGGACCACGCTTCCTGAGCACGCTTCACCTCGGGGCGCACCGCCTCCCCGTACATCATTGGCATGGACCTGGTCGTGCCCTGACCTGAGGACCATACCCCTTGCACCATTGTCCACGTCGGGCTGGGGTATCGGGGACCTACGCACCTGCCCAATGCCCCACCAGGGCGATCTCGGCTCATCGGCGTAGCACCGTGCTTCGGCCTGGCCGGGATCCCCGACCGTCGACTTGTTGACACTTTTCCGCGTGGCGTGCGTTCCCCCTTCCACATTGTAGTAGCTTTCTTGTCCGGATCGACCCGCCATGCCCATCACCCCCTACACCGGCCCCTTCGGCACCACCGAACTCCAGCACCTCTTACGGCGATCGCTCTTCGGCTGCACCGTGGCAGACCGTGCCCACTTCGAAGGCATGAGCCTGAACGACGTGGTGGACGAGCTGCTCGACTTCACCAACGATACCACACCGCCGGTGAAGGCGTACACCGACGCCAGCGGGAACCCCAATGGCATCGATGCCGCCGTACCCTTCGGAACCACCTGGGTGAACACACCGATCACCCCGCTGAACGACACCGATGTGATCGAAGTTCGACTGCGCAGTTTCGGCGCATGGTGGATGGAATTGATGACGAACCAGCAGCGCAACCTGCGGGAAAAGCTCGTGCTGTTCTGGCACAACCACATGCCCACGCAGACCTCCATCGTGTACCAGTCGGAGATGCAGTACAGCATGAATCAACTGCTGCGAACGCGGTGCAAAGGCAATTTCAAGCAGTTGATACACGACGTGACCATTGAGCCCGCGATGCTGTACTACCTCAACGGCTTCCTGAACGTGGCCTCGGCTCCGGACGAGAACTACGCACGCGAACTGATGGAGCTTTTCACACTGGGGCAGGGCAGCGGTTACACCGAGGCCGATGTGCAGGCCGCGGCACGGGTCCTCACCGGATGGACCCTTCAGGTCGAGGCCAATGGCATCCCGATCCTCCCCCAGCGCATCTTCTTCCCGCCCAACCATACCACCACCGACAAGCAGTTCTCCGCATTCTTCGGGAACACCGTGATCCAAGGCCAGACCGGTATCAACGCCGGAGAGACAGAGCTCAACGCCCTGCTCGACATGATCCTCGCCAACCCCGAATGTCCTCGCTTCATCTGTCGCGAACTGTACCGCTTCTTCGTTCATGGAGAGATCAGCGAACAAGCCGAAGCCGAGGTGATCACACCACTGGCGCAACTCTTCCTGGACAACCTGGAAGCGCCGGACCAGATCGCCATCGTGTTGCGTGCCTTGCTCACCAGCGATCACTTCTTCTCCAACACCATTCGCGGTTGCATGATCAAGAGCCCCGTGGACCTGGTGGTGGGGGATCTGCGTCTTTTCCAGTTCCCACACCCCGATGCCGAACTGGTGGAAGCGCGGCAGATGGTGAACGAAGAGCATTACTGGCTGGTGGCCTATGCAGGCATGAACCTATTGGAACCGCCCAACGTGGCGGGTTGGCCCGCGTACTACCTCTACCCGAGCTATGATGAACTGTGGATGGACACCGCCTCCTTCCCCGAGCGCAACAACTCCCTGTTGGCCGTGGTGTATGCCGAAGTGGAGACACCCGCCGACACCGTGGATCCAGCCAGCGCCAACCTCACCTTCACCACCGACCAGGTCGCCTTCGTCCAGCAACTGAGCGACCCCGCCGACCCCAACACCCTGATCCAGGACCTGGTGCAGTTGTTGTATGTGAACCCGATCTCCGCTTCGGTGCAACAGCAACTGAAACAGCAGTACCTGCTCTTCGGACAGGTGAGCGATGTATACTGGACGGAAGCCTACGAGACCTACATCGCCGACCCGAACACCACCAATATGACCGCGCAACTGGTGCCCGTGATCCTTCGATGGCTGATCGGAGACATGCAGAAAGCCGCGGAACGCCACATCCATTGAACCATGCGCCGACGTTCATTCCTCCGCACCACCTCCGCTGCAACACTTGGTGGCTTCGCCGTCCGTGGCTTCGGCGATCCCCTGCTGGGGCCCCTCTTCGATCGCTCCGGCGAGGATCGTGTGCTGGTGATCGTGCAGCTCTATGGCGGCAACGATGGCCTGAACACGGTGATCCCGTTGGATCAGTACAGCACGCTCTCCAACGTGCGCGCCAATGTTCTGATCCCGGAGAACGCGGTGCTCGACCTTCCCGGGATCAGCGGCACTGGCCTGCATCCCGCCTTGGCTGGCCTCCGCGAGCTGTGGCAAAATGGCAAACTGAACATCGTGCAGGGTGTGGGCTACCCCAACCCCGACTTCTCCCATTTCCGCAGCACCGACATCTGGGAGACCGGTGCCAATAGCGACCAACTCCTGGCCAGTGGCTGGACCGGGCGATACCTCCATTTCGAGTACCCGAACTACCCCAATGGGTTCCCCAATGCCACCATGCCCGACCCTCTCGCGATCCGTATCGGCGCCCCCATCAGCATCGGCCTGCAGCACCAAGGGGTGGCCATGGGCGCATCCATCTACAATACGGACGACCCGCTCAACCTCACCGGCAACCTGTTCACCGATCCCACCACACCGGACTGCATGGGAGCGAAGCTCGACTTCGTACGCACCGTTCAACGCCAGGCCGACCTCTATGGTGATGTGATCCAAGCGGCCGCGCTGCCTGGTTGCAACCTCAGTACCCTCTACCCCACAGGCACCCAACCCGGCGCACAACTCGCCAACGCGTTGAAGATCGTGGCGCAATTGATCTGCGGCGGCCTCAAGACCCGCATCTACTGGGTGGGGATCGATGGGTTCGACACCCACGCCCAGCAAGTGGTGGCCGGCAACCCCACCACCGGAAAGCATGCCGAACTGCTGCAAGGTGTCGGCAACTCCATTCGGGCCTTCCAGAACGACCTGGAACTCCTGGGCCTCGATGACCGCGTGATCGGCATGACCTTCTCCGAGTTCGGTCGGCGGATCAAGAGCAACGCCTCCATCGGCACCGACCATGGCACCGCCGCTCCCCTGTTCCTTTTCGGCACCCACGTGCTGCCCGGCATGCTGGGCACCAACCCCGTGATCCCCGCCAACACCACGTACGACACCAACCTTCCCATGCAGTACGATTTCCGCAGCGTGTACGCCAGCGTGCTGAAGGATTGGTTCTGTCTGGATCCCGCCGATGTGGACCAGGTGCTCCTGGACACCTATCAACCCCTCGCGCTCGTGGATCCACAAGGTTGCATGGGGACCAGCATCCATGAGGCCAACAACCGAGCGGGCACCTCCTTGCTCGAGGTATATCCCAGCCCCTTCACCGACCTGGTGACCATACGCTTCAACACCAACGGTGATCGCACCCTGATCCAGATCTTTAGCGAGAATGGCCAGGTGATACGCACCCTGCACAACGGCCCGCTGGCACCCGGCGAGCACCGTATGCAGGCCAACCTCACCGACCTTGCACCAGGCGCGTACTATTGCCGTGTGCAGTACGGCATGCAGCAGCAGGTGAAGGCGCTGATCAAGATGCGGTGAGCGATCGCCCACCTTCGCACTACGGAGCGGGCCCATCCGCTCGGCCTTTCATACCCATTCGCATGAAGGAGCAGGCTGATCCACTCGGTCCTTTTCCGCGTGGCTTCTCCGTCTGGATCGTTCCGTAGCACCGCCTCCAGGAAGCTGTGCTCTACGCTTTCGGCATTGCAACCACCCGGCGTATCTCTGGCTATCACCTACCTATGAAATGGTACGTGTACAAGGGTCGGAACGAAGCATTCGGGTCCTGGTTCGTCGGGTGGAAATGGCTCGCGTGGAAGCCGTCCCCTCGAACAGGCCGGATGTGCGCAAAGGGCCCTGTGGTCATACACCTTCCTCCCTCTTCACCCACGCCTGCACCATGCGCAACTGGCCGAAGCTGAAGCGGTCCCCGAAGTTCGCACGCGCATCGTTGAGGCTCTTGTCCGTGTTCTCGCGCATCCAGTCGGCGATGGTGTCGCGCTCTTCCGCGGGCATGAGGCCATCGATCTCCAGCGCACCTTCGGCGATGCCACGTGCGAAGTGGCCTTCGATGGTGCTCTTCGCCATGGACCGCGTCGCGGCGATCTCGTCGATGCCGAAGCCTTCCTTCTGTAAGGCGTAAGTGGTTTCGTAGGTGCTGCCTTTGGCGGCCCGCGCTGGTCGCTCCGGTCGTTCGGCCCCATCCATTCCCTCCGCAGGCTCGTCCTCCGCTGTTCGCCGCTTCTTCTTCTTCCCAGTCCTGCTCTTCGGCCTGTTCTCTTCCGCCCACGCACGTGCTTCGCCAACCATGACGGCGCGCCTGGCCGCAAGCCCTTGTTCGATGTCCTTCTGCCGCTGGATCTCCTCACCATTCAAGATGCACGAGGCCATGTAGCCCACCTTGGCCATGGTGGCGATCTTCTTCATCAGCATGCCGTCGATCTCCTTCACCGCATTGGCATACTCCTTCGACCGGGTGAGCAACTCCACTTGGGCGATGTGGAAGTACAGGGCCTTCATCCTCTCCTGCAAAAGGTCTCCGTAGTAGGCGCCTCCCTTCCCAATGCGCGTCAGCAATTCATCGCGTCGGTCCTCCATCAGCAGACGGATCAACTGGTTCTGGAACTTGCGCGTGTTCTCCTCCTCTGCCCGGAGCTTGTCGCGCAACACCTGTAGCGCCGTCTTCATGGCATCATCATCGAACTGCGCTGTTTCGGTATGATCCTTCTGCGTGTACTCCACCTTCCGCAGCAGATCGCCCAGGTCGAAGGTGCCCGTGAGCAGTTGCTGCAGGTATTCGCGTTGCTTCGCCCATAGCTGTTGCGGCAGCGGTTCCTGTTCGGCAGCACGCTGGGTGAACTCCACCACATCCTTATCGCTGCTCACCACTGCGGGATCGATCCGGGTGCGCAGCGAGAGCCCCTCGAGCGACCGCAGGCGTGAGAGCGCCACGTACACCTGCCCCGGCGCGAAGGCTTGGCCCACATCGATGATGGCCTTGCTGAAGGTGAGGCCTTGGCTCTTGTGTACGGTGATGGCCCACGCCAGCTTGATGGGGTACTGCTCGAATGTGCCCAGCAGCTGCTCCTCCTGTTCCTTGGTGGCCGCATTCACCACGTACCGCTTGTTCTCCCACGTTTCGCGCTTCAGTTTATATGTGGTGTCCGATAGCTTGTCGCCCGCGCCTTCGTACATGCGCACGGTGATGCCCTTCTCGTCCACTTCCTCCACCCGAGCCAGCTTGCCATTGAAGTAGGCCTTCTCCACATCGTTCTTCACGAACATCACCTGAGCGCCCTCCTTCAGCTCGACCCGCTCCAGCACCGGGTACATGCTCTCCGGGAAGTCACCATCGGTGATGGCCTCGAAATGGAACGCCTTGCCCGGCAATGCCTCCAACGCGACCCGATTCAACTCATCGGCCTTGTGGTTGTGCGTGGTGAGGGTGATCACACCACCGGCACCCTCAGCGCTGATCTCCGCCCCGTGGTACTTGTTCAGTTCGGCCACATCCGCAGCGGTAACAGTGTTGTTCCGCAGGTTGTTCAGCAGGTGAATGAAACCCTCGTCCTGCTGCCGAAAGATCCGATCCAGCTCGATGTGCGCGTAGCCGTGCTGCTTCAGCACATGCGACTCGAAGAAGTGCATGCTGGTATAATACCGTTGCATCACCCGCCATTCATCATCCTTCACCACGGGAGGCAACTGGTACAGGTCGCCGATGAGCAGCACTTGCGCACCACCGAAGCTCTGGTAGCGGTTCTGACGCACGGCCCGCATGCGGTGATCGATGGCGTCGAGCACATCGGCACGCAACATGCTCACTTCGTCGATGATGAGCAGATCCACTTCGCGCAGCACGTTGCGCCGGATGTTGTTCAGCGGATGCCGCCGGTTGAGCGTGTCCTGGTCGGTGAAATTCCCGTGGGTGATGTCACCGGGCAAGTGCCGCTCGGGTACGAACGCGCCGAAGGGCAGCAGGAACTGGCTGTGGATGGTGACCCCGCCCGCATTGAGCGCGGCGATGCCCGTGGGTGCGAGGATGACGAAGCGCTTGTGCGTGCTGGCCGCCAGTTTCCGGAGGAAGGTGGTTTTACCGGTCCCGGCCTTGCCAGTGAGGAAGACGTGGCGGTTCGTGCTGTTGACGAAGCGTGCGGCCAGCGTGGCCATTTCGGTCTCAATATGCTCCATGGCTCTCTGCTGGCATCGGGCGGAACGTGAGAACGCATCCACGACCGCTAGGCCGCCATCAACGCCCAGCCAGCGTGCCCCTCGGTCCGCTCACCACCCGCGAAATTGGGCACAAAAGGCGGTTCCGCCACCCGGTGGATGATCCGCACCCCCACGATCTATCTTCGTATCCATGACCGTGCGATGCACCACCGATCCCCGGTTGTCGCCCTTGAGCCGCTTCGCATGGCGCTCGTTGCGCGGACCTACCGCACATCGGCCGCCGCACACAGGATACGCCAGGCGCCATTCGCCGACCCCTCGTCCTGCTCCATGATCTCATACGCCAATATCTCCAGGCCATGACCAGGATCATCATCGCCGACGCTCAGGAATTGGTGTGCGAGGGGCTGCGTGCATGGTTCTCCGTCCGCAACGACCTGCACGTGGAGGCCCATGCCTGCACAGGCACCGACCTGCTGCATCTGGTGAAAATGCACCCGGTGGACATCGCCATGCTTGACGTATCGCTTCCCGGCCTTGACGGGATCGACACCGTGCGTGAACTGCGGAGGCGGGACCGCAACATCCGCATCCTGGCGCACAGCGCCCTCGCAGGGATCGAATACGTGAACAGCATGCTGATCGAAGGGGCCAACGGCTATGTGGTGAAGGGAGGCCCGAAACAGGAACTCTTCGACGCCATCGACCTGGTGATGCACGGCGGACGGTACATCAGTCCCATCGCCCGGGACAGTGTGGCCCAAGGGTATGCGCATTGTGACAAACACATGGATGGCGAATACCTCGGCCTTAGCCGTCGGGAGCGTGAGATCATCGTGCTCATCGCACGCGAACACAGCAATGATGAGATCGGTGCGGCCCTCCATATCAGCACCGAAACGGTGAAGACGCACCGGAAGAACCTCATGGCCAAATTGAACGTTCGTTCGGTGGCCGGCCTGGTGAAATACGCCCAGGACCGGTGCTGGGTGTGACCAGTTGGATTTCACCCATTTGTGGGTATTGATGGCGGCGCCTGCCATGGAGAGCTTTGACCCGTGGACCAAAACCTGCTGCCATGAACGCCCTGACCAACCTTCACCCTGCGGCCATTGTGTGCGCCATGACCGCATTCGCACTTCCGGCGGAACTACTGGCGGAGCGCGACCATATAGAGATCCAAGGCAGGCTCCTGCTCGATGGCGAAGCATTGACCGATGCGGTCCTCATCGTGGAGGTGAACGACCTCGAATGCGTGCCTTTCGACCTCTATCCCGATGGCCGGTTCGAGCTATCGTTGCCGTTGAATGCCAAGGCCAGCATACGCTTCGAAAAGCCTGGCTACCTCTCCAAGGATGTGGTGGTGGACACCCGCAACGCCCTGCGCACCAAGGAAGCCGTGAGGAAGAACAAACTGGTGCGTTTCGATGTGCAGTTGCAGCCCGAACTTCGCAACGAACGCATGTATGCAGGCCCCGTGGGCAGCATCACCTTCGTTAAAGGCACCGGACTGATGAAAGTGCGCCACGACCGTACGCTGGTCGACGTGCCCCAAGCTGATCCCGCAAGGACCGGCAGGAAGGAAGAATAGTACCGGTCCGCACGCTGATGGCTCACGACCCATTCCTTCAGACCGTCATCTCCAAAGGAAAGGTGCGCACATGCTGATCGATGCTGGTGGTGTCCAACTCCCGTTTCATCAGCACCACATCGCTCACCCGCTGTTGAAAGGCCCCGCCCTGGTTGCCCAATAGCGCCCATGCCGTGTTGAACTGGTCGGACCGAAGGCCTGATGCGACCACCAGTCTTGGGTGCTCCTCAACGGTGACCCCCAACTTCTTGATCCTTCGATTGGTGCGTACATGATCCACCACCCGCTGGCGCAAGGCGGCAATGGTCCCTTTCTCGATCAGTTCGATATGGATGCTCTTACGGTCTTCGCCGTGCGCCATGGCCCCCAGGTTGAGCGCGAATGGTGGGAATCCGGTGACCCCCCGATGGACGGCATCGGCAAGCGACCGCTCATACTCCGGTGGCAGTTCGCTATGGAACAGCACGATCCCCGGCATCTGGTACGCTTCGTTGAACGTGCCGATCCGTTCGCGCAATGACTGCCGCCATTCCATGATACGTGCCGCCAGGTGACTCGCCGGATCGACCACCAATCGGTATTGGCAGGTGTACACCAGCGTGTCGAACAACGACAGGGCATCCACCGTGGATCTCCGGGCCATGGCACAAAGGAACCTACCTCCAACCGGGTGGGCGAAGGCATTCCGGCGCGCTTTCCACGATCCGATGGTCAACAGCGAACCGGCGGTGGGCCATTTTCGCCCTCCCTGGGCACCCCGCGATGCAGGTTCCTACCTACCCCGATCGGGGGATTTGGACATGCCTACGTGGTACCGACCTTTGTAAAATGGCCGTGACCGACACCGTCCCTTCCGCATTGCGCTTGGACCAACTGCCCGAGCGGCAGTGGGCCATCGTCGCCGATGTTACGGTACCCCACCAAGGCCCGGACCGGGCATTGGTGCGGCGGCTGGTGGAACTGGGGTTCGTACCCGGCCAACGGGTGCGGATCGTGGCCGAAGGCATTGGCTCGCGCGAACCGTTGGCCGTGCGGGTGGGGCAGACCACCTTCGCCCTGCGGCAACGAGAGGCCGCTTTCATCATGGTAACCCCGGCCTGACGCGGAGCAATGGGACTGTGCATGCAAAGGACTCCATCCTTCCGCGACCTCGCCCACAACGCCTGCCGCGGCCAGCATCCGGCTCCACAACGCTCCGGCCAAGCCGTTCACTAACGATCCATTTTGGCACTACCCACGCACATCGCCCTGTTGGGCAATCCTAACTGCGGAAAGACAGCGCTGTTCAACCTGCTGACCGGCAGTCGGCAGAAGGTCGCCAATTACGCCGGGGTGACCGTGGAACGCAAGGAAGGCGTGGCCCATACCGCCAGCGGTCGCCACGTGAAGGTGCTGGATCTGCCTGGCGCCTATAGCCTGAACGCGATCAGCAACGACGAGGCCGTGACCCGCGATGTGATCACCGGACACCTCGACACCCTGCCAGACCTGCTGGTATGCGTGGTGGACGCCACGAACCTTCGCTTGCACCTGCGTATGGTGCTTGAAGCACGACAGCTGGGCATTCCCTTGGTGGTCGCCCTCAACAAGATGGACCGGGCACAGAAGCTCGGCATCCGGATAGACCTTCCGAAGCTGGCACTGGCCCTTGGTGCGCCCGTGGTGCCCACGGTGAGCGTACACGCCCATGGCGCTCGCCCGTTGCAAGCGCATCTGGACCATGAGCTCCCACCGAGAACCACCAGTACATGGCAAGCACAGAGCATCGATGATGTGCGTCACACGCAGCATGAGGTGCACCGGATCTTCGAGGCCTCCGTGCAAGAGCCTGCCGTGGACCACGACCCGACCGAACGGATCGACCGGTTCTTGATGCACCCCGTGTGGGGGCTGGTGGTGCTGGCCCTCGTGCTCACGTCCACGTTCCTCGCCGTATTCTCGGTGGGCAGCTGGCTCACCGGTCATGTGGAGGAAGTGTTCAGCTGGCTCGCCGTACAGGTGGAGGAGCGGATGAACGATGGCCTGTTGCGGGGGCTGGTGGTGGAGGGCATCCTCGGCGGGGTCGGTGGGGTGCTGGTGTTCCTTCCGCAGATCCTGATCCTGTTCCTCTTCATCCTCGCACTGGAAGATTCCGGCTACCTGCCGCGTGCCGCCTTCCTGTTGGACAAGCCCATGAGCAAAGCCGGTCTCTCTGGGCGCTCGTTCATACCGCTCCTGTCCAGCTTCGCCTGCGCCATCCCCGGCATCATGGCCACACGCACGATCACCAATTGGCGCGACCGGCTCACCACCATCATGATCGCCCCGCTCATGGCCTGCTCTGCACGGATCCCCGTGTACACGCTGTTGATCGCGGCCCTCTTCCCCCAAGAGCCGATGAAGGCCACGGCACTGATGGTGGGCCTCTATGCCCTGGGGATCGTCAGTGCCATGTGCGTGGCCTGGGTGATGAAACGCCCGCACCGGAGCGCTGGCAATGCTCCGCTGTTGATGGAGCTTCCCGCCTACCAGTGGCCCGACCTTCGTAGCCTGGTGATCGGCCTGTGGGAACGGGCGATGATCTTCCTCCGTCGCGTTGGCACCATCATCCTTGCGCTCACCATCATCATGTGGGCCCTGTACACCATTCCCTCTCCACGTGCACATGCCGATGGTACGCCCATTGAACGCAGTCTTGCGGGAGAGCTGGGGAATGGACTACAGTACATCTTCGCCCCCATCGGCTTCAATGAACATATCTCCATCGCCCTGGTACCGGGTATGGCCGCCCGCGAAGTCGTGGTGAGCTCGTTGGGCCTGGTCTATGCCATGGAAGGCGACGAGGAGCAGGTGGGTGCCCAGCTTCAGGACCGGATCAGCAACGAATGGTCGCTCGCGACCAAGCTCTCACTCCTATTGTGGATGGTCTTCGCGCCACAATGCCTGAGCACTTTCGTGGCGGTCCGGAGGGAGACCAATTCGTGGCGCTACATGTGGATCATGGGAGGATACCTGTTCGCGCTGGCGTACCTTGCAAGTCTGGTGACCTACCAACTCACCCTGTTCCTCACCGCACCCTGATGCAGACCTTGCTCACCATCGTGATCGTGACCGGTGCCGTGGCATACATGGCCTGGCAATGGATGCCGGAGCGCTGGCGGATGGCACTTCTTCCGTCCGCACGTAGGCTCGGGGCCCACCGGAGCACTTCGGGCACGGGCCCTTGTGCCACCTGTGGGGCCTGCTCCAAAGGAGCTTGAACCACCGCAGTGCCCACGGCATGGGCCTGAACGGCCCCTTCGCGACCATGGAATTCGGGCCGACCCCAATGGCCCATCATCACCAGCAGCAGGTTCGCCCTCATCCGATCCACGCGCTATTCCCCTTGGACGGTCCATAGCGGCCGTGGATGCGCGGCGGATCATTTTCACAGTCCGAAAGAGGGACCTGATGCAAGGCCGAAGACCTATACCCCCGGGAGCGCAGCTACCGAGGGCCGAGCCTACGGAAGAGGTCTCTCCGAGAAGGCATGGGGAAAGGGAGCAAGCGGATCGGTTGGTACTGGATATTCAAGTGGTATTCCATCTCCCACCTGTTCCGATGGGAACGTTCCGCAGGTCCGGCCTCATACCATTGGGGCCCGGTATACGAACAGAGGGGCCGCCTCTTGCGAGACGGCCCCTCCGATCAACCACGGTCGACCAGACCTAATCACATCCCATGGAGCCGAAGCCGCTGACCACGCTGTAGTCCGCGTCATCGTCCTCCTCATCGTCGAAGAAGCCGACGCCCTCGATCGCATAGTAGTTGCCATTGAAGCCAATGGAACCACCGTTCACGTTCAAAGTGCCTTCGCTCGAGATGTAGATGGCTCCTTCGTTCTGGAAGCTCACCACGAAGGAGAATCCGAAACCATCCAGATCCTCGGGATCCTGGTTCAGGTCCTCCGCCCAGTTGAGCACCTCATATCCGGTATTGGACAGGTCGTCCGCATAAACCAGGTAGTAGGCGAAACCATGGAAGTAATCGAAGATATCATCCTCGTCCTCCGAGAAGTCGCCATTCATCAGGGCCTCGAAGTCACCGGCGATCCCGATCACTCCGGCCACATCGCCAACACCGGTATCGAACAGGCCTTCACCCAAGGCATCCTCGCCCATGCTGAAGCATACGGCCAGGTCGATGTCCAACGAGGTGTTGCCCGCCACCACCGTACCGCCACCAGCACCCAGGCCAGCGGAAGGTTCGGTCAGGATCATCAGGCCCTGGCTTTCCGACCAGGTCCATTCGCCACCATTGCTGCTGGCGAAGTTGATCCCATTGGTGGGTGGGTCCACGAAGTTGAAGCTGCGGCTGCCATCCACGTTCTGTTTGAACACGATGACCTTGTTCATGCGGCGGTTGTACACGCCCACACCAGGCAACTGGGCGGCTTTCTCGCGCAGGCGCTGCTGCATGTCAGCGTCGGTGATCCGGTCCTGTCCGGCCGGCGTCACATGACCACTCTCCTTGGAGCAGCCCGCCAAAAGGGCCACGCTCAACACCAGCGCGCCACCCCATCCGGCGATCGACGTTCTCCTATTCATGTGTCGTGTTTTCATGTCAGTAAAGGTATCCCTTCACCAAGCCCTTAGAACACCCAGCCCAGACGCAGCTGTCCCACCACGTTGGGGCCGATGTTGAACTTGGATTGGTTGTCCTTCTTGGACTCGCTATCCTGCGCACCGGGGATGTTGTCGTAGGACACCTTGTTCGTCAGATCGCTCGTCATTCCCACGCCGAAGCCGATCTCGGTACCCAGGTACAACTTCTCAGCAACGTAGTAGTCGAAGCCGGCCACCGCGTTCAGGCCCAGGTCCAGCGAACCGCCCTTGGTGGTGGTGGTGCCCACGCTCGTGCCTTGCTGGCTCTCCTCCTTCTTGCTGGTCATGCCGTAGCCGATGTTCAGTACGCCACCGATGTACGGCGACAAACGCTCCGTACCGGCGAAGTGCTTCTCGATACCGGGCTGCAGGCTGATGGTGGTGGACCCGTTCTTCTCCTTCAACTCCAGCATTTGTGTTTGGCTGTTCTCGTCCTGTGTCACCTTCGTGGTGTTGGAGAAGCCGAGGAACACCCCCACGCGGAAAGCGGTGGTCTCCGAAGAGAAGCTGCGGTACTTGATGCCGCCGATGCTCACCGGCGTGCCCCCGAGCGGAGCGAAGTTCACTTCCAACGTACGTTCACCAGCCGCAGGCTTGTACTGTGCGTTGCTGATGCCAATGGACCCGACCGCGAGGGCCGTCAAGAGAAATACTCGTTTCATGATGGTTTGGATTGGTTTGGCAAATATGCCAAGGCCGCCCGCTCTTACGCAATGATCCTTACCAGGGTTTCTCCTCCACCAGTGGTGGATAATCGCTTACGGATCACGGTGTTCACCGTATTGCGCTACGGCCTCACGATCCGTATGAGCTCAAACCCGTCCTCGCACGACGGAACCCTATCGCCCTCCAGGAACGCCCGTGCTAAAGGTCTCCGGCTTGTGCGATGAGTTCGGCGATATCGAGCACCTTCACCTCACCTTCCTTGTTGAAGTGCTTCACCCCATCGGTGAGCATGGTGTTGCAGAAGGGACAACCGGCCGCGATCACGTCCGGCGATGCACCAAGCGCCTCCTCGCTGCGCTCGATGTTCACCTCCCTATTACCCGGTTCGGCCTCCTTGAACATCTGCGCGCCGCCAGCGCCACAGCACAGGCCGTTCTGCTTGCTGCGCTTGAGCTCCACCAACGCGGCATCCAGCTTCAACAAGACCTCGCGCGGTGCTTCATACTCGTTGTTGCCACGCCCCAGGTAGCACGGATCATGGAAGGTGATGCGCTTGCCCTGGAAGCTCCCGCCCTCCACCTTGATGCGCCCCTCCTTCATCAGCGTGTTGATGAACTGCGTGTGGTGCATCACCTCGTAGGTGCCGCCCAATGCAGGATACTCGTTCTTCAGCGTGTTGAAGCAATGCGGACATGCGGTGACGATGCGCTTCACACCATAGCCGTTGAGCACGGTGACGTTGGTGAGCGCCTGCATCTGGAACAGGAACTCGTTGCCCGCGCGCCGGGCAGGATCGCCGGTACAGCTCTCCTCCTGCCCCAGTACGGCGAAGTCCACCTTGGCCGCGTTCAGGATGCGCACGAAGGCCTTGGTGATCTTCCTGGCCCGATCATCGAAACTGCCAGCACAACCGACCCAGAACAATACTTCCGGTACTTCGCCAGCAGCGGCGAATTCGGCCATGGTGCGTATTCGTAGTTGTTCCATCGTCTACTGGTTCGGAGCGACCCGCTGCGCCAACATCTCGGGAACGTTGGCCGTGCGTCGTGCGCCCATCATGCGTCCTGCGTCCAATCCATCCGTTTATCCGGACCGAACGCCCACGGCGCACCGTTGTTCTCCACGTTGTTGAACATGCTGGTCAATGCGGGGCGTGTCCGGCTCTCCTCCATCACCAGGTAGCGGCGCATCTCCACGATGATGCCCACCGGATCGATATTCACCGGGCAGGCCTGCGTGCAGGCGTTGCACGTGGTGCATGCCCACAGCTCCTCTTCGCTGATCCGGGTGTGCAGGCTATTGCCATCCTCCTCCCACTTTCCTTTCGCATCGATGGTCCGGCCCACCTCCTCCAGTCGGTCGCGGGTGTCCATCATGATCTTGCGCGGGCTCAGGAGCTTTCCGGTGAGGTTGGCCGGGCACTCGCTGGTGCAACGACCGCACTCCGTGCAGCTATACGCATCCATCAGGCTCTTCCAGCTCAGGTCGAACACATCCTTCGCACCGAACCGATCGGTGACCTCGTGGCCGGCCACTACCCGTGGCGATGCCGCGGCGGGAGGTGCCACGCTCGGATCGAGCATGCTCTTCACCTCCCCCGTGACGCGCTCCATGTTCGCGATCTCGGTCTTCGGCTTCAGCTTGCTGTACCAGGTATTGGGGAAGGCCAGGAGGATGTGCAGGTGCTTGCTGTAGGGCAGGTAGTTGAGGAAGGCGAGGATACCGATGATGTGGAACCACCAACAGCCTCGTTCAATGGCGATGAGCGCCGTGGACGACAAGGACTCGAACGAGAACAGGGACGCGACAGTGGAACTCACCGGGAAAGCGCCTGCCGCGATGTAATGGTCCACCCCACGTTGCTGGAGCGTCCAGTCCGTGGCGTTCATCAGCAGGAAAGCGCTCATCAACGCGATCTCCGTGGCCAGGATCAGGTTGGCATCGCTACGCGGCCAGCCATCCAGTTCCTTCATCACGAACCGTTTCAGCTTGATGATGTTGCGGCGCACGAGGAAGATGGCGCAACTGACCCACACGCCCAGCGCGAGCCATTCGAAGCTTCCGATGAGGAAGTCGTAGAAGGCGCCGAGGAAGCTGAGCACACGGTGGGTGCCGAAGATGCCATCGATGATGATCTCCAGCACTTCGATGTTGATGATGACGAAGCCGACGTACACGAGGACATGCAGGATACCGGCCACCGGACGTGCCACCATCTTGCTCTGCCCCAGCGCCACACGCGCCATCACGGCCCAGCGCTCGCCCTGCCGATCAGCGATCACCTCGTCCCGGCCGAGGAGGATGTTGCGGCGCACCCGCATGATGTTGCGCGCGAAGAGCCATGAGGCCGCGCCCACGAGCACGATGAAGAGGATGCTGCCGATACCCATGGATCACTTCTTCTTTTCGTCCAGCACCTTGCCGATGCGCTCGATGTCGCCATCGCTGAGTTTGGGTAGCCGGTCCTTCTTGCCGAAGATACTGAGGTAACGGTTGGGGTTCACGCGCAGGTCCTCCAGCAACAGGTCCAGTTCGTGCGAAGCGGCGTTCAGGTTGGTGTAGAGGCTATCGTTGTGCATGAGCTTGCCCAGTGTGCCTTCGCCGTTCTTGAGGCCAGCCATGATCGACTTGAGCTCTCCGCTGGCCTGCGCCATGTCGTCCATGATCCTGCGCAGGCGACCTTTGGCGAGGTCGGCGCTCAACGTGTCCAGGTTGGTGAAGATATGGTCCATGCTGGCGCTGTTGCGGGCCAGGGTGGCGCTCACCGTTTCGAGGTTCCTCAGCGAGGCGCTGAGGGTGGAGCTTTCGGCGGCCACCAAGGCATCCACCCGTTCGGTCGTACGGCTCAGGCTGGCCAGCGCATCGCGTATGCTGCTGAAGCTGCTGTCGATGTCGCTGACCGTTTGTTTGTTCAGCATCTGCTGGAAGGCATTGAGCACCGAATCCACTTTGGAGATCATGCCCTCGGCCTTGGCCTTGAGCGGATCGATCTGCGCCCCCACGGCATCGGTGAGGCTCAGTTGCACATCACCCACGAGCGTATCGCCAGCTTCGGCAAGCGGCCCGGTGCCAAGTTGAACTTGCAACGCCCGCGTGAACAGGTCGGCGCTGTAGATCTGCACCTTGGTGTCCTTCGGTATGGCCAGGGCCTCCTCGTTGATCTGGAAACTCACCACCACATGGCCGCTGCCATCGGGGAGCAAGGCGGTCTTGATCACCTGGCCCACCTTGTAGCCATTGTAATAGACCGGACTGGCGCCCGTGATGCCCGACACGTTGTTGTACACCGCGTGATACACGTTACGCTTCTGGAACAGGTCCAACCCCTTGAGGAAGTTGACCCCGAACACGAGCAGTCCGATACCCCCGACCACCAATGCAGCGATGGCGTACTCCCGTTTGATCTTCATCCAGTTCGGTGCCGCGCCCACTAATGCGCCTCGGCCAATTTAAGTGCTTCCTGCAAGGCGATGCGTTCCCCGTTGTGGAAAGCCACGATGAAACTCTCGGCAAAGCCCTTGGCACGACAGGTCTCCTGCACCTTCCGCGCCGCGGCCACGGAGGCTTCGGCTCCCACGGTGTACTTGTACAGCCCCCCCCCCTGATGCTCCTGAACACCCTCCAGACCGTTGAAGTTCTGGGGCTTGGTGGCGATCCGCTTGTTGCTTGTGGCGATCTGGACCTTGAACACCAATGCCGGTTCCGCACGGGGCTTCTCCGGGGCCTTCACCGGCTCCTTCACGGGTTCCTTGCGCACCTCCTTGGCCGAATCGGGCTTGGTTTCCGGAACCTCGGCCACCGGCACGCCCCCCCCCGCGCTTTCCACGATGGTCTTGTATTCCTTGAAGCCCCGGTAGATGGCCGAGGCCATATAGTCCTGCCCCAGGTCGGTCTGTAGGAAATCCTCTTCGTTCGCGTTGGTGAGGAAGCCCAGTTCAATGAGCACACTGGGCATGGTGGTGTAGCTGATCACCAGGAACCCCGCTTGCTTGACCCCACGGTCCACACGCCCCACCCGTTCCCTGAACTGCTTCTGGATCAGCGAGCTCAGCAACAGGCTCTGGTCCAGGTGCGTGTTCTGGAGCAGGCCCAGCTCGATCTGGCTCTCGGGCCGCTTGGGGTCATAGCCGCCGTACTTCAGTTCGTGGTCCTCCTCGAGCAGGATGGCGGCGTTCTCCTTCTGGGCCACTTTCATATTGGCCTCGGTCTTGTGCAAGCCCATGACGTAGGTCTCGCAACCATGCGGATCCTTGTTGTCGTTCGCATTGCAGTGGATACTGATGAAGGCATCGGCCTTGGCCCGGTTGGCGATCCGGGTGCGCTCCATCAACTCCACGAAGCGGTCGTCCTCGCGGGTGTACACCACTTTTACATCCGGGTAAGCCTCGTTGATGTACTTGCCCACCAGCTTGGCCACGTTCAAGGAGATGTGCTTCTCGGTGGTCTTGAAGCGGCCGGTGCCCAAGTTGCCCGGATCCTTGCCCCCGTGCCCGGCATCGAGCACGATGGTCCGGATGCGGTGGGGGTCCGCGCCGGTACGGCCCGCTGTTTGTGCATGGCTCTGCCCGCTCCACAGCAGCATGGCGAGCGCGATGGTGTAGCGCATGAGGTCCCAGAGGATGCCCCCTTCCACCCGACTTTGGTCCACCCGCCAACGGGCGCGGCTGGCTTGCACTTCGCGCGCCCGCAACAGTACCCGGCGACGGTGCACCTCGATGGCGGGCACAGGCTGTTGCTTAATTTGCGGCCCCGCCGAAAGCCGTTCCTCCTGTTCCATGTCGGATACGCGTTGCTCCATGCCCCTGCGGCGCGAAACTAAAAGCGGTGCTGGGGGCGTTCCTTCCTTGTTCTTCGCACTTTTCATCACGTTCCTGTTGATGTGTGCCGCTGGCCGTGTCTCGGCGCAGGCGTTGAGCTCCGAGGTGAAGTACAGTGCCCGCGACAGCATGCGGTACGATATCGCAGGGCAAACCGTGTACCTCTTTGGTGGCGCCACCGTGAAGTATGGCGATGTGGAGATGACCGCCGACCGTATCGTGTTCAGTTTCAAGAACGAGGAGGCACAGGCCTTTGGTGCCCCGGACAGCACCGGAGCCGTCGTGGGCAGACCGCAGTTCACCCAGGGCGGTACCGTGATCGAGGCGGACAGCATCCGGTACAACTTCAATACGAAGCAAGGTCTGATCCGCCAAGTGCGTACCCATGAACAGGAGGCTTGGGTGAGCGCGAACCTGAGCAAACGGCACGCCAACGGCGAAGTGCACAGCAAAGGCGGCATGCTCACCACCTGCGACCGCCCCACCCCGCACTACCACTTCAAAGTGAGCCGCATGATGGTGATCCCCGACGACAAGATCATCGCCGGCCCGGCCTACATGCGCATCTGGAAGATCCCCACGCCATTGGCGATCCCTTTCGGCATGTTCCCCAACGTGAAGGGCGGAAGCGCCGGCGTGCTGATCCCCACCTGGGGCTTCGACGAGGCGCGCGGATACTACCTGCTCAATGGCGGATGGTACCAGCCCATCAGCGACCACATGGACCTCTCCGTCACGGGCGATATCTACACCCGTGGGTCCTGGGCCATGCGCACGGCCAGCCGTTACAAGACACGCTACCGTTACAACGGTAACGTGGACCTGAGCTACAGCACCCTGCTCAACAGCGACCCCGAATTCCCGGACTTCAGTCGCCAACGCAACTTCTTCATCCGCTGGAACCACCTGGTGGACCCCAAGGCCAGCCTCACCGACCGCTTCAGTGCCAGCGTGAACCTGGGCACCAGCCAGAACTTCACCAACAACTTCAACAGCAGCACGGTCGACTACCTCAGCAACACCTTCCAGAGCAACATCGCCTGGACCCACCTGTGGACCGGAAAGCCCTACAACCTGGCCGTGAACCTGCGCCACAGCCAGAACACCCTGAACCGCACCTTCGACATCACCCTCCCCAGCATCAACTTCAACCTACAGCGCATCTTCCCGTTCCAACAACTGCGCCCAGCCAACGCCACACCCCGGTTCTACGACCAGATCGGTGTGAGCTACACCGCCAACTTCGACAACCGCCTGACCACCACCGAACAGGCCCTCGCCTGGGACAACCTGCCCGCCTTGGTGCGCAACATGCGCAACGGCATCCGCCACACGGCAGCCATCACCACCACCTTGAAGAACCGGTTCGTGACCCTGAACCCCGAGGTGCGCCTCACCGATCGCATGTATTTCGACCAGCTGCGCAAGACCGTACACAACACCACGGAGGGCATCACCACCACCACCGACACCGTTCCCCGCTTCGCCGCGCCCTTCGAATGGAGCGCCGGCGCCACCCTTACCAGCAAGGTGTATGGCATGTACACTTTCCGAGGCCAACGCCTCAAGGCCATCCGCCACGTGATCACACCCAGCGTGGGCTTCAACTACCGCCCCGACGCCAGCACCCAGATCGAAGGCCCCTTCGGGACCAACGGCACCCTAAGCAGCTACTCGCCGTACGATATCGGCATCTACGGGAAACCATCGGCCGGGGAGAGCGGGTCAGTGAACATCGGCCTCATACAAAGCCTCGAAGCCAAGGTGCGCGACGGCAAAGCCATGCGCGACAGTTCCGGCACCACCGATGGGAGCACCCTCAAGAAGATCAAACTGCTCGATTACGTCGGTCTCACCACCAGTTACGACATGATGCAGGATTCGTTGCGGTGGTCGCCGGTGAACCTCTCCGCTCGGACGGCTCTGTTCAACAAGCTCAACGTGAACGTGGTGAGCATCTGGGACCCCTACGCCGTGAACGACCTGGGCCAGCGCATCGACCGCAGCGAGCGGTCCGTGTCCGGGGCCCTGGCGCGCATGACCTACACCAACCTGGCCATGGGCATCGACCTCAAGAGCCGCAAGTATGGCCAAGCGCCGAATTCCTCGTCCGGCAACGACCAACAGGTGGTGGAGGAAAGCGATCCGAGCAAGGGTGCGCGCATCAACTTCAGCGTGCCGTGGCGCCTGGGCATCAGCTACAGCTACGACATCAGCCGCAGCTATCGCGACCGGGCCTTCACCGACATCCAGCGCCAAAGCGTGTTGTTCAACGGCGACCTCAACATCCTCAAGTACTGGAAGCTCGGCTTCAGCAGCGGTTACGACCTGGTGGCCAAGGATTGGACTCCCACCAGCCTCAACCTGTACTGGGACCTGCACTGTTGGGAGTTCAACTTCAACATCATCCCGTTGGGCGCGCGTAAGAGCTTCAGCTTCCGCATCAACGTGAAGGCGAGCGTGCTGCGCGACCTGAAGTTCGAACAGCGCAGACCGTACGGTAACGACCGCAACCTGTTGTTCTAAGCCCATTCTCCGATCCGCAATGAGGAGTGGGCCGATCCACTCGGTCATTTCCCGAACGACTTCTCCGTCGTGATCATACCGGAGCACCGACGCCTCGGGAACTGCGCTCCCGGTGGTCCACTTCTTCTGCGCTGCACTGACCCCGCCATATCGTCCTGCGAAGAAGGTCCTTCGCGTCCCTTTCCTACGCCAGAGTGCGAAGTGGTACTGAGACGGCATGAAAGAACCGGTCGATCCAATGGTGAACAGGTGAAAGGGTGAAAAGCGTGAGAAGGTGAAATGCCTCGCACCCTTTCACGCTATCACCCCAG
>CAUJED010000022.1:0-21781 GCA_963169535.1 Bacteroidota bacterium | reverse complement strand
ATCATTGGGCCGCTTTCTTCTTACTGAGACGGCATGAAAGAACCGGTCGATCCAATGGTGAAAAGCGTGAGAAGGTGAAATGCCTCGAACCCTTACACGCTATCACCCCAGTGGTCCAGATCGCTGAGCTCGGCCGGATCTTCATCACCGGCTCAGTAATGCCGACCGGTGTCATCGTGAGTCGGTCAGGTGCCCTTCGGTAGGTATGGCATCCCGTGGCCAAGGATCGCGAGGAGTGCCGGCGAGTGTGGACCGCGAATGGGGCGTATCGTGGAACGGCGAGCCATATCCGTTCCGGGTACGATGCACACGCGAAAGCCCCGGGTCGCCGGGGCTTTCACACGGAGAGCGATGGGCTTTAGGGTGCCTCGAAGAACCTCGAACGGATGGCGCGCGCCGCTATCATTCGTCCAGACGAGGCGCTCCGAAGAGAGGATACTGGATTGAAGTATCCGACTGAGGAGCAACAAAGTATGGGCGAATGAGAGCAAGCGATGACCGCTGTGCTTCTTTCTCATGAACGCCGCCGGAACGAGGTTCTTCGAGATACCCTTAAGGTTTCGTTGCGGCGTATTTCGGCACCATGCCCAAGTGGTGGAACATGAACGCGTACTTGTCGGCCACCTCCTCGATCACTTTGCTGGTGGGTTTGCCGGCACCATGTCCGGCGTCCACCGCCACGCGGATCAGTACAGGGGCGGCACCGGTCTGTGCCTGTTGCAAGGTGCTGATGAACTTGAAGCTGTGTGCGGGCACCACCCGGTCGTCATGGTCGGCGGTCATCACCATGGTGGCCGGATAGTTCGCGGGTTTCACGTTGTGCAGCGGTGAGTATGCGATCAGGTAGTCGAACTCCGCCTTGCTGTTCTCCGCACTGCCATACTCGGGTATCCAGCCGAAACCGGCGGTGAACTTCTGGTAGCGCAGCATGTCCAACACGCCCACCTCGGGGAAGGCCACCTTGAACAGATCGGGCCGCTGGGTCATCACGGCACCCACGAGCAGACCGCCGTTGCTGCCTCCGTTGATCGCCAGGTGATCCTTGTCCGTCCATTTCATGGCCATCAGGTATTCCGCCGCAGCGATGAAGTCGTCGAACACGTTCTGTTTCTTCTCCTTCATGCCCGCCTGGTGCCACTCCTCGCCATACTCACCTCCACCACGGAGGCTGGGCTGGGCATACACTCCCCCTTGCTCCAACAGCAACATGCGGCTGGTGCTGAAGCTGGGGCTCAGGCTCACGTTGAAACCGCCATAGGCATAGAGCAGGGTGGGGTTCTTGCCGTTCTTCTCCAGACCTTTCTTGTAGACGATGAACATGGGCACCTTGGTGCCGTCCTTGCTGGGGAAGAACACCTGTTCCGTTTCGTACTGGGCGGGATCGAACTTCAGCTCCGGACGATAGAACAGCTCGCTCTTGTTGGTGGCGTAGTCGTATTTGAAGATGGACCCCGGATCGGTGAAGGAGGTGAAGGAGAAGAAGCTGAACGTATCCCCGCGTTCGCCGCCGAAGCCGCTGGCGCTACCGATGCCCGGGAGTTCCACTTCCTTCATGTCGGAGCCGTCGGCCTGGCAGCGATGGACGCGCGTGGTGGCGTCCTTGAGGTACTCCGCGAAGATCAGCCCACCACCCGTGCTCACGCCTTCGAGTAGTTCATCCTTCTGCGGGATCACGTCCACCCAATCGGCCTTGGCGGGTTTCTGAGGGTCCACGGCCACTAAGCGGTACCGGGGGGCGTCCACATCGGTGCGTACGAGCAGTTTGCCGCTCTTGGGCTCGAAGGCCACGATACTGGTCTTGTGGTCGAACCCGGTCTGCAGGGCGGTCCATTTCGTGGCCGGGGTGGGCATGCCCCCGCTGCGGAGGTCATGATAGTACTGCTCGAAGCCGTTGGTGCCAGTGCTCACGTAGAGGGTGGCGAATTCCTCGCCCTCGGTCACGCCGAGGCCCACGTACAGGTCGCCGTTCAACTTGTTCTCCCACACCAGTACGTCCTTCTCCTGCGGATCGCCGAGCTTGTGGTAGTACACCTTCTGGAACTTGCTGGCCGCGCTCAGCTCGGTGCCTTTGGCCGGTTCGGGGTACCGGCTGTAGAAGAATCCATCCTTGTACCATGCGGCTCCGCTGAACTTGGCCCACTTCAAGAGGTCGTTCGTCTGTTTCAGGGTGGTGAGGTCGTAAACGATGATATCCTGCCAGTCGCTGCCCGCGCGGTTCACTCCTACGGCCATGTAGCGGTGGTCGGTGCTGGCGCCCAACGGGCTGAAGGTGGTGGTGCCCTTGGGGTCGATGGCATTGGGGTCGATGAACACCTCGTCCGTGCCCTCGAGGCCCTTGCGTACATGGATCACGCTCTGGTTCTGCAGTCCGCTGTTCTTCCAGATGAAGTAGAGCTCACCAACGCGCATGGGGCCGCCCAACTTGGGGAAGTCGTACAACTGCTCGAACCGCGCGGCCAGGGCCGATCGGAACGGAATGGTGGCCAGGTGGGCGGCCGTGGTGGCGTTCTGTTGCTTCACCCAGTCTGCCGTTTCCGCGCTGGTGTCGTTCTCCAGCCAGCGGTAGGGGTCGGCCACGAAGGTGCCGTGCAGGGAGTCTCCGGCCAGGGAGTCCTTGCGGGTCGTAGGGTAGTTCATGCGTTCGGTCGCGGGGGGGGTATCTGCGGTGCCGCATGCGGTGAGGAGCAGGGCGCCTACGGCGACAAAGGTCGTTGGGTTGATCATCGGAAGGGGCGGGGTTGTGGACCGGGCAAATGTAGAAGCCCGCTGCGGGTGGCAACGGGCTTCGGGCTTCGTTCGGTGGCCGTCGGTTCGGATCGTGCTCAGGCGCGCTTCCGGTGTTGTTTCACCGCAGGCACCAGTTCATAGACCGTTCCCGGTCCGGCGACCAGGGACACCGTGGTGTCCAGCTGCCCGGCCAAGGTGTGGATCAGGTCCATGCCCAGGCTGTTGGGGCGCTCCCATTTGCTGCGGTCGGGCAGGCCAACGCCATCGTCCCCCATACGCATGTGCAGCCCGGTCTGTTCATCCCCGTCGATGTGAACGATGATGGTACCCCGCTTACGCCCCTTGAAGGCATACTTCAGGGAGTTGGAGATCACCTCGTTGAGGATCAACCCCAGGGGGATCAGGGTGTCCACGCCCATGGTGGGGACATTGATGCGGATGTCCATCTCGAGCGCGGTGTCGATGGTATAGGCGTAGCACAGGTCGCGCGTCAGATGTGAGAGGTAGCTGTTCACATCGATGTTGGCCAGGTCCTTGCTCAGGTAGGTCTGCTCATGCACCAGGGCCATCGCGCTCACCCGGTTCACGCATTCGTTGAAGAGTTCGGTGGTCTTCGGGTCGCTCACTTGGTCCATCTGGAAACGGATCAGGCTCTTCACGATCTGGAGGTTGTTCTTCACCCGGTGGTGGATCTCCTTGATCATCACTTCCTTCTCCTCCTTGCTCAGCATGGTCTCGCGCAGTTCCTTGTTGGCGACTTCGAGGTTGTGCTTGGCGATGTTCAGCTGTTCCGATCGCAAGCGGCTTTCGAGCAACAGCTTGTTGCTCACCCCCACCAGCCAGGCGAACACCACAGCGAACAGGCAGGCGGAGAGCAGCAGGAATTGGGCTTCATTCCAACGGTCGGAGAGGGTGGTCGTGTACCTGCCGAGGCCCTGCTCATGCACCTGCCGTGTGGTGCGGTCGATCGCCGATTGGGCGCGTTGCATGATGAAGTCGAAGACCACTTCGTTCGGCCGTTGCTCGCTCCACGAGCCCTGTTCCACCATGGCGTTGGCATGGATCGAGTCGGCCTGTTGCAGGAACTGGTTCAACGTGCCGGGCAGTTCGTTCATGCCCGGTGAGGTCTTGTAGAGGGTGGCCAGCTGTTCGACGGTGGCGCGTGCGTTGCCGAGCTCCACGGGCCATTGGTACTGCTTGGTGCCCACGTCCATGCGGTGGGTCAGGCTGAGGTGGCCGAGCGTTCCGCTGAGGCGGCTCAGGTCATCGAGCAGGTGGATCTCCTGGGCGATCTTCTCCTGCAACTGCCGGGAACGGGAGATCAGCAGCAGGCCATAGACGATGAAGGCCGACACCAGGACCACCGCCACCAGTGGCCAGGAGCGTGGAGTGAAGCGCTTCGAGAAAGCCATCGCGGTCCCCTTCAACGCACCAAGCATCGGCATGGTTACCGCGGCAGGGAAGTGGTCGGCCAACAGCGACCTGCTGCAAGGGAAGGCCTGTTGCCTGGCAGGGTTCGCTCGGATGAAGGAGTCCGAGGCTACCTTTCGGACAGGCACCGTCCGATGATCATCACGTAGCGGTGTCCACAGGATCGGCTTGGGCGCCGCATGTGCGAAGAAGAGGCCTGGGGGCGGGTGTGAGGGGCCGCGAACTGGCGCCTATGGCTCGATCCGTGATCGCATCCGGGCCTCGAACGTCTGGAGCAGTCCGGTGAGGTGTTCGGTGGAAGCGGTGCGCAGCTCTTGGTGCAGGCGTACCACGTTGGAGCGGCTCATGCCCGAGGTGCGGTGGGCATCCTCGTCCGACCGCATCAGTTGCTTGAGGTGGATCCCGCCGCGTGCCGTGTTCTTGTTGCCGGTATGGATAAGGTCGGCGATCGTGATCCTGCACTCGCCCGGTTGAACTTGGATGCTCACGGTGTAGCTCACCGTGCCCATGGTCTCCTCGCGGCCGGTCAGCATGGTGGATCGGAAGTTCAGCCGTGCGGTCCCTTTGAGCGTGCCTGCGGTGCGGTCGGTGAGCAGCAACCGGGCACCGGGCTCCTTGCCGAACGACCAGGTCCAGGCATCTAAAGCGGCATCGTGCAGCTGCACGGCGTTCAACGGCGCGGATATCGACCGCGCAATGCTCAGCGCCGCCCCCAGGTTCATGTCCTGGGCGACCCCCTGGTGCAGTACGACCAGGAACAGCGGGAGTAGCACGTGCCGGAGGCGCATGATGGGCTGCAAGTTAGGGGTGGAACGCGACCCCCGAGCCCTACCTTTGCGCCCTATCCTTTACCCCTATTGGACCATGAATGCAGGTAACCAAGCCTTGAAGGTGGGTGTGTTCTACGATGGAAGTTATTACACCCATGTGAGCAACTACTACAACTACGTGCATGCGCACCGTCGGCGGATCCACATCGGCGGGCTGCACGACTACGTGAAGCACATGGTGGCGGAGCGGGAAGGCACCCGGCCCAACCTCTGCCACATCATCGACATCCATTTCTTCCGTGGGCGGTTCAACGCACGGGAGGCCAACGAGAAGCCGAACCAGCTCTACCACGACCGGGTGTTCGACGATGTGCTGATGTACAACAACGTGCAGACCCACTACCTCCCGCTGAAGGACATGATGGGCCGGAAGAAGGAGAAGGGGATCGACGTGCTGATGGCGTTGGAGACCTATGAGCTATGCATGCTCAAACGGTACGATGTGGTGGTGTTGGTGGCCTCCGATGGCGACCATGTGCCCTTGGTGCGCAAGCTGCACGCCTTGGGGTGCAAGACCATGCTCCTGGGTTGGGACTTCGAGTTCACCGATGCGGAGACCGGCGAGCAGCAATACACACGTACCAGCACCGACCTGTGGAACGAGGTGACCTATCCCTTGCCCATGCACGACCTGATCGAGGAAGGGCTGAAGGACGATGACGAACTCATCCGCGACCTGTTCGTGGTGCGTGACGACCGTGCGCGCGAGGTGGAGGAGGCCTTGGACATGGATCCGGAGGTGCGACACCAGAGCAGTGTCATGAGCCTGATGAACGGCTACGGTTTCATCCGCTTCCCGGACAACAACCTGTTCTTCCTGCGCGAGGATCTGGTGGATACGGACTTCGCCGACCTGCGGGTGGGCGACATGCTCGAGTTCGGGGTGGCGGTGAACGCGCGCGGCCAACGGGTGGCCAAACGGATCACACGGGTGTCCGACGCAGGCCTGCCTGTGGGTTGATCCCGGCTAACCCGGCAGGCACAGGGTGAAGGTGCATCCTGCGCCTTCGCCCGGGCTTTCGGCGCGTAAGGTGCCTTTGTGGGCCGAGGCCACGGCGTGCATCCGGGCCAAAGTGCCTCGGCCTTGCGATTCCCCGGCGGTGGGCCTGCTGCCCAGCCAGGCGAAACGCTCGAACACCTGGGCCAGGTCGTTGGCGCTAAGCCCCACACCATGATCACGCACTTGTAGCGTCACGCCTTCGGAGGTGCGGGACAGGTCCACCTCCACCTCGGCGCCCGGGGCGGAGAATTTGAAGGCATTGGTCAACAGCGCATCCACGACCTCGCCGATGGCGCGTGGGTCGGCGGTGACCAGCAAGCCCGGGTCGGAACGGGAGAGGATCCGGATCCCTTTGCGGTCGGAACGGTACCGGAGCAGGTCGATCCGCTCGTTCACCAGGGCCGTGAGGTCGAACTCCTGGGGGGCGAGCACCGGCGTGCCCCGGGGCACCTCCATGTCGTCCATCAACTGCTCCACCTCGCGCAGGGCCTTGAAGAACTGCTGCTCTCCGTAGCGCCCGACCTCCTCACGTTCCTCCACTTCGGCGGACTCCTTCAATCGCTCCAGGGCCTGTTGCAGGCCGATCAACCGGTTGCGAAGGTCGTGCGAGAAGCGGTGGAGGCGTTCGGCTTGGTGGGGCGTGGCTCTCATGGTCGCACCGGCACCGGCCGGATGTAGTGCTGCAGGACATCCTCGAGGCTGTCCGCGTTGATCGGTTTGCTCAGGTAGTGGCAATCCTTCAGCGCATGGATGGCGGAGATGATCTCGGGATTGGTGCTCGCCGTGAGGAAGAGGATAGGGGTGGGGGTGCGCGCATGGATCTCCTGGGCCAGCTCGAGTCCGTTCTTCGTGCCTTTCAGGTAGATGTCCATCACGATGAGGTCGGGCGTATGCTGTTGCAGGAGCACCTCGGCCTCTTCGGAGCTGCGGGCGGTACCCACCACCTCGAAGCCCATCCGCTCCAGCTGGAGCCGATAGCCGAAAGAAATGATGGTCTCGTCTTCGATGATCAGGATCTTTTTCATGGGAGAGTGGAGCAGTGTGAGAGATCTACAAGTCGATGTTGCGTGTACGGTCATGTTCGCGGACCACGCGTTCGAAGCTTTCCACGGAGAGGGCCTTCTCCACGTAGCCGATCACGGATCGGAAGGAGAGGGCTTTCTCCAGGTCCACCGGGCGGTTGCTGCTGCTGAACATGATCACGCTGGTGCATCCGTTGGGCAGCAGGCCTTCCGACTCGCAGAACGAGAGCAGGTCGAAGCCGGTGTGTTTGGGCATGTTGATGTCCACGAACATCAGGTCGGGGCGCTCGCGTCCTTCACGCAGGTAGTCCAGCGCTTCGTCGGCGGAGGTGAAGGTGGTCAGTCGGCCTTGGTAGCCGGCCTTCTTGAGCACGAGCTTGGTCACGAAGTTGCAGTCGTCCTCGTCGTCCACCAGTAGGATGTGGGCAACGGAGGTGTGTACGGGGGCGTAGGTGGTCATCGCCCGGTTCTACGTGGCCTGGGCTCCAATGGTTCCATCTCCGACCGGGCCTATTCCTTGAACACCAACCACACGGCAACAACCAGGAGCAGGGCGGCCAGGGCGTGGTTCCAGCGCAGGGCCTCTTCCTTGAAGGCCACCAGGCTGAACACGACGAACACCGCCAGGGTGATCACCTCCTGGATCACCTTCAGTTGCACCAGGCTGAACGGGCCGCCCTGGCTCAGGTGGCCGAGGCGGTTGGCAGGCACCTGCAGCACGTACTCGAAGAACGCCATGCCCCAGCTGATCAGGATGATGGAGAACAGCCCCAGGCTCTTGCCCCAGGCGAAGTCCTTGAAACGGAGGTGGCCGTACCAGGCCAGTGTCATGAACACGTTGGAGAGCAGCAGGAGCACGATGGTCCAGAGGCCTTTCATGGTGGTGCGTGTGGCGCGAAGGTGCGGTGGCGGAGGGGTGGTGCGCACCACGGCGGCCGGTGGACGGCCAACCGGACCTTGTTGATCCGGGATCTACCTTTCCCACATGTTCGAACACCGGTCACGGCCGTTGCTGCCCTGGGCCGCCTACCTCCGCAGGCAGGTGCGCTTCGTGGCGATGGCCTTCTTGTTCGTGGGTGGTTCGTTGGCGTTGGGCGTGGTGGGCTACATCTACTTCGCGGGCTACGGGTTCACCGATGCTTTCCTGAACGCGAGCATGATCCTCGGCGGCATGGGGCCCGTGGGTGAGCTGCCGAACGCCTCCGCGAAATACTTCGCCTCGTTCTATGCTTTGTACAGCGGTATCGCGTTGTTGGGCACGGTGGCCATCATGCTCACCCCGCTGGTGCACCGCATGCTGCATCGGCTTCACCTGGATGAAGGCGACACGGACCACGGGGGGTGAGGTGGTCAGCTCTTCTTGCGTTGATCCCAGGTGCCGTACCGCACCGTGATCGGCGGGCGGTCCGCGGGAACCTCGCGCAACGGCTCACACGGCTTCAGGGTGGCGTGCAGCTCGGCGGGCAGGGCCTGGTACAGTCGGGTGCCTTCGGTCTTCCACGTGATCATCGCCTCGCTCACGTCCTTCACCACCTTCGCGGGGTTGCCCACGATCACCTTGCGGGGTTCCCACACGCTACCGGCCGGCAGGAAGGAGAGGGCCCCCACGATGCACTCCTCGCCCAGCACCACATCGTCCATCAATACGGCATTCATGCCCACCATGCAGTTGCGGCCCACATGCGCACCGTGGATGATGGCGCCGTGGCCGATGTGCGCGCTCTCCTCAAGCCGAACGGTGACCCCGGGGAACATGTGGATGGTGCAGTGCTCCTGCACATTGCAGCCATCGGCGATCTCGATGGCCCCCCAATCGCCGCGCAGGGCCGCACCCGGACCGATGTACACATCGCGGCCGATCACCACGTGCCCGGTGACCACCGCTTGGGGGTGAACGAACGCCGAGGGATGGACCACGGGGCGATATCCGTTGAATTCGTACAGCATGGAGGCCAAAGAAAGGCGGTTCAAGGTCAAGGTTGACAGGACCTACCCGCAATGTTAAGGTTGTATTAAGGCTGGGGCGGCTTACCTTGACCAACAGGACAGCCGGGTACATTTGGCCCGCGAAACCGCGACCCATGGCACTGGACAACCTGCTGAGCTTCTTCAAACCCCGCGATCGGGTGTTCTTCTTCCATTTCGAGGCCAGCGCCGCCAACGTGTTGAAGATGTCCGAGGACCTCATCGCCATCATGGCCACCATGCCCGGGTCGCAACGGGTGGCGCTGCTGGAGCGCCTGGAGATCGCCGAGCATGCCAACGACGACCTTACGCACACCATCTTCACCGACCTGGCGCGCAACTTCATCACGCCGATCGACCGGGAGGACATCCACCAGCTGGCCACCAGCCTGGATGACGTGGCCGACTTCATCTTCGCGGCGGCCAAGAACCTGGAGCTCTTCGGGATCCGCCAGCCCGACGAGACCTGCCGTGAGCTGGCCCGCCTGGTGAACGAAGGCTGCCAGATCGTGCAGATGGCCGTGCAGAGCTTGCGCACCATGCACAAGAGTAGCGGTGTCGATAACCGGTTCGTGGTGCGGATCAACAGCATGGAGAACCAGGCGGACGAGGTCTACGACCGGGCCATTCAGCACCTGTTCGCCACCGAAAAGGATCCGATCGAGCTGATCCGGATGCGCGACATCTACTCCACCCTGGAACTGGCCACGGACAAGTGCGAGGACGTGGGCAATGTGATCGAGTCCATCATGTTGAAGTACGCCTAAGGGCACATGACGCTACTGATCGTCATCATCGTTCTGGCCCTGGTGTTCGACTACATCAACGGCTTCCACGACGCGGCCAACTCCATCGCCACGATCGTGAGCACCAAGGTGCTCACTCCGTTCCAGGCGGTGATCTGGGCCGCCGCCTTCAACTTCGTCGCCTACTTCATCTTCAGCGATCACCACGTGGCCAATACCGTGGCCAAGACCGTGCACGAGGAGTTCATCACCCTGCGGGTGGTCCTGGCCGGGCTCATCGCGGCCATCACCTGGAACCTGATCACTTGGTGGTACGGCATCCCCAGCAGCTCGTCCCACACCTTGATCGGCGGCTTCGCGGGCGCGGCCCTCGCCGGTGCGGGGTTCGATATCGACAGCATCGCCCTGGATAAGATCGGCATCATCGCCCTCTTCATCTTCCTCGCACCGCTGGTGGGCATGGTCATCTCCATCTTCATCACCCTGGTCACTTTGGTGCAGAAACTGTGGCTGCGCCTGCTCATGATCTCCGGGGCCACGGTCGTCACCTGCATGTTCGTGCTCAAGAACAACGACCTGCGCATCGCCATGGCCGTGTTCTCCTTGGTCTTCATGATCGTGTATGCCTGGGACATGACCCGTCGCCAGCCCAGTGCCGCGCGCACGGCCAACCTCTATAAGCGGCTCCAGCTGCTCAGTTCGGCGGCCTTCAGCATCGGGCATGGGGGCAACGATGCGCAGAAAGTGATGGGTATCATCATGGTGGCCATGGTGGCCAGCGGCCAGAAGGAGAGTCTGGACGACATGCCCAACTGGGTACCACTGGCGTGCTACACCGCCATTGGCCTGGGCACCCTCAGCGGTGGTTGGAAGATCGTGAAGACCATGGGGTCTCGGATCACCAAGGTATCTCCGCTCGAAGGGGTGTGCGCGGAAAGTGCGGGTGCCATGACGCTGTATATGACCGAGCAGATGGGGATCCCGGTGAGCACCACGCACACCATCACCGGTGCCATCATCGGGGTGGGGGCCACCAAACGGTTCAGCGCCGTGCGTTGGGGGGTCACCGTACGCCTGCTGTGGGCCTGGGTGCTCACCATACCCGTGAGTGCCTTGCTCGCCTTCATCGCCTACTGGGTGGCGGGCTTGTTCGGGATCTGATCCCAGGACTACTGGGTCATCTTCCCACCAGCCTACCGCCTCTTCTCCCGGCTCCGGCACTCCTCTGCGTCCTCTGCGCCTCTGCGTGATCCGCATTCCTCGCCCTCGGCACCCCCGGCACTCCTCTGCGTCCTCTGCGCCACTGCGTGATCCGCATTCCTCGCCCTCGGCACCCCCGGCCCTCCTCTGCGTCCTCAGCGCCTCTGCGTGATCCGCATTCCTCGCTCTCGGATCCACGGAAAGGCCTGCTCCAAGCTCCCGGTCCGTGTATCGGTCTGTGGAAAGAGCCGCGCATCGTAGGCCACTACTGAACGTCCGAATGGGTTTGACCCGATAGAGCTCGATCAGCCTTCTGCCCATCAGGGCCAAAAGGATATACTTGCCGACATGCGGCCACACCTGCCTGGATTGAACGCACTTCGGGCCGTGGCGGCTCTTGCGGTAGGAGCGGCGCACCTCGAGATGACCAAGCGCGATCGCGGCATCCCGAGCGTCTTGGACCATCCGGGCAGCTGGGTCGCCGACCATCGTGTCGGGGTGATGCTCTTCTTCGTCCTCAGCGGCTTCATCATCACCTGGTTGCTCGTACGCGAGCAGGAGGCCACCGGAGGGATCGACCGCCCTGCGTTCTACATGCGCCGTGTACTACGCATCTGGCCGGTGTACTTCTTGGTCTTGCTGGTTTCTGGCCTCTTATTCCCGTTCACCCCCGGTTGGGATACGCTGCTGTTGTGCGCGGCCGGGCTACCGAACATCGCCAAGGCGTTCGACATCGGCTGGGAGGCCAGCCCACAGATCTGGTCCATCGGGGTGGAGGAGCAATTCTACCTGCTTTGGCCTTGGGTGCTACCGGCGCTTCCCAAGCGTTGGGTGGTACCGTCGTTGCTGGGGTTCTTCCTGGTCTGGACCGTGCTACCCATCATGGTGGATCATGCCCTGTCGGATATCCCGGTGGATACGGGGTGGCGGCGGGTGGCCTACCTCTTCTTCTACGGGGCCAAGTTCAACAGCATGGCCTTGGGCGGGGTGCTCGGGTATCTGTTCGCGACGAAACACCCGGTGCTGCGTTGGCTGGCCTCCCCGGTGGTCGCCTATGGCTCAGCCGTGCTCGCCTTCGTACCCTGGTTCACCGGCCATACATGGCCTTGGTTCCAGGATGAGGTGTATTCGGTCCTGTTCGCCTTCGTGGTGCTCAACGCCGCCAGTGGTCAGTATCCGCGATCCCTCGATCATGGTCCGTTGGATCTCCTGGGAAGGATCTCGTACGGTTTCTACATGTACCACTGGATCGCGCTGTTGCTGATCATGTCCGTACTTGATCACACCCGTGGTATGATGCGGTATGACCTGCTCCTCTATGGCGGCGTGTTCGGCTTCACCATCCTGGTGTCCTGGCTTTCCTACATCGGCCCGGAACGGTACTTCCAGCGTCTGAGGTCGCGTTTCGAGCGGGGATGAGGTGTGGTCGATCGACCCGTACCTTCGGCGCAACACCAGAGCCATGTCCATCATCCTATCCGACGCCGGGCTACACCGCCACCTGCTGCCGCTGACCTATACGCGTCCGGTGGGGCAGTTAAGGCCGGGCATCCTGCGGATCAGCGAAGGTTGGTATGTACGCAGTGGGCTCTCTGTAGGACACCGCACGGAGTCATACCTCGAGGCGGCTTACCCGCTACCGTACGAGGCCTCCAACTGGGAGGTGGATGGCGGCTTGTTCCCGACCAACGACCTGGTGCGTGCCGTCCTGGACCTGCGCCCTGGAGAGGTGTTGGTGCACGAAGGGCGGGCACTGGCCTTTGGAGCGGAGGGCAAGGGGCACCCCCAAGCGGGAGATTGGGCCGCTCCGCCGAGCTACTTGCGCCAGGTGGTGTTCGCGGGCGAGGTGATCCGTTTCGAGCGGCCATGGCACCTGTTCCAGCACTGCGGCCGAGCCATCGCACACGACTTCGATCTGCTCACCGAAGGGCGGCGTTCGCAGCGCATCGCAGGCACCAACACCATCATCGGCGACCCGAACCTGATCTTCCTCGAGGAAGGGGCCATGGTGGAAGCGAGCATCCTCAACACCAAGAGCGGTCCCATCTATCTCGGGAAGGGCGCGGAGGTGATGGAAGGTTGCATGCTGCGCGGCCCTATCGTGATCGGCGACCACGCACAGGTGAAGATGGGGGCGAAGATCTATGGACCCTCGGCCTTTGGTCCGGAATGCCGGATGGGGGGCGAGATCACCAACAGCGTGATCCTCGGCTACAGCAACAAAGGGCACGATGGCTTTCTCGGTAACAGCGTGCTGGGCGAATGGTGCAACCTCGGCGCCGACACCAACACCAGCAACCTGAAGAACACCTACGGCAACGTGCAGGTGTGGAGCGGTGCCAACCGTGCGATGGCCGATACCGGCCTACAGTTCTGCGGCCTGCTCATGGGCGACCATAGCAAGAGCGGCATCAATACCATGTTCAACACCGGCACCGTGGTGGGCGTGGCGGCGAACGTGTTCGGCGGCGGCTTCCCGCCCAAGCACATCCCCGGTTTCTCGTGGGGCGGGGCGGGGGGCTTCGAGCCGTACGACATCGAGCGTGCCTTGGTCACCGCACGCCGGGTGATGGAACGCCGGCACATGCACCTCAACACGCTGGAAGAGGCGGTGCTGCGGCATGTGTGTGACCTGGAGCGGGCGGCTGTGCGGTGACCTCGCCACATGGCCCCAGGTAGGGTGCTCCGCTGCCGTTGCGGTGGCCCCCCTGCCCATCTGTCACCTTTTGCCGCCCGGCACGAACCTTGCCTCCGTTGGCACACACATTGGATTTTACGCCCGGACCACCCTGCCTTGGGCGTGGATATCTTTACACCTGACAAGCTGTCCATAGTCGATGAACGACGATCGTCATACCGCCGGTGCCTTATTCAGTTCCGAAGTGCTTGAGAACGAGACCGAACTCATTCCGTTGATCACGGCGGAGGACGAGGAGCAGATGAATGCGGAGAGCACCCCGCCCGAACTACCCATCCTTCCCCTGCGGAACACCGTGCTCTTCCCGGGCGTGGTGATCCCCATCACCGTGGGGCGCGACCGCAGCATCCGGCTGATCCAGGATGTCTATCGCGGGACCAAGACCCTGGGGGTCGTAAGCCAGAAGGACGGCCAGATCGAAGAGCCGCGTGCCGAGGACCTCAACCGGGTGGGCACCATCGCCACCATCATCCGCATGTTGCGCATGCCCGATGGCAGCACCACGGCCATCATCCAAGGCAAGAAGCGTTTCGAGGTGATGGAGATGGTGAAGCTCGAACCCTACTTCACCGCACGGGTGAAGGAGTTCGAGGAGATCCGACCCGCGAAGGACGACAAGAGCTTCCATGCCCTGGTGAGTTCGTTGAAGGACCTCGCTTCGGACATCATCAAGCACAGTCCGCACATCCCCACCGAGGCCCAGTTCGCGCTGAAGAACATCGACAGCCCGAGCTTCCTGGTGAACTTCATCAGCAGTAACATGAACGCCGAGGTGGCCGAGAAGCAGAAGATGCTCGAGGTGGCCGACCTGCGCGAAAGGGCGAACCTGCTCCTGGCCCATCTCACCAAGGAACTGCAGATGCTGCAGATGAAGAACGAGATCCAGAGCAAGGTGCGCACCGAGGTGGACCGTCAGCAGCGCGAGTACTTCCTCCACCAGCAGATGAAGACCATCCAGGATGAGCTGGGTGGCAATCCCATCGAGCAGGAGATCGATGAGATGCGCATGAAGGCCGACAAGAAGAAGTGGAGCCGCAAGGTGGCCGAGGTCTTCGAGAAGGAGCTCACCAAGCTGCAGCGCATGAACCCGGCCGGCGCCGAATTCAGCGTGCAGTACAACTACGTGCAACTGCTGCTGGAGCTGCCCTGGGGCGAATACAGCGAGGACAAGTTCGATCTGAAGAACGCGCAACGCATCCTGGATCGCGACCACTTCGGCCTGGAGAAGGTGAAGGAGCGCATCATCGAACACCTCGCCGTGCTGAAGTTGAAGAACGACATGAAGGCGCCCATCATGCTGCTGTACGGCCCGCCCGGCGTGGGCAAGACCAGCTTGGGCAAGAGCATGGCCGAAGCCCTTGGGCGCAAGTACGTGCGCATGAGCCTGGGTGGGCTGCACGACGAAAGCGAGATCCGCGGGCACCGCCGCACCTACATCGGCGCCATGCCCGGGCGTCTGATCCAGAGCTTGAAGAAGGCCGGTACCAGCAACCCGCTCTTCGTACTGGACGAGATCGACAAGGTGGGCCACAGCGCCCATGGCGATCCCGCCAGCGCCCTGCTCGAAGTGCTGGATCCCGAACAGAACAGCGCCTTCCACGACAACTTCGTGGACATCGACTACGACCTGAGCCGCGTGATGTTCGTGGCCACCGCCAACAGCCTCAGCAGCATCCATCCGGCCCTGCGCGATCGCATGGAGATCATCGAGGTGAACGGCTACACCCTGGAGGAGAAGCTCGAGATCGCCAACCGCCACCTGCTGCCCAAACAGTTCACCGAGAACGGGGTGAAGCCCAAGCAGCTGAAGCTCGCACCGGGATTGCTCGAGGCCATCATCGATCAGTACACCGACGAAAGCGGTGTGCGCACCCTGGAGAAGCGCATCGCCAAGCTCGTGCGCTACCGGGCCAAGCAGATCGCCCTCAAGCAGAAGCACAGTGTCACCATCACCGTGGACGACCTGGTGCGGATCTACGGCCCCAGCCATGCCCGCGACAAGTACCAGGGCAACGATGTGGCCGGGGTGGTCACCGGACTGGCCTGGACACCCACCGGGGGCGACATCCTCTTCATTGAGACCAGCATCACCAAGGGCGAAGGCAAGCTCACCCTTACCGGGAACCTCGGCGATGTGATGAAGGAGAGCGCCGTGATCGCCTTGGAATACCTGAAGGCCCACAGCAACATCATCGGCCTCGATCCGGAGGTCTTCAAACGTTGGAACGTCCACGTGCATGTGCCGGAAGGCGCCACCCCGAAGGATGGCCCCAGCGCCGGTATCACCATGCTCACCAGTTTGGCCAGTGCTTTCACCCAGCAGAAGGTGCGCAAGTTCGTGGCCATGACCGGCGAGATCACCTTGCGTGGCCGGGTGCTGCCCGTGGGCGGCATCAAGGAGAAGATCCTCGCCGCGAAACGGGCCGGTATCAAGGAGATCATCCTCAGCAGCGACAACCGCAAGGACATCGAGGACATCGATGCACGCTACACCAAGGGCATGAAGTTCACCTACGTCACCGAGATGATCGAGGTGGTGAAGCACGCCCTGCTGAAGGAGAAGGTGGCCGACGCGCTGAAGGTGGCTTGACCGTGGGTGCGTGACCCCGCCCCGGCGACGAATGCGGGAGACCGAGCTGTGGGTCGTTTGGGCAGGCTTTCACCTGGACCAGGGAACGGTTCGGATGATCCGTGGACCATGGACGGTTCCGGCATCGCCGGTGACCATCCCATTCCGGCCGCGTACCTTGTTCTCCCAAGCATCGCCCATGAAACGCCTATCCGCTGGCTTGCTCGCAGCCATGGCTGCACTCGTTCTCCATGCCCAGGTGCGGATGCCCGCCACCACCCGCGCCGACCTGCACGCACTACAGGTGCTTGCCCATCGCCATACCGACGCGAAGGAGCTTGTCCGCAACACGGAGGGATACTATCCCACGGCATTGATCCATGGGCGGTGCATGGTCGGCTTCTTAGCCCAGGTGAACGATGCCTTCGATGCCGGAGCCATCACCAGCGAACATGTCACCATCGGCGCGCGAAAGGGGAATGTGCTCTCCTTGCGTGTGGATGCCCGCCACCTCGATCTGGTGCCCGACATGCCCGGGCTGCGTTACATCGAGTTGGCCGGTAAGGTGAAGCCCACGCTGGACCGTGTGCGCTATGCCACCCGCGCGGACAGCGTGCACCAGGGCATCGGCCTTCCGCAGTCGTACACGGGAAGGGATGTCCTCATCGGCATCACCGACTGGGGCTTCGATTACCAGCACCCCACGTTCTACGATACCGCCATGGCGGACTACCGTGTGCGCGCCGCCTGGGACCACTACCGCCAAGCCGGTCCTGCTCCGGCGACCTTTGGGTACGGGACCGAGCTCCTGAGCCAGGCGGAGTTGCTCGCCGCCGGTGCCGATACGTCCAACATCTACAACAACGCCACGCACGGCACCCATGTCGCGGGCATCGCCGGTGGCGGTGGTGCCGGAAGCCCGTACCGAGGCATCGCCTACGATGCCCGCTTCCTGTTCTGCACCTTCCTGGTGGATGCCGCCGCCGTGCTCGATGCCTTCACGTGGATGCAGGGGATCGCCGAGCAGGACGACAAGCGCCTCGTGGTGAACATGAGCTGGGGCCTGCACCACATCGGGACGTTGGACGGTAACTCGCTCATCAGCCAGGCCATCGATCAGTTCTCCGCCGAAGGTGTGGTGTTCGTGAATTCGGGCGGGAACAACGGTGATGTGGACTTCCACATCAGGAAGGAGTTCAACGGCGACACCCTGCGATCGCGCATCCAGTACTACGCGTACTCCGCCAACCCCAATATGTGGGGGCAGAGCATCAGCATCTGGGGAGAGGCCGGGCATCCGGTGCAAGCCGGCTTGATGGCCACCACCATGGGCAATGCCATCCTGGCCGAGACCCCGTTCTATTCCACGGCCACACAGCAGGCCTACCTGGATTCCATGCTCGTGGTCGGCAACGATACGGTCTTCTTCAACCTCACCACCGAGGCCGCACATCCACTGAACGGACGACCGCATTTCCGCCTGCGGGCGAAGAACACGAGCAGCAGTATCCGCGTGGCGCTCAAGGCCACCGCGCCCGATGGTGTCGTCCACTTCTGGAACGTCACGGAGCTGACCAACGATGTGGGGAACTGGGGCATGGCCTTCGTGGCGGCGGCCACCGGGTGGACCGCAGGGGACAACCGGTACGGCATCAGCGAGCCCGCGTGCACCAACAGCCTCATCAGCGTGGGCGCCTATTGGCCGGAGTTCATCCACCCGGTCACCGGACAGCCGGGCGGTGGGGCCATCGCGCCGTTCTCTTCCATCGGCCCCACCTTGGACGAGCGTGTGAAACCGGACCTCGCAGCCCCCGGGGAGAACATCGGATCGGCCATGAGCAGCTACACCGACGAGGACTTCTCGGCGATCCTGAACGTGCCCTTCGAAGGCCGGACCTATCCGTTCGCGCGCCTCTCCGGCACCAGCATGTCCTCACCGGCCGTCGCGGGCATCGCTGCGCTGGTGCTCGAGGCGGATCCCACCTCCACGCCACAAGAGGTCAAGGAAGCCCTCATGCGCACCGCCCGTCAGGACAGCCACACGGGTACGATCCCCGAAGGCGGAAGTACGCAATGGGGCATGGGGAAGGTGAACGCCTACCAGGCTGTGCGCGACGTGCTGTGGATGAACGGGGTGCAGGAACGCACCACGAACGACCTGCTGATCTGGCCAACCCCATCCGATGGCATGGTGCACATGCACCTTGGTGGTCCGAGGGGAATGGTCCGGTTCACGGTGTCCGATGTCATGGGCCGGGTGGTGCACGAGGCCCACGGTGTGATGGGGCCATTGGTGCACGTGGATGCCTCGGCATGGCCCGCAGGGCATTACGTGGTGCGCTGCTTGTCCGGGGGAAAGGTCTTCACCGGTGCGCTGATCCGCGAATGAACGGGGCGCATCTTTGCACCGCCGTTCGCGCGCACACCATGCACCCCAGCGCACTCCGCATCCAGGATCATACGTACGATCTGCCCGAAGAACGCATCGCACGCCATCCGCTGGCCGAACGCGATGCCAGCAACCTGTTGGTGTACCGCGATGGCAAGGTCAGCGACCATCGGTTCCGCGACCTGCCATCGCAGTTGCCGGGGAACAGCCTACTGGTGCTGAACGATACACGGGTGGTACGCGCACGCATCCCGTTCCGGCGGGCCACCGGCGCCCTGCTGGAGTGCATGGTGTTGGAACCCGAAGCCGGGCGCCCCATCGAACAGGCGTTGTTGGACAAGCGAACCACCCGTTGGTGGTGCATGATGGGCAATGCCAAGCGCTGGAAGGGCGAAGCGGTGCACGCGGTAAGGGCGGATGATGGCCTGGTCATGACCCGTATCCAACAACGCGAAGGGGAGCATCTGGTGGAGTTCGGTTGGAACGGCCCCTCGACCTTCGCCGAAGCCCTGGAACGGGCGGGTACGGTGCCGTTGCCACCGTACATGCGCAGGGAGGCCATGCCCGAGGATCCGATGCGCTACAATACCGTGTTCGCGACCAACGATGGCTCCATCGCGGCACCGACGGCCAGCCTGCATTTCAGCGATGCCTTGTTGGCCGCCGTGCAGGAGCGCGGTGTACGCACTTCGCGGTGCACGCTGCACGTGGGGGCAGGTACCTTCCTTCCGGTGAAGAGCGAGCGTATGGCCGATCACGTCATGCACAGCGAGCAGGTGCGTGTGGCGTTGAACACCTTGACCTCTTGGCGAGAGCAGTTGGGGCGTGGACCGATCATTCCGGTGGGTACCACCGCTCTGCGCACCATCGAGAGCGTGTACTGGCATGGGGTGATGGTGTTGCAAGGCCGGGCCGGGGAGCACATGCGGATCGACCAGTGGGAGCCCTATGCCCACCAAGAGCAGGATCTGCCATCGCCCGTTGAGGCCATCAGCGCGGTGGTCGAGGATGTGGAGAAGCGGGGCGTACCGCTCGTGGGACGCACCGCGCTGTTGGTCGCACCCGGATATCGGTTCCGCATGGCCGATGCGTTGATCACCAACTTCCATCAACCGGGGAGCACGCTGCTTCTTCTGGTGGCCGCATTCGTTGGACCGGCATGGCGTGTGATCTACGGCCATGCCCTGGCCCACGGCTATCGATTCCTCAGCTACGGCGATGGCTCGTTGCTCTTCCGACAGCGCGGGGCCTCACCACCCGGATGCTATCGCGGCGATCAGCAGTGAGAGCACGGTGAGCGAGCCAGCGATGGCCGCGATGGCGATCCCTTTGCCACGTTCCTTGTGCTTGATCGCGAGGATCAAGCCGATGATGCCCGTTAGCAACGCGAAGACCAGGAGGTAGATCAGGACCTCCCCGCCTCCGCTGATCCCGATCACCAAGGCCGCCAGGGTCAGGAACACCCCGGAGATCAGCGCCATGCGATTCCACCGGCGGGTGGTGGCCGCTCCTTCCGTGGTGGGGGTGGCCGTTGCGGGCTCCACCCGGGGTGCTTGCAGGATCACCGGCGGAGTCGAAGACCGCGGCTTGCGTGTGGCGATGGGTGCAGGAGCCAGTGGGGTGGAAGAAGCCTCGAGCGCTGGCATGGACCCGGCGGATGGCTGGGCGATGCGCGGTGCCATCCGTTGGGGAGCGACCTCCCGGAGGTGGTCGCGGGTCGGGCTTGGTCGCGGGTCGTTCCAGCCCAGGTCCACGTGCCAGCCCGGTCGGTACTTCCGCTTCTGGAAAGGGCCATCGTTCATCACCTGTTCCGATGCGGAACAGCCGCTCAGGACCAACGATAGCAGGATGAGTAGGCGGGGAAGAAGGCGCATCGGCGGGAAAGGTACCAGCCCGTTGGCGATAGGGCCACATACGGTCGGATACTACGGGCCGTTATCTTGCGTTCCGTTCCCGCAACCACCACGTATGCCCCACTTGGTCCGTTCCATCGCCTTCCTGCTTGCCACCCTGGTCTCCGCTGTGGTCATGGGTCAGCTGGGGGGGCAGTCCGCGTATAGACTGCTCGATATCCCAAGCTCGGCACGGTCCGCTGCACTGGGCGGCGAGTATATCGCGGTGAAGGATGGGGACTTGAACCTGGGCGTGTTCAACCCGGCCTTGCTCGATGCGGGGTCGGCTCGGCAGGTGGCGCTGAGCTACTTGCCGTATTTCGATGGGATCAAAGTGGGCTATGCCGCTTACGCGCACCACTTGGATAGTTCACGGATCACGCTGGCCGGTGCGGTGCAGTACCTGGACTATGGCACCTTCCAACGCACCGACGAGGTGGGCGAGCAGTTGGGCGAGTTCCGTGCGGGGGAACAGGTCTTTCAAGTGGGTGCGGGCTATCCCGTCGATAGCCTCTTCAGCATCGGTGCCAACCTCAAGTTCATCAACAGCACGCTCGATAGTTACCGGTCCACGGCCATGGGGGTGGACCTCGCTGGTGTCTTCTACAAGAAGAAGCTGGGCCTTACCGTAGCTGGCGCCATCCGCAACATCGGTGCTCAACTGAGCAGTTATACCGATCAGAAGGAAGACTTACCGCTCCAGGTACAGTTGGGCGTCACTTACCGGTTCAAGCACGCACCCTTCCGGTTGGGGCTCATGATGGAACAACTTCAGCGCTGGGACCTCACATACGAGGATCCGAACGCCACGGTGATGATCGACCCCGCCACCGGAGAGGTCATCGAGGATAAGAAGACCACAGTGGACAAGGCCCTGCTGCACCTGGTGCCCAGTGCGGAGATCCTGCTCAGTAAGTCCTTCATGTTGCGCATCGCCTACAATGCACGTCGCCGGCAGGAGTTGGTGATCGCCGATAAGCCGGGGGCCGTGGGCCTTAGCTTCGGTGTCGGCCTGCGGGTGAGCAAGTTCCACATCAGCTACGGCTTCTCGCAGTTGCACCTGGCCGGCATCAGCAACACCATCACGCTGGCCCTACGGTTCGCAGATTTCAAGAAAGCCGACGGATAGCCCCGTCACGGGCATTCATGGGCACATGGCCGCATTGGAGCATGCGCACATGCCCCTCCGGCACTACCTTGGCCGCGCCGTGGAACGCATCACCATCGCCATAGACGGGTTCAGCAGTTGCGGCAAGAGCACGCTGGCCAGGCAACTGGCGCACCACCTGCATTACACCTACATCGACAGTGG
>CAUJED010000021.1:0-3675 GCA_963169535.1 Bacteroidota bacterium | reverse complement strand
AGCATCTTCGCCTGGGGCGTGGGCAACGAACTGCGCGCACGCGACCCGCGCATGTCGCGGATGATCAAGGCGCTGCTCGATCGCACCCGCGAGCTGGATCCCACGCGCTACGCCACTTACGTGAGCAACTCGCTCACCGAGTCCTATGCGGGCGAGCCGGGCTTCGTGCCCGATGCCGCAGCCCACGGCGATCTGCTGATGATGAACGAGTATGGCGGCTCGTGGTGGGAGCTGCCCACGGGCGCGGTGGGCCTGCACCTGGACAGCATCCACGCCACCTATCCCACGCTGCCCTTCTTCATCTCGGAGTTCGGCCTGTGCGAGCCCAACTTCGCCGGGGGCGATGTGCGCCGCATCCACGACCTCATCTACCACATGGCGCTCTACGAAAGCAAGCCCTACATCCAGGGCGCCATCTACTTCGACCTCACCGACTACCGCACGCACTACCCCGGCACACCCGAGCCTGGCCGATACCGGCGTCGTATCCATGGGGTGTACGATATGTACGGCAAGCCCAAGCCTTCCATGGAAGTGCTGCGCGACCTGTCCTCACCGATCGAGATCCACTCCCTGCGCGGCGGTGCACCCGGCAAGCGGAACGTGCTGCTCTTCGGCAACATCGGCCTGCCGCAGCACATCGCCAGCGGCTACGTGCTCTACCTGAGCGACAGTAGCGGCGAATGGCGCAACACCCGCGCCTACCCGCTGCCCGACATCCGCCCCGGCGAGCGCGTGGTGGTGGAGGTGGATGACTTGTATCAGGGCAAGGGCGTGGTCACCATCGTGCGGCCAACGGGCACGGTGGCGACAAGGAAGGGTTTCTGATCGGGCGCCGTGAATGATCGACGGGTACGGTGCTCTGCATGCGCTCAGTACGCACCACGCCACCTTGCGGATCACGTACCATGCGTTGTCCAACGGGTCGGCCAGCACTCTAACCGTGTGGTCGATCAGGGCAGTTGCTCCAGTCGGGTTGCCGTGGGCACCGTTCCACCGACGGTCTGCAGGACAGGATCGCGGTCGTTCTGCACACCGGTGTATTTCACCGTGCCGTTCAGGTTCACATCCTCGGGATAGTATCCGTTCACGGTCGCGGTAGCCACTGTACCCCCGATGCGCACCAGGATGGGGTCGCGATCGTTGTTCGTCCCTGTATAGGTCACCTTGTTGTTCGGCCGAACGTTGCCGTTCCACTGCACACGCACTCCATTGGTCGTTCGCATGGCATCGGTTCCGAAGAGCGGTAGCCCAGGGTCGGTGAAGTCGATCACCCCCAGTCCGTTGGCGAGCGCGATCGGCTGAGCGGTCATGGCCCCGAGGTGATTGCGATGCCGCACGGCCACGTGGTATTCGCCGGGTTCGGCGGTGATGCGCGGCACTGAGCTGCCATCCAGACCCACCACATCGCCACCGCGCTGAAGCAGGCAGCTCATGGTGGAGGCCACGATCGATGGATCCACGGGATCGCGCAATTCCACGAGCACCCAATCCACAATGGCGAGCAGCCCTGTGGCTTGCAGGACGGACGGAGTGATCGTTTCACCTCCGCCCTCGCCGGCGTGCGTGAAGCCTGCAGCAGTGAATGGTTCGGTGAGCGGGATGATACCCTGCACCCTTAAACTGTCGTGCATGATCCCGGTCCCTGGCACATAGGGTCCCTCCAGGAAGGTCTTCAAAGGCACGCTCACTCGCGGAAAGGAACAGCTGTTCCCGCTGAGGTTGAGGCGCACGCTCAGATCATCGAAGTAGCTGTCGTTGTCGGTTCCCACGTCGCGCGTACCCATGAGGATCGCACGGACCGTGCGCGTGCCTGTAGGGATCGGCGCATCGAGCTGCACGTTCGTCCATGTGCCGGTGAAACTGCCGATGGTGTCGGTGCCGCCGATCACGTTGTTGCCCACATCGCGGAACTGCAGTGCCATCTCCGGTCGGTCGCCACCCTGCCAGTTGGCGAACCATCCACCGAAACGCGAGGTGGCCGTTCCCGCATCGATCGTGGTGGCATGGACCGTTACGTCGATATCCTGGTAAGCCACGGCATACGCATTCTCCACGCAGAGCGCGCCAACCGCGAAGTATCTGGTACCACCATGCGATGACGTGCCGTTGCATTCCCCATCGGCGAGCGATTCGATCACACCCGTCTCCTGCACCCAGTTCGCGATCCCGCTCTCCGCGCCCGCGTTCATCAGGAGGTTCGGGCCCAGCCCGCTGTTGCCGGTGGCGAAGGTGACCGGCGCGCTCCATGCGCTCCAGCCCAGGCCCTTGTCGCGATAGCGCACCCGCCAACAGTACTGCGTGTTGGGTAGAAGTCCGCCCACGGTCTCATCGGTGAGGTCGTCCCCGGCCTGCGTGTCTTGCTCGTAGTAGAGGTTCTGGTATTGCTTCCAGCTGTCCACCACCGGACTTGTCCAGTCGCCGCAGGTGGTGCTCACCTGCCAATGCGTGGACCCATGTCCTTCGCCGTCGGGATCGAAGAAGGCGTCCGCCTGAAGTACCAGGCAATCGGGATCCACCATGTCGCCGTTCACCGGGAAGAGGGCCTGCGGCTGGAAGGGCGCGTTGTTGTTCTTCTTGATGGTGACCAGGTCCTCCAGCGTGTTCGCATGCGGGTTCGCGGCATCGCCGATGCTGTAGCGCTTCACGGTGAACTGCGGATCGCCCCCCGCCTGCGCCTGCACCAGCACCCAACCGTATTCATCCTGACTGATGGTGTACTCAGGATAGTCGATCTGCGCGAACTCGCCCCAGTAGTCGATGTTGCCGCCGGCGGTGGCCACGTTCACCATCAGGTGCGTGTGGTCGCGGCTCTGGCCCCGCGAATAGGCATGTGTGTGACCGAAGAAATGGACGCTGGGCTTGCCGGTGGTGGTGCTGAAGTTCTCCAGCCGTGTGATGATGTCGCCGGTGTAGTCGGTGTTTCCGTCGATCCAAAGCTCGCTGTGGTGCGGGTGGTGCATTTGCGCGAACACGAAATCGATGTTCGGGTCGGACGCTGCGGTGGCGAGCACACCATCGAGCCAATCCAACTGGGCTTGTATGCGGTACGGCGTGTTGCTGTCCATGCCGATGATGCGCACGTTGCTGTGATCCTTGTACCACCAATGTTCCACGTAGCCCGGCGTGCCGTTCGCGGGCAGGGTGAAGTACTTGAAATAGGTGGCCGAGTTGTTCTCATGGTTCCCGATGGCGGGATACACCGGCACGTAGCTGAACAGCGGGTTGGCGGGATCGAAGAAGGTGGTTTCCCATTGCGAATACACGGTGCCGTTCTCCACCAGGTCGCCCGGGATGATCACCATGCTCATCTCCTCGCTCAGATCGGGCCCCAGGCTGTCGTTCACCAGGTCGATCACGCCGTTGTGCACCACCTCCCAGAATTTGTTGGGCTGGCCCGCATCCTGCTGCATGTCGCTCATGGCGCAGATGTTCGTGGGCGCTTCGGCCGTTGGCAGTGCCGGGGTGCGGAACCAGTAGGCGGTGGAGTGCGTGCTGCCCGTCTTTGCCCGGTAGTAGTAGCGCGTGGCCGGGGTGAGCCCCGTGAGCACGGTGGTGTGGATCTGTGAAGCGCCGTTGCCCACCACGGCGGTACCACTTGCTGTGCTGCCCAGTGATGGGGTGAGCCCGTATTCCACCGTGCTTTCGGTACCGGAGCTGCTCTCCCACATCACG
>CAUJED010000020.1:0-3417 GCA_963169535.1 Bacteroidota bacterium | reverse complement strand
GTGGGGGCGGCAGTGACCTCGTAGTATCTTCGTGGAACCATGGCCAAGTCACCGAAGCGGACCAAGCCCAACAAGGGGAGGGCGGAAACACAACCCACGGTGGCGAGTGAACCGCAGGCTGTCTACACGCGCAGGGTCGTTCGACCGAGCACACGGAGATCATCCGTTCGAAAGGGCTACGATGCCAAGCGATCAGCCGGTATGCTCCCCGGGATCGCTGAACGCATGAAGGACTATTTGAAGTCCGTGCGCGATGGTCGCTAAGGACCTGCTTGTGGATACCAACGTGCTGATCCATCATTGGGATGGGGACGCGCGTACCACCTCGATCCTGGATGGCGCCATGTTGCACATTTCCTTCGTCACGGAGATCGAGATCCTGGGATTCCACGGCTACTCGGCACACGAACGAGCGAAAGTCACCGCCGACATGGCCACGATCCGCATCACGGACATCGACGCAGGGATCAAATCAACGGCCATTGGCCTGTGCGCACGATACCGCATGAAACTCGCCGATGCGCTGATAGCCGCCACTGCCATCCGATTGGGCATACCATTGGTCACCGAGGATAAGCACTTCAAGAGGCTGAAGGACGAGGTCGCCGTGCATTTGATCTAAGTGTTTGGAGGTGACCTGACGACATTGTCCCGTACAGGGTGGGTAGGTCTGGTTGTGTCAACAACTTATCCGATACGATTTTCCGACCTTGCCGAACTGTAGCTATGTTGTCATTGAATAGTTGACGAAAAACCTGTCGAGAACGAAATGACCAGTGTAGAGATCTGTGCAGGAGCCGGTGGGCAATCACTCGGTTTGGAGCGTGCGGGCTTCGAGCACGAGGCTTTGGTGGAGATCGACGATGCGTGCTGTGCCACACTTCGCACGAACCGGCCGCAGTGGAACGTACTGCACGGCGATGTCACACGCTTCGATGGCCGACCCTACCATGGTGTGGACCTGTTGGCTGGTGGGGTGCCCTGCCCGCCTTTCTCGGTGGCTGGCAAACAACTCGGCGCCAAGGATGAGCGTGACCTGTTCCCCGAAGCGCTCCGACTTACCGACGAGATCCGGCCGCGTGCCGTGATGCTGGAGAATGTCCGTGGCTTCCTCGATGCCGACTTCGAGAGCTACCGCAAACGGCTGTTCGGCCAGTTCCGCAAGTTGGGTTACAAGACGGACATCAAGCTATTGCAGGCCTCGGACTTCGGTGTGCCGCAACTGCGACCGCGGGTGGTGATCATCGCACTTCGTGCCGACGATGCCGACCACTTCACCTGGCCGGAGAAGCTGCAGGCCCCCACCCCGACCGTTGGTGATACACTTGCCGACCTGATGGCCGCGAACAAATGGCGCGGGGTGAAGCAGTGGATCGCTGGTGCCCAAGCGATCGCGCCTACGATCGTGGGCGGGTCGAAGAAGCACGGTGGTCCCGACCTCGGACCCTCGCGCGCGCGGAAGGCCTGGGCAGCGTTAGGGGTGAACGGTGGCACCATCGCTGAATTCGCGCCCGAAAGGGACTTCACCGATGTCCCGAAGTTGACCGTGCGTATGGTGGCCCGCATCCAAGGCTTTCCTGATGATTGGCATTTCACCGGTCGCAAGACAGCAGCCTATCGACAAGTAGGGAATGCGTTCCCGCCACCGGTTGCGCACGCCGTGGGACAACGCATCATGCAGATGTTCGAGTTGGCGGCACACCGCAGCGTATTGGTGGCGTGATGGCGAAGAAGGAACCGCTTCTGAACGAAGCACGCGGGTCGTTCCATGCCGCACTACTTGGATCGGTGTTGAATGTGGATGCCGCTGGTGTACCCACCAATGCGGATAAAGCCAACCGCGCCAGTATTGCGATCGCCAAAGGGATCATTGAGCGCATCGGTGAACACCGTGGCTTGGAACGCTTGGCCGGCCAAAGCTCGGGCGATCAATTCGAGGGTATTTGCACGGAATTCATCAAGACGACGTTCACCGCACTTGGCCACCTCAGACCGGGCCGTTGGACCGTATCGAAAGGCGTTGGTGGAGGCCGGATGGGCATTGCGCGCTTCGAACAGTATTCCCACCTCGACGCATTGGCGGAACTGGCCTCGAAGACGCCGGAACTCGCTGCTGCTCTGGGCAGCGACTATCTGATCAAGCCGGATGTGGTCATCTATCGAGAGCCCGAACCGGACGAGAGCCTCAATTCCGCTAGGCCCATCGTGAACGACGATGTAGCCCGGTTCACCGGATTGCGGTCGAAGAACAACCAGATGCCGATCCTGCATGCCAGCATCAGTTGCAAGTGGACTTTGCGTAGTGATCGGGCACAGAACGCACGTTCCGAAGGGTTGAACCTGGTGCGAAATCGCAAAGGGCGCTTGCCACACATCACGGTGATCACGGGCGAACCCACGCCGAGCCGTATCTCATCCATTGCCTTGGGTACGGGCGACATCGACCATGTGTACCACTTCGCCTTGCACGAGTTGCTCGATACCGTCCGGGATCTTGGCATGAGCGATGCAGAAGATTCGATCCACACCATGATCCAAGGAAAACGGCTACGGGACATCTCCGATCTGCCGCTCGATCTGATCGTGTAGCGCAGCATACCCGAAACGAGTCCCGCACCTCTCCGATCGGCACCTTCATCGCCGACCAGAAGCATGGCTTCTTCGAGAGCGATGGCTTCAACGCGGTGCTACGGGAGGTGCAAGCGCAGCCGCGCAGGTTCAAGGTGTACGAGAAGGCGGGTACCTTGCGGATCAGCGTGCAGGATGTGAAGAATGTACAGGTTGCGAAGGTGGCGATGGAGAGCGTGGTGGGTGGTCCTGTTGTTACTGACGCGATACGTTAGTATATTTGCCCCACATGATCAGGTCGTTCGGGTCGAAGGAGACCGAGGGGATATGGAACGGCGAGGTCGTGCGCAAGCTGCCCTCAACTATTCAAGAGACCGCCAGAAGGAAGCTCAGAATGCTCAACAACTCACAGGACATCGCCGACCTGCGCATACCGCCAGCGAACCGATTGGAAAAGCTGGCGGGGAAGCTGAAGGACTACCACAGCATTCGGATCAACGACCAGTGGCGCATCATTTTCAAATGGCAGAGCGGCAACGCCTACGAGGTAGAGATCGTCGATTACCACTGAACCAGTACCCATGAAGAAGCTCCCGAACATCCACCCCGGCACCGTGCTCCAAGCGGAGTTCCTCGCCCCCATGGGCATCAGCGCCTACCGCCTTGCGAAGGACATCGGCATCCCGCAAACGCGTGTGTCGCAGATCATCAAGGGCGACCGTCGTGTGACGGCCGATACCGCCCTGCGCCTTGCGAAGTATTTTGTCAACTCCGCCAAGTTCTGTTTGGGCCTGCAGGATGATTTCGATCTGGAGGAGGAGTTGAAGGGCAAGCAAAAGGAGCTGGCCG
>CAUJED010000019.1:0-13237 GCA_963169535.1 Bacteroidota bacterium | reverse complement strand
CACGCGCAGGAGATCGACTTCAACGACATCCGCACCACGTTGCAGGCGCTCTACGCCATCTACGACAACTGCAACAGCCTGCACACCAACGCCTACGACGAGGCCATCACCACGCCCACCGAGGAAAGCGTGCGCCGCGCCATGGCCATCCAGCTCATCATCAACAAGGAGCTCGGCCTGGCCAAGAATGAGAACCCGCTCCAAGGCTCCTTCATCATCGAAGAGCTCACCGACCTGGTGGAAGAAGCCGTGCTCACCGAGTTCGACCGGATCACGGAGCGCGGTGGTGTCTTGGGAGCGATGGAAACGATGTACCAACGCAGCAGGATCCAAGAAGAGAGCTTGTACTACGAGACCCTCAAGCACACGGGCGAATACCCGATCATCGGCGTGAACACCTTCCTCAGCAGCAAGGGCTCACCGACGGTATTGCCCAAGGAGGTGATCCGCGCCACCGAGGAAGAGAAGGAAGCGCAGATTGCGACGGTGGAGAACCTACGCGCGGCCTACAGCGCGGAAGCGGCGAAGGCGATCAAGGACCTGCAGCAAGCGGCCATCCGGAACGAGAACATGTTCGCCGTGCTGATGGAGGCGACGAAGTATTGCTCGCTCGGGCAGTTGACTGCGGCGATGTTCGAGGTGGGGGGGCAGTATCGGCGGAATATGTGACCCGCGAAGGGCCCGATACTCCATTCACTCTCGGACACGGTGATCGCACTATCGATCACACGGCAAAGGTGTCATTGAGTATCGCTGCTAGGTCGTCTGGTAACGCCAGCGGCTTCAGCGCCGGCACATTCGCTCCGCCCGTATTCCCGATCGGCACCGTGCCCACGAAGCTCTTCACCCCACCGAAGACCAGACGCGGCAACTGTCCGATGATCTCGCGCATGTTCTTGGTACGGAACCCGAACTTCAGCATGCGCCAATGCACCGCGTTGTGCTCCAAGGGCCAACGCTGGCCGAGAATATGGGCCCGCTCGAGATGGTGCCATTCGAGTTGCAGATCGCCGAGCGTGCGAGCCTCTTCGCTCTTGCGCAACTCTGCTACGTAGTATGGCCGCACCTGCGTCGGCATGGCCCAATGAAGCTTGATTGCTTCACCGGCAACTTGCCGCAGCCTTCATTCTGGCAGCACTGGGGCAATTTGGCAAAGGCGGCTGCATCACCGGGTGTGCCATCGGCGGAGTACCCCAGCTTGGTGAGCGCTGCACGCAATTTGTCCGCGTCGGTCTTGCGCGGATCGTAGGTCACGCTCACGGCAGCGGTGCTGAGGTCCACATCCACCTTCTTCACGCCCTTGGTATAGACGAGTTCGGTCTCGATGGTCTTCTCGCACATATCGCAGATGCCAGTGCTCTGGATGGCGATGGTGGCGGTCTTCTTGCCTTTGGCGGGCGGGGAAACTGCACCGGTTTGTGCAGATAGGCCTAGTGTGCAAAAGGCAAAGAGCAGGGTGGTCAGCTGTTTCATGTTCGTAGCCACGCAAGTTATGTTCCAGAACCCTCACCGCATCCTGCTCGCGTTAAGTATCGCCAACAGCGCCACACCCACATCGGCGAACACCGCTTCCCATAGGGTGGCCAATCCTCCCGCGCCGAGGATCAGGACGATCGCCTTCACGCCGAAAGCGAGTACGATGTTCTGCGTGACCACCCGCTTGGTGGCCCGGCCGATGCGGATGGCTTCGGCGATCCGCGAGGGCTGGTCGTTCTGGATCACCACATCAGCGGTCTCGATGGCCGCATCGCTGCCCAGGCCGCCCATGGCGATACCCACATCGCTGAGCGCGAGCACCGGCGCATCATTGATGCCGTCGCCCACGAAGGCCACCACGGCGGTAGGGTCCTTCTTCACCTGCTGCATCTTCGATACTTTATCTTCCGGCAGCAGATCGCCGAAGGCCTTGTGGATACCCAGCTTGGCCGCGACGCGCTGCGTGATGGCCGTCTTGTCGCCGCTGAGCATCACGATCTCGCGCACGCCCGATGCACGCAGTTCGTTCACCGCCTGCTGTGCGTCCGCTTTCACCTTATCGGCAACGGTGATGTAGCCCGCGTAGCTGCCGCCGATCGCACACACCACGATGGTATCCTCGACGGTATCCACGTCCGCAGGATAGGACACGTTGAACTTCTTCAAGAGGCGCGCATTGCCCACCAGCACCTCCTTGCCCTGCACCGTACCGCGCATACCGTGGCCGCTGATCTCCTCCACGTTCGTGGCCTCGCCCACGGCATCGCCTTGCGGATGTTCCAACACGGCCTTTGCGATGGGGTGCGTGCTGTGCGCTTCCATGGCCTTCACCACGCCGAGCAGTTGTTCCGCGCTTGCACTTTCCGCAGGCTTCACCTCCTGAACAGCGAACACGCCCTCGGTGAGCGTACCGGTCTTGTCCATCACCACGGTGTTCACCTTGGTGAGCACATCGAGGTAGTTGCCACCCTTCAGCAGGATGCCCTTGCGGCTGGCTGCGCCGATGCCACCGAAGTAGCCCAGCGGAATGCTGATGACCAGTGCGCATGGGCAGGAGATCACTAGGAAGATGAGGGCACGGTATAGCCAACTGTTGAAGTCGTAGGACTCCACAACCAACATGGGCACCAGCACGATGCCCACGGCGAGCGCCACCACGATGGGTGTGTAGATGCGGGCGAAGCGGCGGATGAAGAGCTCCGTTGGTGCCTTGCTCTTGGCGGCGTTCTGCACCAGATCCAGTATGCGTGCGAGGCTGCTCTCGCCAAAGGGTTTGGTCACTTCCATGTCCACCACCTTGTCCGCAGCGATCATGCCAGCAAGCACCGGCGCATCGTTCACGATGGTGCGCGGCACGCTCTCACCGGTGAGCGCGGCGGTATCGAACGACGCTTTTTCACTCAGGAGTTTTCCGTCCAACGGCACGCGATCGCCCACGCGGATGCGGAGGATGTCACCGACCTTCACCTCAGCAGCGGGCGTTTCCACCGGGATGCCGTCGCGCAGCACGTTCGCGGTATCCGGACGTACATCCAGCAAGGCCTGGATATTGCGCTTGGCCCGATCAACGGCGGCGTTCTGGAACAGTTCACCCACGGCATAGAACAGCATCACCGCCACGCCCTCGGGGTACTCGCCGATGTAGAACGCGCCGATGGTGGCCAAACTCATCAGGAAGAACTCGCTGAAGACCGCGCCCTTCGCGATGGTACGTACCGCATTCACCAGCACCGGCCAGCCTACCGGCAGGTACGCGGCCAAGTACCAGGCGAAACGCCACCATGCCTGTTGCCAGAGCTGCGGTGCCAGCTGGTCGATGGCGATGCCGCTGAGGAGCAGGATGAACGAAACAATAGCAGGCAGGTAGGTCCGCCAGGTGGAACGAGCAGCGAGGGAATGATGGGTGCTCATGATCTTAATGCTCGTGTCCTTCACTCGTGTTCATCATCGCGATCAGGTAGTAGGCGCCACCGGTCACCACTTCGGCGTCCGGGTCCACCGGTTGCAGGAAGGTTACTGCTGTGTACGCGCCATCGGTCGTTCCACGCTTCACTTCGATGCGTTGGAAGCTCATGCTGCCGGTTGCGGCCTCGTGCGCATGTTCATCGCTATGGTCATGTTCGTGCACCTCACCTTGTGCATGGGTTGCCTTGTTCTCCTTCGCGTGATCGTGTGCTTCCCCTTCGGTGTGTTTGTGCGCCGGTTCCTCCTTGTGCGCGGGCTCTTCATCATGCCCGTGCCCATGCTCCTCTTCACCTTCGGTCCTGATGAACACGTAGTCCTTGCCTTCCATGTTCACGATGGCCTCGGTGAGCACGGCGGTGGTGGTGGCGTTGCCTACGCTGATGCGCCCGGTAACGCCCATGCCGTCGATCAGGCCCACTTTGTCGCCGGTGATCTCCGCGTGCACCGGGATCGTCTTCGTCTCGCGTTCGAAGGCACTGCCGATGGCGAAGACCACGGCCGTGTAGTTCTTGCCCGGCAGGTTGGTGAGGCTGAGGTCGATGGTCTGGCCCACCTTCACGGAGGCGATGTCCTGTTCGTAGAGGAAGAGGTCCACGTGGAGCTTGCTGTTGTTCACCACGCGGAACATTGTGGCATCGTTGCTCACCTTGCTTCCCACGTTCACCGCGATGTGCGCCACGGTGCCATCGATGGGGCTTACGATGCCCGCGGCTGAGCGCAGTGCATTGGCAGTGAGCTTCTCGGGGTCGATGTTGATCAGGCGCAACTGCTCGGCATGGGCGTTCACGCTGGCCCGCAAGGAGGCGTGTTCCGCCGTGACCTGTTGCAGGGTCTTCTGCGCGCTCACGTTGGCGCGGGCCAGTTCGGTCTGGCGTTCCAATTCCGTTTCGGCGTACACCAGTCGTGCTTTCGCATCGAGGTAGTCGCGTTGCAGTTGGATGATCGAAGGGTCGGTGACCGTAGCGAGCACCTGCCCCTTGTTCACATGGTCGCCTTCCTGCACCAGCACTTCGCGCACGGTGCCTCCCATGGCCACGGTGATGTCGGCGACGTTCTGCGGCGGCACTTTCAAAAAGCCGACGGCCTTGAGGGCGGTGGTGAGGTCCTTCATCTCCACCTTGCCAAGCTTGCCCTCGATGGCGGCGAATTGTTGCGGCGAAACGGTGACGGTGCTCCCACCGCCGTGGCCCTCCTCTTCGCCGTGGCCATGGCCTTCTTCTTCGCCGGAGGCCGCGCCACCGCCACAGGCGGCCAGTGCGATGGTGAGCAGGAGCAGAAAGAGCGTATTCGGCATGCGCTGAAGAGCGCTGTTGATCGGTTGCGTTTTCATGTCTATGCGGTCTTAGAGCCCATTGAGGGCACGGAGGTGGAGGACGGTAAGTGCGAGCTCGTAACGCACGCGCAAGTGCTCGGCGTTGAGTTGAAAGGCCTGCTCGATGCCTTGAGTGAATTGGAAGTAGTCGGCTTCGCCCGCGCGATAGGCACGCAGGGCATCGTCGCGCAGGGTAGCACCCAGCGCGGCACCGGTGCTTTCATAGAAGGCGAGGCTCTCGCGCAATTGAGTGAGCTGCGCCTGCGTGGTGGCGCGCTCGCTGCTGCGCTGTCGGCGTGCGGCTTCCAGTTCCTGCGCGGCGATCTCGCTGCGCAAACGTGCCGCCGAGGTGCGACCGCCCTGGCCGCTGCCGGGCAGGGGGATCGAAGCACCGATGAGGAAGCCCGAAAAGGGCGACGTGCCATCGAAGGTCTGGTAGAAGCCGCCGCCCTGCAGGCTGGGTGCCCATTGGCTGCGTTGCAGTTTCCATTCGGCCTCGGCCACCTGCGTGCGCTGCTGCAAGGAGAGCAGGAGCGGGTCGTTGCCGCCGCCGGGATCCGGCGCTCGTGCGGTGTTGAGCAATTCCTCGGGCACCGGCACGGCACCACTGAGCGGGCCCGTCCAGCGTTCTACTTCCACCTGGTAGGCCACCAGATCAGCCTGTGCCTGGCGCAAGCGCACCTTCACCTGCTCGGCGCGGCTTTGCGCACTGGTGCTTTCCAAGCGGCCGGTCTCACCGAGCTCGAAGCGCTGCAGCGCGAAGGCCGCCATGGATGCGTACGCGCTGTCCAGCTGTTGCAGGATACGCACCTGTTCAAGGCCCATGGCCCATTGCAGGTAGGCCCCTCCCGCGCTCTCCTTCACGTAGGCCGCCGTGTTCAGCTTTTCGTTCTCCGCAAGGTGCAGGCTTTCCTTCAGGTAGGCCGCGCGTCGGGCAATGGTGGTGGGAAATGCGAACCCGGTATTGGCTTCCAGGATAATGTCCTTGGGATACGGCCCCTGGGTCTGGCCATGGGAGAATTGCGCGTTGAGCGGCTGCAGCCCGAAGGCCGTGCCACGCAGGGCATCCTGTTCCTGCACACGCAGTTCCGCAGCGGTCATGCTCGGATGGGTGCGCAAGGCGCGTGCGATCGCCGTGTCCATCGGCATCGGTTCCTGTGCGCTGCTGGTGCCGCCGATCATGATCAACAGCACGGTCGCGACGATCAGCGGTGCGTTCGCCTTGCCGCCATTGGCATCGTTGCGCCTCCTGCCTCCGCCCATGAAGAGCAGATAGAGCACCGGCAGCACCATGAGGGTGAGGGCCGTGGCGGTGATGAGGCCACCGATCACCACCGTGGCCAGGGGGCGTTGCACTTCCGCGCCCGCGTTGCCGCTCAAGGCCATGGGCAGGAAACCGAGCGAGGCCACCGCCGCCGTCATCAGCACGGGACGCAGCCGTGTGCGGGTACCTTTCAACACGCGCTCCTTCAGGTCGCTGATGCCTTCCTTTTCCATGTGGTCGAAGGTGGCGATGAGGACGATGCCGTTGAGCACCGCCACGCCGAAGAGCGCGATGAAGCCCACGCCCGCGCTGATGCTGAAGGGCATGCCGCGCGCCATGAGCGCAAGCACACCGCCGATGGCGCTCATGGGGATGGCGGTGTAGATCAGCAGGGCGCGCTTCACGCTGTTGAAGGTGAAGAAGAGCAGCAGGAAGATGAGGGCCAGCGCGATGGGCACCGCCAGCATCAGGCGTTTGCTAGCTGCCTGCAGGTTCTCGAAGGTGCCGCCGAAGGTGTAGTAGTAGGCCGCGGGCATTGGCACTTCGGCATCGATGCGGCCTTGGAGCTCTTCCACGAAGCTTTCCACGTCACGGCCACGGATGTTCACGCCCACGGCGATGCGGCGCTTGGCATCCTCCCGGCTGATCTGGGCCGGGCCGGGTGTCAAGGACACATCGGCCACCTGCTGCAACTGGATCTGTCCGCCACCGGGCAGCGCCACGAAGAGGGTGCGCACATCGTCGATGCTCTGCCGCTGTTGGTCACCGAGGCGCACCACCAGATCGAAGCGGCGCTCGTTCTCGTAGATGACGCCGGTGGCCTCGCCCGCGAAGGCCGTGCGCACGGTGCGGTTCAGTTCGCGGATGTTGAGGCCGTACTGCGCTACCCGTGCACGATCATAGGTGATGGTGATCTGTGGCAGGCCCACCACCTTTTCCACCTGCGGTTCACCCGCACCTTGCACTTCGCCGATGATCGCCGCCACCTTGTTCGCGATCACCGCGAGGGTGTCCATGTTCTCACCGTAGATCTTCACGGCCACGTCCTGCCGTATGCCGGTCATCAATTCGTTGAAGCGCATCTGGATGGGTTGGGTGGCTTCGTAGAACACGCCGGGTACCTGCCTCAAGGCTTGCAGCATGGTGTCCTGCAAAGCCTCGCGGTCGTGCGCGGTGGTCCATTCGTCCTTGTCCTTCAAGATGATCATGAGGTCCGTGGCTTCGGGGGGCATGGGGTCCGTGGGGATCTCGGCGCTGCCGGTGCGTCCCACCACCTGCTTCACCTCCGGGAATTGCAGCAGGATCTTCTCCACCTTGGCGTTGTTGGCGATGCTCTGGCTGAGCGATGCGCCCTGCGGCAGGATGCTGTGGAAGGCGAAGTCGCCCTCTTCCAAGGTGGGAATGAACTCGCCGCCCATGCGTGCGAACAGGAAGACCGAGCTGATGAAGAGCGCCACGGCCACACCCACGGTCTTGATCCGGTTGCGCAAGGCGAAGCCGATGATGGGATCGTACCACTTCTGGAAACGGTCCATCATGCGGTCGCTGAAGTTGGGTTTGTGCGCCGTGTTGCGCGGCAGCACCAGCGCGCTCATCATGGGCACATAGGTGAGCGAGAGCAACAGGGCACCCAGGATGGCGAAGCTGACGGTGATGGCCATGGGGCGGAACATCTTGCCCTCGATGCCCACCAGTGTGAGGATGGGGATGTACACGATCAGGATGATGATCTCGCCGAAGGCCGCGCTCGTCCGGATCTTGCTGGCGCTCACGAAAACCTCGCGGTCCATCTCCTCGCGGGTAAGGATCCTTCCCTTGAAGCGCGCATGCAGGTGGTGCAGGGTGGCCTCCACGATGATCACGGCGCCGTCCACGATCAATCCGAAATCGATGGCACCAAGCGACATCAAATTGCCGCTGACGCCGAAGGCGTTCATGAGGATGATGGCGAAGAGCATGCACAGTGGGATCACCGAGGCCACGATGAGGCCCGCGCGCCAATTTCCTAGAAAGAGCACCAGCACGAAGATCACGATCAACGCGCCCTCGATCAGGTTCGTCTTCACCGTGCCGATGGCCCGCCCCACCAGTTCGCTGCGCACCAGATAGGGTTCGATCATCAGCCCTTCCGGCAGGGCCTTCTGCACGTTCGGTATGCGCGCTTCAATAGCCTTCACCACTTCGGCGCTGTTGCCACCCTTCAGCATCATCACCGTGCCGCCCACCGCTTCGCCTTCGCCATTGCGGGTGAGCGCACCGTAGCGCGGGGCCGCACCGAAGCCCACCTCGGCCACATCGCCCACCAGGAGCGGCACACCGCCGGGCGGGATCTTCACCACCACCTTGCGGATGTCGTCCAGCGTGCGCAGCAGTCCTTCGCCCCGGATGCTGTAGCTGTTGGGCCGTTTCTCGATGTAGGCGCCGCCGGTGTTCTCGTTGTTGCTCTCCAACGCGAGCAGTAGCTCACCGATGGTGACGCCCATGCTTTGCAAGCGCTTGGGGTCCACGCTCACCTCGTACTGCTTCACCTCGCCGCCGTAGCTGTTCACCTCGGCCACACCGGGTGTGCCCAACAGCTGCCGCACTACGATCCATTCCTGGATGGTGCGCAGCTCGCTGGGGCTGAAGGTGCCCTCGTACCCTTCCTTGGGGTGCAGCACGTATTGGTACACCTCGCCCAACCCGGTGCTTACCGGGGCCATGGTCGGTGTGCCCACCCCGGGCGGTATCAGTGCGGCGGCCTCGCCCAGGCGCTGGTCCACCAAGGTGCGGGCGAAGTACACGTCCACGTCCTCATCGAATACGATGGTCACAAGACTTAGCCCGAAGCGGCTGATGGAGCGGATCTCCACCAGATCGGGCAGGCTGGCCATGGCCCGCTCGATGGGCGCGGTAACGAACTGTTCCACCTCCTGCGCGGCCAGCGTAGGCGTGGTGGTGATCACCTGCACCTGGTTGTTGGTGATGTCGGGTACCGCATCGATCGGCAATTGCGTGAGCGAGTACGCCCCGTAAAGCACCAGCACGAGCGTGAAGAGCCCGATGATGGCCTTGTTGTGTATGGAGAACCGGATGATCCTGTCGATCATGGATGGAAAAATTTGGGAATGGAAGGAAGGACGAATGCGGAACGCGGGTACACAATGGCCCCGGACCGTGCCGAAGCACGGTGCGTTCCCGTTCCGCCGAAGGGCGGATCAACTCAAGCCTTGGGAGGGATCCACACGTTGCCCGTGAAACCACTGGGCGCAACGTTGAGGAATTGCGCACCCACCTTGGTGGTGAGCGGCTGTAGGGAGATCAGGAGAGACCTGTTCACCGGTGAAAGCGCGACCAGGCCACTGCACGCGCAGAACTCGCCGTGGCAATCCTCGCTGAACGGATCGTGGTCGTGCTCATCGTGTTGCTGATCGTCGGTGTGCTCGTTGTGGAAGAGGTCGTGGAAGTCCTCACTGGTATGCTGCTCCAGAAAGTGCATCACCACTTGCGGCACACGCACCCACTCATGCATCTCCATGGCGCTCCAGGCATAGAGGGCCAGGGTGAAGAGGAAGAGGACGCGGCGCATCACAGGCAAAGGTAAACTTTTCAACGGTACGGGTGGCGCGGATGTTCGGGGCGCGACACCCTGCCGCCGGCCCGGGGTCAGGCCTTCAGCCGTTCTGGCGCAGTATCCTGCCGGTGGACGATCTCGAGCACGAACCCCGCGATCGCCAGGCTGTTCCCGTTCACCAGGATCTCCACGCGATGGTCACCGGGGTAGTGCTTTCGGGTGCTGAGGTCCACGATGCGCTGGCGCTTGCGCAGGGTGATGGCGGCACGCGCGGGCAATTCCAGCTCTTTCAGCTTGAAGACCTTGCGAGAATGCCGACCATCGGCTTTCATGTAGTGGATCGCGTAGTCGATGACCAGCGGTTGGTCCTGGTCGGATCCCGAAACCAGCTCGAACGCGAACTCCAGGGTTCCGCCGAGGGCGAGGCGGTCCTCCGCGATCCTCAGGTCCTCCACACGCACCTTCACCCTCTTGTTGTACGAGAACAAGGCGAGGGCGTCCTGCGCGCCGGCTTTGATCAGGGTGCGGCAGGCGTGTTTGGCGATCCAGGCGGTCGCGGGGTGTTGCAGGTCCCACGTGCGCAGCAGGTCCACCACGTAGCCCGGATGGTCCTTGCTGATGTCGTTCAAGTGGTTCGCCACCGACTTGCGGACGTACGGTGCAGGGTCGCTCCGCAGACACGTCAGGATGGGGCGGGTGTGTTGCGGGTCGCGCACAACGGCGTCCAGTCGGAATGACCAGGGAAGCCGGGGGCGGCTGCCCTCCGATGCCAGGCGTCGGACATGTTCGCTCTCATCCTCCGCCCATTGCCGCATCACGTGGAGCGTGCCTTCCAGATCGCGCCGAAGGAACTCACGGACGGCGAATTCGGAAGAGCCGAACCGGGTGAAATTGGCCAGCGCATCCAATGAGAACGCCGGATCATCCAAGCCGTAAAGCGCGACGAGGTCGGGGTACAACAGGGCGGTATAGCCCTTCGGCATCTCCAGGGCCACTTCCTTCAACACGCCCACCGTTCGGCGAAAGTCCTGCGGCAGGTGTTTCCGCAGGGTGATGCTGGTATGGCGCATACGTGCGTTCAGTTCACGTCCAGCGAGCCCATGCATCACTTCCCGGTGGAACGCCGGAACATCGAACGCGGGGTATGCACCCTGCACCGTTCGTGCCAGCCTGTCGAAGTAGGCGGCGTTGAACATCTCCTTGAGCGGTTCCGCCATGGTGCGAAGATGCGATCCGGCCGGGGAAGACGTTGATCGATGCGGTACGGATCGCGGTAACAGGGTCTATTTTGGCCGCAACGGAAGTATGCCTATCAATACACCAGTACCGGACGGCCTCCTGCGGTTCTCACCTTTCGTCGATGCGGTGCTGAAGGGCCTTGGGCAGATCATGCTCCAGGGCAACCGATGGAGCGGCGTGTTCATCCTGGCCGGGCTTTGGCTGGGCGGATGGCAATTCGGCGCGGCGGCGTTGTTGGGCGCGGGCATCGGTACGCTCATGGCGCGGCTCCTGCGCTTCCGGCCGACCGATGTGCAGGCCGGGCTGTACGGCTTCAGTGCGGCGTTGGTGGGTGTGGTACTGGTCTTCCATTTCAAGGCCACCTGGTTCGTTTGGGCGCTCGTGGTGGTCGGTGCCGCCACGGCCGCCATGCTGCAGCACCTCTTCATTCGAAGGGGGCTTCCGGGATTCACCTTCCCCTTCGTACTGGTGGCCTGGGTGCTGATCCCGCTGTTGCGCGTGTTCACGGCGCCTGCCTCGTCGGCCATCGCCCCGCTGCCGACCTCGAACGCCCTTGCGCTCCTGAGCGTCGGAACGAACGGATTCGGACAGGTGATCTTCCAAGGTCACGCACTGTCCGGCGTGCTCTTCTTCCTTGGCGTGCTGGTCGCTTCGCCACGTGCGGCCCTGGTGGGCCTGCTGGCCTCCTTCGCCGGGGCCTGTGCGGCGTGGTGCTTGCATCTGCCGTTGGACCTGATCCTTGCGGGACTTTTCGGGTTCAATGCCGTGCTCACCGCCATCGCCTTCGCCGAACAGCCCCACCGTTCACACAGCGTGGTGATCGCGGTGGTCATCACTTTGGTACTGCAATTCGCACTGGTGATCACGGGCTGGCTGGATCCATTCGGTGGCGCGCTCACCTTCCCGTTCGTGGCGGGCAGTTGGCTCACTTTGGCGTTCAGCAGGAGAGGGAAGAAGTGAGCGGTGTGAACGCGTACCAGGTTCCGTACAGCGATCCGACCGCCTTCGGCTACCCCGCGCCCAACAGCTCGCCCACGTGCTCCCGGGCCTCACCCGTGCGCAGGTCCTTCACCAGCAAGCGCCGTACGCTGGTGTACGAGCCCATGTCGTGGTCGCCGTTGATGTGCACCGTGCCCATCAGGATCAGGTACTTCGCGTTGTAGGTGGTGCGTGCGGCCAGCAGGTCGATGCGCGCGCTGATGGCCTCCTGCATCACCTCGGTGGCCTCCTTCATCGGATCCCCCGCCGCGAGTATCCGCTCCTTCGCGGCCAGCACGATCTGCTCGATGGTGTTCTGCTGGTGGTCCAGCTCGGTGACCTCTCCGGCGCGGATCTCACCGGCCTGCAGCTTCTTCACGGCTGCGCGGCAGGCACCGCAACAACCGCTGGACCTCACCTGACCGATGCGCAGGATGGAGCCGAGGCTGCCGTCCTTGCTCACGCCGATGTGCGGACCGTGGTACACGAACACGGCGCCATCGTCCGGCACATGCGCGGCGAAAGCGCCCATACCCGTGAGGCCGGCGAAGGGGTAGCCGTCCAGTCCGCCGAGCTTGAAGGGGCCCAGCATCTCGTAGGCACGCGGCGGGTATTCAATGGTGTTCACGTCGTCGCAGCACAGGCTGTCGGCGGCCATCATCTTGCCGGGCTGCAGGCCGTAGCGGTCGGCGAGCAGGTCGAACAGACGCTCGACCGCCGTGATGGTGGAGATGGCGTTCGGGTAGTGCTTGCGGACGATGGCCAGGTGTTCGGGCGTGCTCATAGCTGGATGTTGTTCTGCGCGGGGATGGGTTTTGGGATGTCGGTCTCGCCGAGCATCTCGCGGAGGTCGATCTCGATGGTGCGGCTGAGGGAGGTGATGGGCGTGTCGTTGGCCTGGCCCTCGAAGGGGTTCTCGGTGGCCTCGCCCACGCGCTCCATGGCGTTGAACACCCAGCCGATGAGGAAGCTCGCGGGAATGGTGAGCCACACCTGCCAGGTGCCCAGCTTGGCGAACTCGCCGATCAACCCCAGCGGCACGAGCCACACGAACACCCGCGTGAAGAACTTGTTGATGGTGGCGAACTGGCGGGGGTAGGGATAGTTCTTGATCCGCTCGCAGCCGCCCTGCTGGCCGTACATGTCCATGAGGAGCTTTTCCAGGAGCACGCGGTGGGTCGCTTCCAGCACGCCCTGCCCATAGAGGCCCGCGACCACATCGCCCTGCAGGGCCAGGAGGTGCGTGGCCCGGTTACTCTTTGCGAGTACGTGGGCACGATCCTGTTCGCTCAACAGGGGACGCAGCTCCTCGGCGAGATCGCCTTGATGCTCGGCCACGGTGAAGTACTTGTTGCGGTATTCCTGGTTGTGCCGCTGCTGCACGGTCTCCCAGGCGCGCGGTTGGCGCAGCTGGTACCGCAGGGCCGTGAGCCAGGCAATGTGCTGGTGG
>CAUJED010000018.1:0-37063 GCA_963169535.1 Bacteroidota bacterium | reverse complement strand
CTTACTTGGCCGGTTCGGCCACCAGTTGGCGCTTTTCCGTGATCCGGGCGCTCTTGCCGCGCAGACCACGCAGGTAGAAGATACGGGCCCGACGTACGGCACCGCGCTTGTTCACTTCGATCTTGTCGATGTAGGGCGAGGCCACCGGGAAGATCCGCTCCACGCCGATGTTGTTGCTGATCTTCCGCACGGTGAAGGTGGCGGTGCTGCCGCTGCCTTTGCGCTGGATCACCACGCCTTGGTATTGCTGGATACGCTCCTTGTTACCTTCCACGATCTTGTAGTGGACGGTGATGGTGTCACCCGCCTTGAAATCGGGGAGCTGTTTTACCGGGGCGATCTCCTTTTCGAGCTGCTTGATACGGTCCATGACCTTCTGATTTTTAGGGAGTTCCCAGCGCCTACGACACGTCGGAGGATTCGGATCCCGTGGATTTGGGGCCGCAATATTACGGAATTCCCCTCAATCCTGATCCGTTGCCCCATCAAGCAGGTTCGGCCGCCGTTGCCGTGTGCGCTCCAGGGCTTGTTGGTGGCGCCAAGCGTCGATGTTGGCCTGGTGTCCGCTCAGCAGAACGTCGGGCACCTTCCAGCCGTTGTACTCGGCGGGGCGGGTATAATCCGGCGGGGCCACCAGCCCGTCCTGGAAACTATCGCTCAAGGCGGAGGTCTCATCGCCCAGCACGCCAGGGAGCAGGCGGATCACCGCATCGCTCAGCACCGCCGCAGCCAGCTCGCCACCGCTCAGCACATAATCCCCGATGCTCACCTCCCGCGTGATCAAGTGCTCCCGCACACGCTCATCAACCCCTTTGTAATGGCCGCACAGCAGGATCAGGTTGCCCGTCAGGCTCAGTTCATTGGCCAACGGCTGGTCCAACAGCTGGCCGTCCGGACAGAGGTAGATCACCTCTCCATAGGTCCGTTGGCTCCTTAGTTCCGAGATGGCCCGGTGGATCGGGTCGATGGTCATCACCATGCCCGCGCCACCGCCGAAGGGGTAGTCGTCAAGCCGCCGGTGTTTATCCGTGCTCCAATCCCGTAGGTCGTGCACATGCACCTCGGCCAGTCCCTTTTTCTGAGCCCGTTCTAAGATGCTCTCATTGAACCAGCTGTCCAGCAGGCGCGGAACAGCACTAAGGATATCGATCCGTACCACGGTGCGAAGGTGCACAAAGGTCTGTCCACGACCGCACCTTGACATCTTCGGAAGGCATCATTTCATCAATTGGCACGTAGGAGAACTACCTTCGGCATGTTCCTTGCCGTAGAAGCAGGACAAGACCATGAAGAAAATATTCGCCGCCGCCACCTTCCTGGCCGCTCTCTCGGTCCAGGCACAGAAACATGTCTACGAGGATCTGCTTGTCCTGTATGTGGACGAGAAGTACGAGAAGTGCATGGAGAAGGCACTGACCTATACCGAGAACGATGCCACGAAGAAGGATGCCCTGCCGTTCCTCTATGTGAGCATGTGCAACTACGAGATGTCCAAACTGGAGAAGTATGCCGTGGACTATCCCAAGGCCGGCCGCGATGCCCTGAAATGGGCCGAGAAGTACCGGAAGAAGGACAAGGACAAGGAGTTCTTCAACAACTACGAGGACTACTGGGCCAGCCTCAACACCATGGCCGGCGAGACCGGGGAGAACCTGATCGACGACCCCAAGGGTCTCAGCAAGGCCAAGGCCAACTTCGATGCCATGACCGGCTACTACCCCGAGAACCCAGGCCCTTGGTTGATGTTGGCCATCGTGCAGTACAAGAGCAACCTGGCCAAGGAAGGCGACCTCAGCGTGGCGGCCTTCGACAAGGCCATCGCAGCGGCGGGCGATATCAAGACCCTGCCCAAGGACCAGCAGAAAATGCTGAAGAACGCGTTGATCCGCTACGCCGACCTGTTGGTGAGCAAAGGCGACCGTTCGAAAGCCCGCAAATACGCCGAGATCGGCAAGGATGCCTTCATGGAAGAGCCTGACTTCAAAGGGCTCTGGGAATCGCTCTGACCTCCTTGACCCCTCCCGTGCGGAGGGTGCCCTCGGGCGGCCCGGTGCCCTCTACGCTGCCCGGAACGACAAGCGGCCCGCCATTGAAGTCCAGCTTCAACGGCGGGCCGCTTGTTGTACGGAGAGGCTCAGAAACGCTCGCGGCCGCTGAAGAAGAAGTTCCCTTCAATGGCGGCGTTCTCATCGCTGTCGCTGCCGTGGCAGGCGTTCTTCGCCTTGCTCTCGGCGAACCGCTTCCGGATGGTGCCTTCCTCGGCCTGGGCCGGATCCGTGGCGCCGATCAACTTGCGGAAATCCTCCACCGCGTTGCTCTTCTCCAGAATGGCAGCGTAGATGGGGCCGCTGGCCATGTAGTCCACCAGTTCACCATAGAAGGGGCGTTCTTTGTGGACCACGTAGAAATGACCGGCCTCCTCGCGGGAAAGGCGGGTGTACTTGAGGGCGATCACCTTGAAGCCGTTGCTCGTGATCATGTCGATGATCTTGCCCGCATGCCCGGCGGCCACCGCCTCGGGCTTGATCATCGTGAAAGTCCTGTTGCTCATGCTGATGTTTCGGAAGGTTGTTGAAAAAGCCGCGCAAAACTAAACGCTGGCATGGAACGTACACGCCCCCCGCACGACCTTCCTTCGTACCGTGAAGCAATGGTCTGGTTCCACGCTCTCCATCAACATCCGATCGTCAAGATGAAAGTCAAGGTGCTTCTGGTCGCACTGGCCGTGATAACACTCTCCGCATGTGGTGGAGGGCAGGAACCCGAAAAGGCGGGAGAAGGCCCCACGCTGGTGATCGGCGACGCGAACAGCGAGGAGGCCGTCACCGACCTCTATCAGATGCCCACGCCCAACGAACTGTTCAGCCTGGTGCGGCAGATGGCCGGCGATGGGCAGAAACGGCTGATGAACCCCGCCTCCAACGTGGACCGGTACGTGAGCTTGAAGGCCAGGGCACTGAACTTCGGCATCTATTCCACCGACCTGGTGTTCGCGAGCTACTTCAAATTGAACGTGGAGGTGGTACGCTACTACCTCACCACCAAGAAATTGGCGGAGAGCCTGGGGGTGGTGAGCGCCTTCTCCGATGCGGATTTCGTGCGGCTGGAGGCCAACCTCACCCGGGGCGATTCATTGGAGATCATCAGCAACGAGGCCTACGCGAAGGCCTATTCCAAACTGCAGGATGAGAAGATGGGGCCAACGTTGGCCATGGTGCTCGCAGGGGGCTGGGTGGAGAGCATGCACCTGCTCATCAGCCAGATCGAAGCACATGGGAAGAGCGAAGCCTTGCTGACCCGGATGGGCGAACAGAAGGTGACATTGGAACACTTGGTGGAGATGATGCAGGCGCATGAGTCCGACTCCGATGTGGTGTCGGTGATGAAGGACCTGATCACCGTGCGCGACATCTACGATCAAGTGAATGTGAAGCGGGTCGTTCACCAAGGGGCCTCCGCAAGTGGCCGCATGGTGTTGGGCGACGACGTGCAGATCCAACTGACCGAGGAGAAGTATGGGGCATTGCGCGCCGCAGTGGAGGAACTGCGCGCACGCATGGTGGCTCCGGAGGATAAGTCCAATGTTTGAACGAGAACAAGAGATGAAGACGAACTTCCGTGATCTTTTCGTCGTGGCCGCCACCCTCGGTGCCATGGCTGTGAACGCCCAGTACAAGTGCGCGGACTACCACCGGCTGAATGGGAACCTGAGCAGCGATAAAAGGTTCTCGATCAACGGCCAGAGCAAGAGCGCCATGGTGCAGGTGGGCAAGGAGACCGAACTGAACATCGTGGTGTACCGTGGCCAAGACTACCGGATCTCGGTGAGTCACGATGAGAAGGTCCTGGGCGAGCAGGTCGCCATCCGGATCGTGGAGAAGGTGCGCGTACCCACCGACGAGGTGGTGGAGGGAACGTCCAAGGAACCCGTGGTGGATGAGCAAGGCAGGACCACCGGCACCACCCTGGAGGTGAAGACCACGGAAAAGAAACGCACCTACAAGGAGGAGGAGAAGGTGCTCTGGGATAACACCGAGCACGAAATGGCCAACGAGATCGAGTTCTCCTGCGCCGCGACCAAACGCATCGCCATCGAGGTGATCGCCCCGGGCAGCAACGAGGAGAAACCCAAGAAAGGCGCTTCCAACGATATTGGCTGCGTCGGCATCCTCATCGAGCACATGCCTACCCCGTCGGTCGGCTTCGAGGCCCGGTGACCCTTTCCCCACGTGTACTTTTGCGGCCCGCCCCTCCCGGCGGGCCGTTCCATTACCACCATGTCCCTACCCGCCGATCAACTCGCACTTCTTCGTCAACTGCTCGATCGGCCACGTCGAGTGGCCGTGGTCTCGCACCACAATCCCGATGGCGATGCCGTGGGTTCCTCCATGGGGCTGGTCCACCTGCTGAAGGCGGCAGGGCATCATGCGCGCGTGGTCCTTCCCAACACCCCGGCCGATCACTTGGACTGGATGCCCGGCCGGGCCGATGTGCTGTGCCTGGACCGATCCCCCGATGCCGCGCTCTCCACCATCCGCACCAGCGACCTGGTGTTCTGCCTGGACTTCAACCGCCTGGACCGCATCGGGGGCCTGGAGGACGTGGTGCGTGCAGCACGGACCAAGGTCCTGATCGATCACCACCAGGATCCCGAGGACTTCGCCGTGGCCACCTTCTCCGACACCTCCGCCAGCAGCACCTGTCAACTGGTGGTGGATATCGCCAAGGCCTTGGGCTGGGAACCGTTCCTCGATCGCGATAGCGCAACGTGCCTGTACACCGGCATGGTGACCGACTCAGGGTCGTTCCGGTTCCGCAGCACCACACCGCACACCATGCGCACCGCTGCGGACCTGCTGGCCCATGGGGTCGATCTCGACCTGGTGCATGGCAACCTGTCCGATACCAACTCCGAGGATCGATTGCGGTTGTTGGGCTTCACGCTGCTCGAGCGCATGACCGTGCTTCCGGCCCTGCGCACGGTCATCATCGGTCTGGGGCAGGACGACCTCAAGAAGCACGGCTTCCGCCCCGGCGATACCGAAGGCTTCGTGAATTACGGACTGTCCATCAAAGGGACCAGGCTTGCGGCGTTCTTCGTGGAACATCCGGACCTGGTGAAGATCAGCCTGCGTTCCAAAGGCGACCTTCCGGTGGATCGTTTCTTGAAGGAGCACTTCAACGGAGGAGGGCATGTGAATGCGGCCGGAGGCCGTTCGGAGCTGCGGCTCGAGGCCGCCGTGCAACGCTTCATGTCCTTGCTGCCCGCTTTCCTCGAAGCACACCCGGCATGAGGTCGCTGATCCTTGTACTGCTGCTGGCCACCGCATGCGGTGGCGATGGCCGTGTGCCGGTGCGCATACAGGAGCCGGTCGCGGGGCCCGATCTGGTGAGGGAGAACAAGGAGGCCATCAAACTCGAACAGCACGACATCAAGCTCTACGCGCAACGCCATGGGCTCACCCTCACCCCAACGGCCACCGGCGTACACTACCTGGTGCTCCGCGACCTGGAAGGCCCCACGGCCCGGCCCGAGCAATGGGCGCGGGTGAACTACCGGCTGGAGTTGATCAACGGCGAGACCGCCTATGCCACCGAGCCCGGCAGGCCCGAATCGTTCATGGTGGAGAAGGACCAGGTGGAGAGCGGATTGCACGAGGTGATCCAGTTGCTCAGCCCGGGCGATAGCGCCGTGATCGTGATCCCTTCCTACAGGGCGCACGGCCTCATCGGTGATCAGGAGCGGATCCCCATGCGCAGTACCATCATCTATCACCTCGGGGTGGTCGCGATCACCGACCGGCCATGAACATCCGGGTCATCTTCCTGTTGGTGGTGTTGGCCCTGGTCGGATGCGAGCGTTCGCCCTATGCCGGCTATAAGCTGGTGGATGATGACGTGCACATGCGACTGCTGGTGATCGGCGATGGCGAAGCCTTACCCACCGACAGCGACTCCGTGGTGGTGCGGTTGCGCATGGGGCGCCCGATGGAACAGGTGGGGGCCATCTTCAGCACCGAGCGCGCCTACCTGGTGAAGGATATCCGGTCCGGCGCCTTGCGCCCTGTGCTGCGCCGTTCGCATGTGGGCGACAGCCTCAGCGTGGTGGCTCCGGCCGCCGCATGGCCTTGGAGCACCTTGGCGAACAACGCGGCCATCGATGTGCCCGATACGGGTATGGTACAGGCGGAGATCCTCTTGCAAGGGCTGCGCACCCCGGCCATGGTGCGTGCCGAGATGGACCGGCTGCGGCAACACGATCCGTTGGGCTACGAACTGCGTCTCGTAGCGGCCTGGGTGGAGCGCTCGAAGCTTCCTTTGGTGCAGTGGGGTACCAGCGATGTGTACTACCACATCGCGGGCCAGGCCGTGGACACCAACAGGGTCGTGGTGGGCGATGAGGTCACCATATCCTACAAGGGTTCGCGTCTCGAGGACGGACAGGTGTTCGATGATACGCGCCGCAATGGGGCGCCGCTCACCTTCATCTACGGCGATAGGGATCAGGTGATCAACGGACTGGAGGTGGCCATCCAGCTCCTGCGCGAAGGACAGGAAGGCACGTTCATCTTACCGAGCCTGTATGCCTTCGGCACGAAGGGCATCCCCGGGGTGCTCGAGCCCGACATGCCGGTGGTGTATACCGTGCGCCTGGAGAAGGTCGTACGCGCCAAGGGCGTTCAGCCGCGCTAACGTGCGCTGGTGCCGAGGATGAAGACAGCCGGTCGTTTGCCCAGCTCCGGGACACGCGATCGCCAGGCGACGATGGAGCGTGTCGCGATGGATCCACCCGGTTGCGTGAGGTCGATGGCGATCGTCAACAACGTATTCGGTGAACAGCTCTCCACGAGGTCCTTCAACAACGCATCGTTGCGATAGGGTGTTTCGATGAACAACTGGGCCGCGCCGGTGCGTTGGGCATCGCCGTCGATGCGTTTGATCGCGGCCTTGCGCTCCGCGGGTTTCACCGGCAGGTAGCCGTGGAAGGTGAAGCGTTGTCCGTTGAGGCCGGAGGCAGCCAGCGCCAGGAAGAGCGAGCTGGGGCCGATCATCGGCACCACGGTGATGCCTGCACGATGTGCGGCACCGACGAGCAACGCGCCTGGATCGGCGATGCCCGGCATGCCGGCCTCGCTCACGATGGCCGCATCGCGGCCGCCCTTCATCATCGCGATCAGGCCATCGGCTTCGCGTGGCGTGGTGTCCTTGTCCAGCCGATGGATCTCCAGCGAAGGCAGGCTGATGGTGGGCACCATGCGCCGGATCATCTGGCGCGCGGTCTTCTCGTGTTCCGCGAAATACAGGTCGATGCGAGCGACGGCCGCGATGTTCTCGGGCGGCAGTTGCTCCACACCACCGCTATCGCCCAACCACACGGGCAACAGGTGGAGCGTGCCATATCCCTCAGCGGCGGACATCCTCGATCAGGTTGCGGCACGCCACGGTGAGCATCTCGTACACCTCCACGAACCCTTCGTCGCCACCGAAGTAGGGGTCGGGCACTTCGCGCAACGGATGTGCGGGTGCGTAGTCCATCATCAGGCGGGCCTTCTTCGCCAACTCGTGCGAAGTGGCCACCTGCCGCATGTTCCGTAGGTTACTCGCATCCATGGCCAGCAACAGGTCGAACTCCTCGAAGTCCGATGCGCGCAGATGGCGAGCGCGCAGATCGCTGATGTCGATGCCGCGTTCGCGCATGGTCCGCATCGCACGCTTGTCCGGCTGTTCGCCCACGTGGTAGTCGCCGGTGCCCGCGGAATCGGTACGCCAATCCAAACCCTGGTCGGCGATCATGTGGCGCAGGATGCCTTCGGCCATCGGCGATCGGCAGATGTTGCCCAGGCAAACGAGGAGGATCTTCATGGCGCGAAGATGCGGAAATGCGAAAGCCTCCGGACATCGGAGGCTTTCGCAGGGTTACCATTGGGTCTCAGTGGATGCTCAACTTCTTCTCGAGGTCTTCGAGGTAGCCGCGGAACTGCTTATCCGTCTCTTGCAGGTTGTTCACGGTGCGGCAGGCATGCAATACGGTGGCGTGGTCCTTGCCGCCGCAGTGTGCGCCGATGTTGGCCAGTGAGCTCTTCGTCATCTTCTTGGCGAAGTACATCGCGATCTGGCGGGCTTGCACCACTTCGCGCTTACGGGTCTTGCTCTTCAGCAGTTCGATCGGCAGGTCGAAGTAATCGCACACCACTTTCTGGATGTAGTCGATGCTCACCTCGCGCGCCGTGTTCTTCACGAACTTGTCGATCATCTGCTTGGCGAGATCGAGCGTCACGGCCTTCTTGTTCAACGAGCTCTGCGCGATCAAGCTGATCATGGCACCTTCGAGCTCGCGGATGTTGGTGGTGATGCTGTACGCCAGGTATTCCACCACCTCCTTGGGCAGGTCGATGCCCTCGGCGTACATCTTCTTCTCCAGGATGGCGATCCGGGTCTCCAGTCCAGGGGTCTGCAGGTCGGCGCTCAGGCCCCACTTGAAGCGGGAGAGCAGGCGTTGCTCCATGCCGGCCATCTCCACCGGTGCCTTGTCGCTGGTGATCACTAACTGCTTGCCGCTTTGGTGCAGCGCATTGAACACGTGGAAGAACACGTCCTGGGTCTTCTCCTTGCCGGCGAGGAACTGCACATCGTCGATGATGAGCACATCCATCATCTGGTAGAACTGCGTGAAGTCGCCCACGGTGTTGTTCTTCACCGCTTCGATGAATTGCTGGGTGAACTTCTCGGCCGGGACGTACAGGATGGTCTTGTCCGGATGGTTCTTCTTGATCTCGATGCCGATCGCATGGGCCAGGTGGGTCTTACCCAGTCCAACGCCGCCGTAGAGCAGCAACGGATTGAAGGCGGTGCCTCCGGGCTTCTGGGCCACGGCATAACCGGCACTGCGGGCCAATCGGTTGCAGTCCCCTTCGATGAAGGTATCGAAGGAGTAGTTGGCGTTGAGATGGCTTTCGACCTTGATCTTGCGCAGGCCGGGAATGATGAAGGGGTTCTTGATGGGGCTGTTGGCCACATCGATCGGGAGCGAAACCGCGGGGTTCTTCACCTCACGGGCATGGCTCGTCGGCATCTTCACCGTATACGGGTTGGCATTCTGGAAGCCGTTCTCCATGATGATGGAATACTCCAGACGCCCTTCGGTACCCAATTCTTTCTTGATGATCTTCTTGAGGAGGCCGATGTAATGTTCCTCCAGCCACTCGTAGAAGAACTGCGACGGAACCTGGATGGTCAGTACACTGTCTTGCAATCGCAGGGCCTTGATCGGGTCGAACCAGGTCTTGAAGCTCTGCTCGCTTACGTTGTCCTTGATCACTTCCAGGCACCTGTCCCAGATCTTCTCATGGTCCTTCTTCATGGATGGGTCTGAGAGTTAATGGGTGGTACCTTGTTGATGCTCGCGTGGGCGTCCGTGCGTGTAGTGCAACTGGTGCGTCCAACGAGGGGGCAAATATGGACCACACAAAGTGAAAAACAAAAGCGCCGGACACTTGCAATTGACGAAAATTTCACTTCTGCTGTTCTTGAGTGGTCGATCGCCGCAACCCTTGTCCGATGCGGGTTTGCCAGTAATGCGCGGATCTTGTATGTTCCCGCAGAACGGATGACTTCGTGGGTGTTTCCACCGCTCTTGCGGTACGCGATGTCCATGGGTTCTAAGCGTACGGAAAGGTACGACCTCGGCAGCGCTTGGCAATGCTTCTCCACCAGGTACGGGGAAGGGGTGCGACGGGCTATCTTCCGGCCATGTTCAGTCACGAGACACAGGTGCGGGTACGCTATGGGGAGACGGACCAGATGGGCTATGTGTACTATGGCGATTACGCCGAATACTTCGAGGTGGGGCGTGTGGAGGCGTTGCGAAGCCTTGGTTTTCCGTACCGCCGCTTGGAGGAGGAGGGGGTGATGCTTCCCGTCCGCGACCTGCACACCACCTATCACCATCCGGCGCGGTACGATGATCTGCTCACCATCCGTACCACCATCGTGGGCCTTCCAACGGTGCGCATCGTGTTCGGCTACGAGGTGCGCAACGTGGAGGGTGTGTTGCTTTGCGAGGCGAGCACCACCCTGGTGTTCGTGGACCGTTCCACGATGCGGCCGCGTCGGGCCCCGGAGCCACTGGTGGCCGCGCTGGCCGCGCTCCGTTCGGTTCAGGGGTGATCCACCACGATACCCCACAAGGCCCATTTGGGCTGCAGCGTGGGCAACAGGCCCTTCGGTAGTTCGATGGTGGCCGTGCAGTAGGTGGTGAAGGTGCTCTCCACGATGCGCCCACCCAGGGCCATCACCTCGGTCTTCAGCCCATCGTATCGGTCGTAACCGCAGGTGACGGTACAACGTTCCATCACCACGCGCTCCACGATCACTGCCGCCTCCAGTGCGAGCCGCGCCGCTTCACCATAGGCTTGGATCAATCCTGGTTTCCCGAGCAGGGTGCCACCGAAATAGCGCACCACCGCCACCCCGCAGTAGGTAAGGTCCAACGAACGGATCCGCCGAAGGATCGGAAGTCCGGCTGTACCGCTGGGCTCGCCATCATCATGGGCACGGTGGCGCGCACCGCCATCGCCCAGCACCCAGGCATAGCATACATGCCGCGATGCGGGATGCTCGTTGCTGAACCGATCGGTGATCCGCTTGAACTCCACCTCATCGGCCACGTTGAACGCGCGTGCGATGAACTTGCTGGCCAGTTCGCGGTACACGCCTTCGCTGGTGCCTTCGACGGTGCGGTATCGATCCGTGCTCATGTGGTGGCGCTCATGATCAACGAGAGTGAGGCAAGGCACAACAGGATCCCGCTCCATTGCCGTGCGGAGAGCCGCTCTTTGAAGAGGATAATGCCGGCGGCCGTGGCGATGAGGATGGCCAGGATGTTCATCACCGGGAAGATGACGGCGGCGGGGTGGGTGCCAGCGTTCAGTGCGTGCACCAAGAGCACCAACGATGCGTAGTTGACCATGCCCAACACCACCCCGCCGATCCAGGTGCGGGTCTGGCGAAGCGCCCCGTGCTCGCGACGAACCAACAGCAGCAGCACGCTCACCACGGTGGATGCACCGAAACACAGGGTGGGTAGGATGGCCGCGACCTCGCCTTGGGCCAGGGTCCGTTGGGTGTAGGTGAAGCCGATGTCCGCCGCGCCGCTGCATAGGAACAGGAGCATCGGAAGGAGCCACTGTCCTTGACCCGCTCCGTTGTTCTGCCCAGTAGCGGTGGTGAGCACCAGGCCGATCAGCGCCAAGGCGATCCCCACAACGGTGATCGGTTCGATCCGTTCGTGGAAGAGGAGGAGGGTGCCGGTGATGGTGAGCACCAGGCTCATCCGTCCGGCGATGGTGGTGCGTGCGGCACCGGCACGTTGGGCGGAAAGTCCAGCGAGGGTGAAGATGAGCACGAACAAGATCCCGATCAAGGACGCGGGCAACAGCAGGTCATTCGCGTCGTTGAGGCGCCCTGTCGGTGCCGCGATCAAGCCACAGGCGAAGGCCACGGTGTAGTTCACCGCGATCGCTGGAAGCAGGGCCACACGGTACCGCTCGAAGTAGCGGAACAGGATGGCGAACGCCGCTACGCACAACGCCGCCAACGTTACCAGTCCCATGTGCCGTGAAGCGTTCCGTTCGTATACAAGGCGATGTGGTCCCCTCCGCACCAGTTCTCCAGCGCGGGCGCACGTTCCAGTACAGGAGCGGGTGTTCCGGTGCCCAACGAGCGTTCTCCCGTGATCACACGAGCCTCGTCCCACAGACCGGATGCGATGAACTGGCCGATCAGCGTTGCGCCACCTTCCACGAGCACCGAGCGTATGTCCCGTTGGTGCAGTGCAGCGAGGATCGCCCGGATCGGGTCTTCGTGCGGATGTGTCCGCACTTGTTCTAGCCGCAGCGATGGGCGCGTGGATCCCGTGAAGAGCAGGGTAGGGCCACCATCGGCGTACAGCGTGCTGGTGTCCGGAGTGATCCCCCCTCGATCCAACACGATGCGCAACGGCTGCCTGCCGTGGACATGGCGTACCGTGAGGGATGGGTCATCATTCAGCACGGTGCGGCTGCCAACGAGGATGGCTTGTTCCTCCGTTCGCCAACGGTGTACAAGCACATCGGTGGTGGGGGATGAGATGCGCTGCACGCCACGTGCGGTGCGGGGATGTTGGTCCAGGAGGCCATCCTGGGACCGGGCCCATTTCAGCACGATGTAGGGGCGGCCCTTTTCCAAGGAAGTGAGGAAGCGGCGCTGGGCCCAACGGCATTCGTGCTCCAAGAGCCCTTCGATCACGGCGGCACCGGCGTTCATCAGCTTAGCGATCCCGGCACCGGCCACCTGTGGGTGCGGGTCGCGCTGCCCCACTACCACGTGGTTCACGCCCCGCTTGATCAACAGGTCGGCACAGGGCGGTGTGCGTCCGTGGTGTGCACAGGGCTCCAGGTTCACATACATCACGGCATCGTGCGGTACAGGCGCATCACCGAAGGCACGCAGGCATTCCACCTCGGCGTGGCCACTTCCCGGCACCTTGTGCCAGCCCTCCGCAAGCACCCGGTCGCCCTGCACCAACACCGCCCCCACCATGGGGTTCGGTGCGGCGGATGCCGCGCCCAGGCGGGCCAGCTCCAGACATCGGCGCATCCAGTGTTCGTGCTGTGGTCGTTGGTCCGTGAACATCGCTCAGGCCGCAAAGGTGCATCATCCGACCAGCCCGGCCGGGCTACTTTTACGCCGTTCACGGAATGCGCGTCTCCACCAACACGGTCGGTTCCCTGCTGGACCTCTACCGGGCCGAGCTTGCCCCGCTCTTCGGTGATCCCGAGGCGCGCGCGATCGCACGTACCGTATTCCGTCACGCGTTCGGCTGGGATATGGGCGAGCTGGAGCTCCGGCGGCCCGCCGCACTGAGCGAGTCGGAGCTACTGAAGGTGTATGCACCGCTCACCCGTCTTCGGAAAGGCGAGCCGCTCCAGTACGTGTTGGGACATGCTTGGTTCATGGGCATGGAAGTACAGGTGGCGCCGGGTGTGCTGATCCCACGGCCGGAGACCGAGGAGCTTGTCGACCTCATCCGTCAAGATGGCCGCACCGCCCAACGGATCATCGATATCGGCACCGGCAGCGGTTGCATCGCACTGGCGCTGAAGCGTCTTTACCCGCGGTCGCAGGTGTGGGCGGTGGATGTGTCCGAAGAAGCCCTGGCCATTGCCCGGCGCAACGGCGCAACCCAAGGGTTGGACGTGCAGTGGTCCAAGTTGGACGTGCTCGATGCCACGGCCTCGCTACCGGACGGACTCGACCTCGTGGTGAGCAATCCCCCTTACGTGCCCCGCTCCGAAGAGCCTGCGCTGGCGGCCCATGTGCGCGGTTACGAACCGCACCTGGCGCTCTTCGTGGACGATGTGGATCCGCTGGTGTTCTATCGGGCCATCGCACGCAAGGCTTGGGATGCGTTGGTGCCCGGTGGCGCGCTCTGGTTCGAAGGGCATCACCATCATGCCGCCGCCGTGGGAGCGATGCTTGTCCGGTCTGGTTATGATACGGTGTCCGTGTTGAACGACCTCAGTGGCTCCTCCCGCTTCATCCACGCCATCCGATGATGCGTTCCTTGCTCCTGTTGCTCGTCCTGGGATCGGCCATGCCAGGCCATGGCCAGCGCGACAGTGCGGAAGTACGTGCGGCGTTCAAGGTGGTGCTCAACTTCGATGCACGCCGGACCTGGGTGAATGATGCCTCCGTAAGGTTCAACGGTCTGCGCCTCGGGGCCCAACGGGGGCGTGATCTGGTGGCCTTGGGGCTGTATGGTCTGGGCGATCCCTACATCCAGCCCTCCGTGGACCTGGGCGCGCTCGGCCACCGGGAACTGTACACCCGCTTCAGCTACGCCGGCCTCACCTACGAACGGCTGTTGGTCGATACCGAACGGTGGCAGGCGGGCATCCCCTTGTGTCTTGGGCTGGGGAACTATCGGACCAGCTATCGCGACACCCTCAGCGGGAAGGAGATCGCCTACGGGGTCAACGAGCTGGTGCCCATCGAGGCTACCTTGCACGCGGACTACAACGTGGTCTGGTTCATCTTCATCGGTGCAGGGGCGGGTTACCGGTATGTGTTCGCCGCCGATCCCGCCGCCACCAGGAAGCTGAGCGACTATACCTATTACTTCAAAGTTGGACTGCGCTTCGGCGAAGTGGTGAAGCGGGTCCGTAAGAACATGCGAGACCATGTATGACCGTGATCAAGCACTGCGGCGGATCGCTGAGCTCTCCAAAGAGCTCGAGGAGCACAACCACCGGTATTATGTGCTTGCCGACCCGGTGATCAGCGACCAGGAGTTCGACATGCGACTGAAGGAGTTGGAGCGGCTGGAGCAGGAGTGGCCCGCGTTCGCATCGCCCAATAGCCCCACGCAACGTGTCGGCGGTGCCATCACCAAGGATTTCGCACACGTGCCCCACCGGTACCCCATGCTCTCCTTGAGCAATTCGTACAGCGCGGAGGAGGTGGCCGAGTTCGTGGCACGCATCGAACGCGAGATCGGCAGGACCACGTATTGCATGGAACTGAAATACGATGGGGTCGCGATCAGCCTCAGCTATGTGAATGGAGAACTGGTTCGGGGTGTCACCCGTGGCGATGGTGAGAAAGGGGACGACATCACCAACAACGTACGCACCGTACGCGCCATACCCCTTCGGTTGCGTGGCGAATATCCAGCCGAGGTGGAAGCCCGTGGCGAGATCCTCTTCATGCGCGCACAGTTCGACAAGTTGAATGCCGAACGGGAGCGGAATGGGGAGGAGCGTTACGCCAATCCGCGCAATACCGCCGCCGGATCGCTGAAGCAGCAGGATCCGAAGGACGTGGCCAGGCGTGGGCTGGACAACTTCATCTATACCCTGCAAGGTCCGCAGTTGCCGTCGCATAGCCACTATGCGAATATCATGGCCGCCAAGGAGTGGGGCTTCAAGACCCCCGACCCACACCGGCGCTTCATCGAGCGCACGGATAGCGCGGAGGGCATCATGGCCTTCATCCGCTATTGGGACCGGGCACGGCATGATCTGGAGATGGACATCGACGGCATCGTGGTGAAGGTCGATGACCTCCGGGTGCAGGAGGAACTCGGCCTCACCGCGAAGAGCCCGCGCTGGGCCATCGCGTACAAGTTCGCAGCGGAACAGGCCATCACGCGGCTGAACGAGGTGACCTATCAGGTGGGGCGTACCGGGGCGGTAACACCGGTGGCCAACCTCGAACCCGTGTTGTTGGCGGGCACCACCGTGAAGCGGGCCTCATTGCACAACGCCGACCAGATCGCCAAGCTGGGCCTCCACATCGGTGATCGGGTGAAGGTGGAGAAGGGGGGCGAGATCATCCCCAAGATCGTGGGGGTGGAGATGCACGAAGAGGGCGCCGAGCCCGTGATGTTCCCCCGCTGCTGTCCGGAATGTGGCACTGCACTGGTGCGCTACGAAGGTGAGGCCCAGCACTATTGTCCCAACGAGCATGCGTGCTCACCGCAGATCACCGGCCGGATCGAGCATTTCGTTGGCCGCAAGATGATGGCGATCGATGGCCTTGGCGGTGAAACGGTCTCCGAACTGGTCCGGGAGAAGCTCATCCACGATGTGGCCGACCTGTACGACCTCACCACCGAACAGCTGCTCGCCCTTGGGAAGGGCTGGGGTGTCAAGAGCGCGACCCAGGTGATCGCCGGGATCGAGGCCAGCAAGAACGTGCCGTTCGAGCAGGTGCTGTTCGCCATCGGTATCCGCCACGTGGGCGAAATGGTGGCCAAGCGGCTCGCACGCAAAGTGGGCACCATGGACCACCTGATGGGCATGACCCGCGAGGAACTGACCGGCGTGGATGAGGTAGGTGGCGTGATCGCCGACAGCATCATTGATTTCTTCGCGGTGGAAGGGAACCGCAGGATCGTACAGCGCCTGAAGGACAAGGGGCTGCGCATGGAAGTGGACCAACGCGGCGAAGGATCCGTGGGAGATATCCTGAAAGGTAAGACCTTCGTGGTCTCGGGCGTTTTCCGCACCTTCAGCCGCGACGGGGTGAAGGAGGCCATCGAGCGCAACGGAGGCAAGGTGTCGGGATCCATCAGCAGCAAGACCAGCTACGTGCTTGCGGGAGCCGACATGGGGCCTGCGAAACGTGCGAAGGCCGAGGAGTTGAAGGTGCCCGTGATCGATGAGGACGAATTCAAGCGGATGATCCAAGGATGAAACTATTCGACCGGCTGAAGGAGTGGCTGGGGATCCGGCGCCTGCTGCGTGAAACGCCGCAGGATCGGAGACCGGTCGCCCGCAACCTGGCACTGGCGCGTAAGGTGGCCATCGTCTACGTGGTGGAGGACGAGACCTCCCACAACCAGGTGCGCAACTACGTGAAGCGGTTGAAGGAGGAACTGGGGATCAGCAACATCATGGCCATGGGCTATTGCGATGAGAAGGCGCTGCCACACTACCTGCACGCCAAGCTCAATTTCGATGCCATCTGCCTGAAGGACCTTAACTGGTACCGGATCCCGCAGGGGAATACGGTGCAGAACTTCATGGCCGAGGAGTACGAGATCATCATCGACCTCACCATGGAGGATCGCCTGCCCACGCAATACATCATGGCCAAGAGCCGCGCCCGCTTCAAAGTGGGGCGCTGGAGCGAAAGCAACAAGAGGATCCTGGACATGATGATCGACATGGCGGGCTCGCGCAGCCTTCCTCAGTTCATCCAACAGGTGCATCACTATCTGCTGATGGTGAATTCCAAATCGGAGCCATCGCTCAACTGAGCATACCAACAACGATCATGGACAACCGTTTCCGCGGCCTTGGTGTCGCCCTCGTAACCCCCTTCCGCTCCAACGGTGGCATCGACTACGCCGGATTGGAGAAGCTCATCGAACACCAGATCACCGGCGGCGTGGATTATGTGGTGAGCATGGGCACCACCGGCGAGAGCGTCACCCTCACCAAGGAGGAGAAGAAGCAGTTGCTCGCCACCACCGTGGAGCTGGTGCGCAACCGTGTGCCCGTGGTGCTTGGCGTGGGCGGCAACAACACGGCCGAGGTCATCGACAGCCTCAACAGCTTCGAGATGGACGGCGTGGACGGCATCCTTAGCGTGAGCCCGTACTACAACAAGCCCACGCAGGAAGGCATCTACCAGCATTTCAAGGCCATCGCGCAGGCCAGCCTTCGGCCCATCATCCTGTACAACGTGCCCGGCCGTACCGGCAGCAACATGAGCGCCGAGACCACCGTACGCCTCGCCAAGGACTTCCGCAACGTGGTGGCCATCAAGGAAGCCAGCGGCAACCTCGATCAAATGGGCATGATCCTCAAGCACAAGCCGAAGGATTTCATGCTCATCAGTGGCGATGATACGCTCACGTTGCCCACCATCGCCATCGGCGGGGTGGGGGTGATCAGTGTGATCGGCAACGCCCTGCCCGCCGAAACGAGCAGCTTGGTGCATGCCGCGCTGAAGGGCGACCTTGAAACCGCGCGCAGGGAGCATCTGCGTTTGATGGAGATCATCAACCTGCTCTTTGTTGAAGGAAACCCCGGCGGCATCAAGTACGTGCTGAAGTCGCTCGGTATCTGCGGCGATCACATGCGCCTGCCGTTGGTGAACATCAGCGAGGCCACGGAAAAGAAGCTGTACCACGCTTTGGCGGATGCGGAGGTGGTGAAGTTGTGAGGAACTTGGTGGTAGGAATTTCGCCACGCCGTGGCGAAATTCCTACCACGTACTCTTTCTTCATCTGGCGCAGCCAAGGAGAAGAAATGCCCCGCGCACGGGTTGATGCGTGATGACGGAACGCCCGTTCACGATCGGTACACGTAGCTCAACATCAGCCCGGCGCTCCACAGGCGCTCTCCGATCGGGTTGTTGTTGCGTAGGTCAAGAAGACCGTAGCACAACGTGGGTTCGATACGCATCGCCCCCTTGCTGCCCAGATCATAGAGCAGGCCGGTGCTTACGGTGGGCGATAGGCTGATGGTCCGGTATCCATCGACCTTCGTGGTCGAGTGTTCTCCAATCACGACCGTGCTGGTGGCTTTTAGCAGGATGTTCATGCTAATGCCTGCGGTGGTGATCCAACGGAAAGGTCCGTTCCCCAGCGTGAGCGTTCCCCGTACGGGCACATCCAGATAATGGAAGCTGCGACGAGCGGCCTTCAGGCTGTCATCTGTAGCATGAATGAACCCTCTGCGCGGCACGATTTGATCCCCGAGCGTCAGTTTGGAGACATCGAGTTGCCAGCCGCGCAACCCATAGCCTACGCCCGCTTCCAGTCCGAGCCGAGCATTGAACGCGTAACCGACAAAGAAGGTGCCTGTGCAGCCAAGTCGGGCCTGCTCTAATCGGTCACGGTCTTCCGCTATTCGTTCACTGAAGCCATTTCGCTGGTTCAGCTCCAATGCCCGGTAAGCGTGGTCAACGGAACCTTGGATGCCGATGTGGAAGCGCGATGAAGCCGCTTTCACGGGTGCGTCCTGCGCATGGCAGATGCCCGCGAACAGGATGGCAGACAGGATGGATGTGCTGCACTTCATGCGATCAGGATCGATCAAATATAGCACGGATGGGAGAGTGGAACAGCCTTGCCCGTGCCATGGAATGCGGCATGGTGTGGTGGGAAATTCGCCACGCCGTGGCGAAATCCCCACCACCTACCATTCCCACAAGGCGCTCAACGGTACTGCGTGGATGTCCTTGGCGAAGGGCGTGATGCCCAGCCCCGGATGCAGCAGGATGCCCCTCAGCCACTTGTCGCCGGCGGTTTCGCGCAGGTGCTTCAACCCGGCCATGTCACTGCTACCCACGGCCATGCCTGCCTTCACCTCGATGCCCACGATCCGGCCCTTGTTGTCCTCCAGCACCACGTCCACTTCCCGACCGGCCTCGGTGCGGAAGTGATGCAGCTTCACTCGCGTCCTGCTCCAACTGGCGGTCTTCCGTAGTTCGTTCACCACGAAGGTCTCCAGCAGTGGCCCGAACGACGGGCTGTCCATGATATCGGCCGGTTTGTCGATGCCCGCGAGATTCGCCGCGAAACCACTGTCGGCAAGATGCAGCTTGGGCGCTTTCACCAGCCGCTTCCCCCGGTTGCTGTGCCACGCGTTGAGGGGTGTGCTGAGGAAGGTGGCTTCGAGCAGCGCCATGTACCGGCGCAGGGTGCTGTGGGGTATGTCCAGCGACCGTGAGAGGTCGGCCATGTTCAGCAGGCCGCTGCTCCGCAAGGCCAGCGCGCTGAGCAGCCGGGGCAGGTCGGTGAGGCCCGTGATGTTGCTGATGTCGCGCACGTCCCGTTGCAGGATGCTGGTGATGTAGGCGCCGTACCACGCATCGCGCCGCGCGGCGTCCTTCCGGGTCATCACCTCGGGGTAGCCACCGGCGGTGACCAGCGCGGCTACCTTCTTCCGCTCCAGCACGGTGGGGTCCGCCATCCGAGGCCTTGCCGCGAACACCTTGTCGATGAAGCCGCTCTTCCGGCCCAGCAGTTCGTCCTGCGCGAAGGGGTACAGCGGGATGATCTCCATCCGTCCGGCCAGCGAATCGCCCAAGCGGGGCAGCACCAACACGTTGGCACTGCCGGTGAGCAGGAACCGCCCCGGCTTGCGATCGCGATCCACGCTGGCCTTGATGGCCCGGAAGATGTTGGGCGCGTTCTGCACCTCGTCGATCACCGCCAGCTTACCCAGCCCTTGGATGAACGCGGGCGGGTCGTTCAGCGCAGCCTCCAGCGTGGGGTGATCGTCCAGCGTGACGTACCGTGCGCCACGCTCCCGCGCGATGGCCTTGGCAAGCGTGGTCTTACCCGTCTGACGCGCGCCGTGCAGCAGCACCACGGGGGTGTCCTTCAGCGCGATATCCACGGCATATTGGATGTTCCGGGCCTTTTCCATATGGCGAATATAGGTGTTGGTGTACGGGAATGTGCCATTACATGGTGGGAAATTCGCCACGCCGTGGCGAATTTCCCACCATGTTGATCGAGACACCGCTCGTTCGGCGCTCGGTGGCGATCCATAGCGGTCGATGGTGTCCGGTCCTTCGCCCCAGGCCGATCCGAGGGACCGGTTGCGCTGCTTTCGGAACAGGCCGCTGGGAGATGGCATGTGGAAGAGGTGCGAGCGGATCGAGCGGCATGGGCATCTCTGGGGAATATCGGGCAGTGGTATGGGACCGATGGTGATGCGATCGATGGGTTCAGGAGCATGGCCATCGCCACGATCCTTTCGAGGCACACACCTGCACCGTATTCCCCGTACATGCCGATCTTCGTGCCGCATGGAGTTCCTCGCCCTTGACTTCGAGACCGCTACCTCGCAGCCCGACAGCCCTTGCGAGCTGGGCATCGCCATCGTGCGGGGAGGTGTGGTGCGTGAGGTGCGGAGTTGGCTCATCAAGCCCAGGCAGTGGCCCTACTTCAGCCCGTACAACATCGCTGTGCATGGCATTCGGCCACAGGACGTGGCCCAGGCCCCGCGATGGGAAGGCATCTGGAGCGAGGTGGCGGATGTGTTGAACGGCCAGACGGTGGTGGCGCACAATGCGGCGTTCGACATGGCGGTGCTGCGCAGCACCCTCGTCAGCCATGGGTTGCCTTTCCCCACATTCCAGTACTTCTGCAGTGTGAGCATGGCACGGCGCATGTGGCCCGGACATCGTTCATACGGGCTGAAACCGATGTGCGACCTGCATGGGATCGGGCTGAAGCACCACCGCGCGGGCAACGACGCGGAGGCCACCGCCGAGCTGGTGCTGCGCGCCACGGATCAACGTCCGTCGTTCGATATCACCCAGTTCCTCCTCGATGCGAAGGTGAAGGTCGGTGCGTTCCATCCCGGTGGTCACCGGACACCGGGCGGCAAGGTCACGTCCGCGGCGTAGCGCTATGGGATCACTCCGCTGCGATGTACATCTTCTTGATGCGCATCAACGGGCCGGGGCAGTGTGTGCCGTGGCAGTTCGCACAGCTTTGCACCAGCGCGTTGTACGCCTGCTGCCGTTCGGATCCCTTCACCTTGTATAGCCGCCCCAGCTTGTTCTGGTAATCCTTCGCGAAAGTGGGGAAGGTGATCGGGTCGATGTGCATACCCTTGGTGGGCTGGGCCTTTGGCAGACCTTTGAAGGCCTTGGGGTATCGCGGCAGATCGTCACCTCGGTTCACTGCGGCCTTCACACTGTCCGCATGGGCGGCCATGGCACGCATCATCAAGGCGAGCTCGCTGGGTGGCGTAAGTTCCTGTGGCGGGTTCGCTGGTGCTGCCGCACGGAACGCGAAGCCGACGATCACAAGGGCGGTCAGCACCAGGAACGATGTGCGGTGGTGGATCATCGCTGACCAAGATAATGCGGTCCTGACACATTGGCCGTGCCGAACGTCAGGTGCGATCTTTGAGGACCGACGAGCCATGAACGAGGAACCTCACCGTTCTCCGGATCCGAGCGCCCCACCACGGGAACGGAAGCTGGCCCTTGCTGCGGTACTGCCGGCCCTTGCGGTGTTGTTGCTCTGGTGCGCCTTTCTCCTGGACCAGGGGTTGGAGCTTTCGCTCTATCGTTTCGGGATCCTGCCACGCACGGTTGATGGGTTGGTGGGCATTCTCGCATCGCCGATGGTCCATGGCGATCTGGATCACCTGTTGAACAACTCGATCCCGGCGTTCGTGCTGGGCTGGGCACTGATGTACTTTTTTCCGCACCTGACGGGACGCGTGGTCCTGGGGGCATGGTTGCTGAGCGGCATCTGGGTGTGGATCAGTGCACGCGGCAATTACCACATCGGCGCCAGCGGGGTGGTCTACGGCATGGCCGCCTTCCTCTTCACCAGTGGCATCCTGCGCCAGCAGCGCATGCTCATGGGTGTGGCGCTGTTGGTGGTGTTCCTCTATGGCAGCATGCTCTGGGGGGTGTTCCCGTTGTTCCCGCGCATCAGCTGGGAAAGCCATTTCTGGGGCGCCGCCACCGGTGTGGCCATGGCATTCGCCTTCCGCCACATACCGCCAGCGGTCAGCGATCCACGGGAGGTGATATGGGAAGATGAAGGGTTCGAACCAGAGGAAGGCTTGGGATCACCAGCGCCTGACGAGGAGGATGAACATGGGGGGCGCACATGGCGGAGCAGTAATTCGTGGGAACGGTTCAATTGAGACGTTGGCCCATTGGTGGAGCCTGTAGGCCTGCGGACCACCACGGGGCGTGATGGACGCGAGCGTCCATGATGCACGGCGCAGGAAAGGCCCTCGTTCCCGAGATGGGGGGGCGTTGGGGCGGCAACGAAGCGTTGACCATTGCGATGGTGACAAGGACCTGCCTCCTTGTTATACCATTTGGACATTCAATAGCGGCCGAAGATGCGCGGCCATCATTCACAGGCCGGTACGGTAGACCAGTTGTGGAGCGGAGCCAGGGAACAGGTCTCCGGTGATGGCACGAGGGAACAGGACATGTCGATCGGCTGGTTTGGGAGGTCTATGCGGCATACCACGTTCTCATTCGGTTCGCGGCCTGAGTACGGAGCTGGGCCTGATCCATCATGCGGGTCGAATGACGCGGAGGGATGATCGAGTATCGTTGTCCGCTGGAACAAGTGGGGCTATTGCGCCATCACAGGCCAGCTACCATGGCTGTGGGCGCCGCGCACGTGCACCAGGTACAAGCCGGGGGGCACACGATTCAGGTCTATGCCGTTGGTGAGGTCGGTGCTCTCCAGGGGGCGTACCATTCTGCCGGAAGCATCCAGGAGCAGGCCGTGGCTCCATGGGCCATGTGGGATCAGCAGGCGACCATCGGGCAGAAGACGCGGCGATGCTCCTGGTCCGCTGGTGGCGATGTCGTCGCCCAACAGGATGTCGACCACGTCCTGCTGTGACAGACCACGATCGAACAGGCGGACATCATCCACCCAGCCGCTGAAGGGGGCGTTGCCGGTGCTGAGCGCGGCAATGGATGCGGGCGCTTGCGGATGGAAGCCCATGGCACCAGCTGCCGCAGTCTCCGCCATGAGGGCCCCGTTCAGGTAGATGCGCATGGTGCTGCCATCGAAGCTACCCACCACATGGTACCATGCACCACCGAAGATGGAGGATGGTGAGGTGCTGAGTTCGGTGGTGGAAGGGCCGGTGCGTAGTCTGAAGCGCAATACGCCCCCGCTCACCAAGGCCATGGACCAGATGTGGTCCTGCGCGGTGGTGCCCACGGTCTTGGCCAGTAGCGTGCGCTCCATGCCGGTGACGAGATCGGGTTTCACCCACAACGAAAGGCTGAATCCGGGCCCACCGGTGGTGATCTCACAGGGCCCGAGGATGATCCGGTCGTCGACCCCATCGAATCGGCAGGCGCCGCCGTGGTGTCCGCCACCCGGTGCCCAGGTGGCGCCACCTTGCAGGATCCCAGTTGCGTTCGTATAGGCCTCGTGGGTCGTGGTACCGCTGGTTTCGTTCAACGGCCAGAGGAACACCGGGCTGGGTTGTGCGAGCGCAAGTCGCGTGGAGAGGAGAAGGGTGAAGGGCAGGAGTGCGCGTGTGGCCATGCTGCGAGCTTGTTGGGTTGCGCTCGCGATACGGACCTGCGATGGTGCAGGGTTCCCCTTGATCGACGGGGAGGGATCCACGCTCGATGGATCGGTCGGCAGGTACGCCGATCACTGAAGGATCCGATCCTCCGCCAGGCAGGTGGCCAGCGTGCGATATACGCGCGCCAAGGTGGCGTGGTCCGGGTTCTTGCCGGTGTGCCTCAGGATGCGTGCGGCAAGGCAGCCGTGCTCCAGGATATGTGCGATGTGCATTCGGCAGCTTTCGCTCAGATCTCCGTACAGTTCCACGAAGAGATGCTGCCACAATTTCTGCGCACTCATCTGCTCCTGCTTCATCAGACCGAACATCAACAGGTAATCGCGGTTCACCAGGTTGGCGTTCCCGCCATCCTTGATCACCTGGAGGAACAGCGGCATCAGGTCGTGCTCGCTCCATGCCCGTTGGAGATAGGTGCTCACCCATCGCCCGCTGCAGAGTGCCTTCAGCACCACCACGATCAGTTCCGCGATGGCCAGGTCGGCTCCTGCGCACTCCTGGCCATCGATCACCCGGACCTCGATGGTGTCACGGTCGAACCGCGCGACCGCCCCACGGGTGTTGGCGGAGTAATGGTCGATGGTGGTGCTCGGATCGAGCGCGGCCAAGGATCGGGCGATGGGGCTGAAGATCGTTCGGTAGTACTCTTCTTGGGAGAATACGGCCTCTGGGATGAACGGCCCCATCAGCTCGGGCAACTCGTCCTGGTGGTGCAGATGGGCTTCCAGTCGGCTGTCGAGAAATCCGGTGGACTTGCCGCTGAGGAGCGGCGTGCTTGCGCTCAAGGCCGGGATGATGGGAAGCAACAGGCGCGTGGCGGCGTGTAGCTTGCTGAATTCAGCGTCGTTCGCGAACGGCAGTTCGAGGTGGGTGTACAGCCCATTGCACCAACCCTGTGTGCGGCCACCGAAGTGCTGGTGGTAGAGCGCGAGCACATCGCGGCGGTCGTCCGTCCTGATCACAGCCTCGGTGGCCGGATCCATGAACGGGTGCGCTCCCGTTGGCAGCAGCATGGCGTTCTGGGGAGAGAGCATCGCATTGAGCACTCCGATCTCCGTGGCGATCTTCTTCCGGAAACCGCTGATGTTCTTCGTGGGCTTGGAGGCCATCACCCGCAGGATGTGACCAGCGGCACCGATGCCCCAGTTCACCTTGCCACGCGCCACCTCCACCGTGCTGCTACCCGCCACTTGCTTCAACAGGTCGTCCACGATGGGACGGGGACGTAGTGTGTCACGGTCCACCACCATCAGGTCCAGTCCAATGCCAGTGGCCTCGAATGCTCTGTATGTCCTTGTTCCCGTGTTCATCGCTTTCCAACGCGACCTGGGTCTCTGGACAAAGATGCATCCCCCGCACCGTTCGGTGGTGACCATGGCCAAGGCTATCGCGTCCTAATTCTACCGCCAGCACGGAGGATGTGCCGGAACAACAGGCCCAGCGTGCGGCGATCCTGTCCCCCGCGTACCCACCGAACGGCGGGCTCAAGGTGAGGGGGCGGACCAAAGCGAAGCGGCGGTCCGGGGAGCAAGGAACGCACGCTGGGCCTGCTGTTCCCACCCAATGCCGAAGTCTTGACCCTTGACGAATGAAGACGCGATAGCCCTGTGACCATGGCCGTTCCGTGGAGCCGGACGTGTAATACCAGCTGGACCTTCAAGAGCGGCCGAAGATGCGGGACTGTTCATCTCCAGCTCATACGGAAGTCCTGGTGCAAGGCCGTAGGCGTAGACCGCAGGGAGCGAAGCTGCCGATGGCCGAGCCGCTGGAACAGGTCTCCTGGTGAAGCCCGGAGGGAGTGGAGCGAACCGATCGGCCGGAATGAGATGTCCGCTTGGTATGAAGGCCGGACCCCGGTGTGCGGATCCCTTGGTGGGCACCGACCTTGGCGGTCCTGGTGCTTCATCGTTCGCTGGCGAGCACGTACATTCGGCCTATGCCAGCCGCTGCCGAGAAAGTCTGTTTGGAGTGTGGCGAGGCCATTGTGGGCCGCACCGATAAACGGTTCTGCTCCGATGCTTGCCGGAACCTGTACCATTATCACACCAACAGTGCACCGATCAATTACGTGCGCAATGTGGTGAACGCATTGAAGCGGAACCGAAGGATCCTCTCGGAGTTGAACACCGGGCCGGATGGGAAGACCAAGGTGCACCGCGAACGCCTGCTGGAGAAGGGGTACAGTTTCATGTACCACACCAACACGCACCGCACCAAGGCGGGGAATCATTACGTGTTCTGTTTCGAGCAGGGCTACCTCGAGCTGGGCGAGAATTGGTTCATGCTCGTTCGCCGTGATGAATACCTCGGTCGTGCTGGCGACGTGAAGAAGGACTGATCCTGGTCCGAGGCCCTGGCAGAATGGGGGCGAGAATGATATTCGTCTTTGCGGTACGCAAGGATGGTCCCGCAACGATGAGCATAGCTACATGGACCTCGGGCCACCGGTCGGCACAGATGCCGTGGGCGTCCGTCCATGAAAAGAACCCGCGATCCGGCTCTACGACCGGTCCGGTCAGCCCAGCGCCCAGATCAGCAGAACGATCAGGGTGAGGACACCGACCCCGACAAGAACGGGTCCGGCGATCTCGTTCTGTTCTGCTTCTTCGGGGAATAGACCTTCGAAGTTGTGGTCGCTCATGACGGAATGATATTGATCGGACAAATATAGCCGGAAGCAGTAACGGCCGACCGCACCACCAACGATGGTCGGTTCCGGTGTACGATGGCCCTGTTCAGTTGAGGCTGAACGTGGGCTGGCGGAGAACCATGCGCGCGATCACGGAACTTTCGTTGGCCCGCATCCGTTGGATCATGATCCGAACGTGTTCGTCCAACTCGCGATCGCTCAGTTTCGCCAGGTCCTTGTACACCGGCAGGCTGCTCTTGCTCTTGAGGATGAGCGCTATTTTATAGGAGCGTGACATCGGGTTGCGATAAGAAGACGTGTGCGACCTGGGAAAGGATGCCTTGCCACCCCCGGCAAGGGAGGTGGAGTCCGGGCAACGGCCGGAATTGGCGGAGGAATGGTGCCTTGGCCGGGGATACGAACAAGCCCTGGCGACCAGGTCACCAGGGCTTGAAGCTTGTCGGGGTGAGAGGATTCGAACCTCCGACCTCGTCGTCCCGAACGACGCGCGCTAACCGGGCTGCGCTACACCCCGAACATTCGCCCAAGCAACCCGGGATGTCGTTGCAAGGGGCGGCAAATATAGGAGGAAAGCGCAGCTGTGTTCAGGCATCGTATTTGTAGCCGATGCCTTTGATCGTCTTGATGCGTTCATCGCCGATCTTTTCCCGGAGTTTCCGGATATGAACATCGATCGTGCGGTCGCCCACGAAAAGGTCGTTGCCCCATACCTGGCCGTAGATCTCGTCGCGTTTGAACACCTTACCCGGCTTGCCGATCAGCAGGCTGAGGAGTTCGAACTCCTTCTTGGGGAGTTGGAGTTCGCGGCCATCCACGGTCACCAGCACTTTTTCCAGGTCCACGGAAACACCGTTGGCCTCCAGGAGGCGGTCTTCGGTACGCTCACCGCCGCTGCGTTTCAGAAGCGCCTTCACCTTACTAACGAACACCTTGGGGCGAACGGGTTTGGTGATGTAGTCGTCGGCGCCCGCCTCGAAGCCGGCGATCTGCGAATAATCCTCTCCACGGGCGGTGAGGAAGGCGATCACCGTGTGCTTGAACTCGGGCAACTGGCGCAGCTGCATGCATACCTCCACACCGTCCATGCCGGGCATCATGATGTCCAGCACGATCAGGTTCGGTCGAATACTCTTCGCGAGTTTCAGGGCCTCTTTACCGTTGAGGGCCGTGTGTACCGCATACCCTTCACGTTCTAAGTTGTAGCGCAGCAGTTCCAGGATATCCGGTTCGTCATCCACCAACAACACCTGCTGAACCAAGTTTCCGGTCATGTTCGTGCTCATGTTCGTTGTCGGGCACAAAGGTCCGGTCGGGTGGGATGGGCCTGTGTTAACCCACCGTCAAATGTAGGTTACCCCTTGGCGGTGGCACTTGGTGCCGCAACGGGCCGGAAGAAGCGTGAAAGGGGGACAAAAAGCCGAGGCGGCCATGGTGGCCGCCTCGGAGTGAGCGGGAAACGGGACTCGAACCCGCGACCCTCAGCTTGGGAAGCTGATGCTCTACCAACTGAGCTACTCCCGCAGAGCGGTGCGAAAGTAATGTGCGGCGCGTTCTCCATCCACATCGCATGGTTAACGTCCGTGCAAGGAGGGCTCCGGATGGCGGTACAACTGGCGCTATGTTCGGCCCCGAAATGGCGAAACGCAAGGCGAAGGAGGTGGTCCGCGTGGCGGAACTATTCGCTGGTGTGGGTGGTTTCCGGCTTGGTCTGGAGCGGGCGTCGGGCCGCGATATGGGCTTCGAGGTGGTGTTCAGCAACCAGTGGGAGCCCGGTCGGCGCAAGCAGCATGCCTCCGAGGTGTACATGAACCGCTTCGGCGCAGCGCATCATACCGTTGCGGACATCGCCACGGTGGCGACGAAGGCCATCGCCGATCACGATCTGTTGGTGGGGGGCTTCCCGTGCCAGGATTACTCGGTGGCCAGCACGCTCAAGAACAGCAAAGGGCTCCAGGGTAAGAAGGGGGTGCTTTGGTGGCAGATCCACCGCATCCTTCAAGAGAAGAAGAACAAGCCGCGTTATCTGCTGTTGGAGAACGTGGATCGCCTGTTGGGCTCGCCCGTTGGCCAGCGCGGGCGCGACCTTGGTGTGATGCTACGCTCGCTCGACCAACTGGGCTATGCGGTGGAGTGGCGCGTGATCAACGCGGCGGAGTACGGCATGCCTCAGCGTAGGCGCCGGGTGTTCCTCCTCGGTTATCATAAGAGCACCGCTCAGTTCAAAGCACTGCGGAAGTCGTTGCCGGCGCAGTGGCTTTGCGATGACGGGGTGTTGGCCCGGGCTTTTCCGGCCGTGATGAAGACCGGTCTTTCCCAGTTCAGTATCGCGCAGGAATTGGATGTGCTGTCCAAGGAGTTCGGTGCGCGCAAAGGCCGGTCGCCGTTCAAGAACGCGGGCGTCATGATCGCCGGCATGGTGTTCACCGGCACCGTGGGATCCGCCTACGAAGGGCCGATGGCCAGCCTGGGCGACCACCTGCAACCCGAGGGCGAAGTCCCTGCCGAGTACTACATCACCGCCAAGGAACTTCCACAATGGCGCTACCTGAAGGGGGCCAAACGTGAAGCACGGTCAAGCTCCGGCGGCCACAGCTATGCGTATTCCGAAGGCGCCATGGCGTTCCCCGACCCATTGGACCGCCCGGCCCGTACCATCATCACGGGCGAGGGGGGGCGCGGAGCATCGCGGTTCAAGCACGTGGTTTGCGTGGATGGCAAGCGCTACCGGCGCCTCACTCCGGTAGAGCTGGAGCGGCTCACCATGTTCCCGGATGGGCACACCGCCGGGGTAAGTGATGCGTGGCGCGCATTCTTCATGGGCAATGCGCTGGTGGTGGGGGTGGTGGAGCGCATCGGCAAGGCGTTGGCGGCATCGCTCGCGGAATGATCTTTGTGGTCTCCGGTCGATGCCCGGGGGAGGCACCAGCAGGATGAAGATCAACGACGGAAGGCTTTTCGTAGGGGGGGCGCGTCTGGCGGCGTATTCCCTGGCCCTTGCCGGGGTGGCCTGCAGCGGAGGTACGGCCCGATCCACAACACCACATGATCCCGTTCAAATGAACACCATGGTCGACGCAAGCTTGGATACCATCACCCTCGGTGCCGGATGCTTCTGGTGCGTGGAGGCGATCTTCACGGAACTCAAGGGCGTGCACACCGTGACCAGCGGATACATGGGCGGACATGTGAAGGACCCTACCTATCGTGAAGTGTGCACCGGCACCACCGGCCACGCCGAAGTGGCGTGTGTGGTGTACGACCCGAAGGTGATCGGCTACGACGCGATCCTCGAAGTGTTCTGGCAGACCCACGACCCCACTACGCTGAACCGCCAAGGTGCCGATGTGGGCACGCAATACCGATCGGTGATCTTCTACCATACCGACGAGCAACGCCGTATAGCCGAAGCGTACAAGGCGAAGTTGGATGCCAGCGGTGCTTTCCGGGCACCGTTGGTCACCGAGATCGTCCCGGCCACGGCATTCTACGCGGCAGAGGATTACCACCAGGACTACTACGCCCAGAACGGCGAGCAGGGCTATTGCCAAATGGTGATACGCCCGAAGCTGGACAAGTTCCGCAAGGTGTTCGCGGACAAGTTGAAGTGAGCGGCCCAGCGCACATCGGTGGTCTTTTCCCGCCCCAGCGTGCATGCCGATCTACCTTTGTGCCATGCTGAAGAAGGGCTCCAAACTTTATAGTGTCATCAATCGGAAATGCCCGCATTGTCATGAGGGCGACTTCTTCGTCACCCGCAATCCCTACGACCTCTCCCATACCGGTGATCTGCTCGAAGCCTGTAGCGTATGCCGCCGCAAGTTCGAGCCGGAACCCGGGTTCTACTACGGCGGTATGTACGTGAGCTATGCCCTGTCCGTAGCGCTCGGGGTATCGGTGTACGTGGCCATGGTGGTGCTCTTTCCGAACAGTTCGCCCACCACACGCTTGCTCGCGTTGTTGGGCGCGTTCCTGGTCACGGCACCAGTGATGTACGCCTGGTCCAAAGTGCTTTGGGCCAACCTGTTCACCGGATACAAAGGCGTGGCCATCCAGCCCGGCGAGGATGTGAAATGGTTACCGCGTTGAGGCGAACCCTAGTGTGCTGTCCCCTAAGTTCATTAACCATCTCCGACCCTCTTTCGCCTTCCTGCTGTGTTGGAACATTTCGCCGTAGCGCCCGCTACGCCGCGCATGTTCCGCCTTGCATGAAGACGAAATAGGGGCAGATCTTCAGTTAACCAACTTAGGGGACACCACACTATGCAGGACCTAGGACATTCAACAACGGCCGAGGAGGTGCGGCGATCCGAACCACCGGCCGATACGGGAGACTTGTCGCGCGCAGGGCCTACGGAGCGGGTCGCTCGGTGAGAGCAAGTGGATCGGCGGGTACTGGAAGTCCCAAGGGTATCACTGCCCCATTAGTTGCGCAGGATCCATGCCTTGTGTTTCATCGCCCAGCCCGGTCTGGTAGGAGGCGAAGAGGAACACTTGGTTGGGGATCTTGGTGGAGTAGGCGCCTACATCGGTGTATCCGGCCAGCCCCACATCGTCCATGATGCGATCACTGGAGATCCGATCCGTCATCGGCGGGCCGATCGGAGTTTCGGTATTGAGCCATTCGAGAATGAACAGGGGCTTGGGCATCTTTGTTCCTGCATACACCTGTTGCAGGTAGGTCTTCTTGTCCGGAATGCTCACGTAGCTATGCACGAGGAGGCAGGCATCGACCTCCTCGGGTGCCAGCCCCGCCTGGCCTTTGGGCGCGAGCCGGGTGCGCAGACGATCATCGCCCAGCTTCATCTCCTGCTTGCGCGTTTCGATCGCATCGATCTGGCGCTGGTCGTCGCTGATGGCGATCACATTGGCCCCCACCTCGATCAGCTTGAAGGTGAAATAGCCATCGCCTGCGGCCAGGTCCGCGATGGTACGGCCACGGAGGTCATTGCCCATGAGCATGAACACCTCCTGCGGCATTTGCCAACTGTCGCGCTCGGAGGTGGTGGAGACCGTGGAGCTCGTACTGGACGATGGGGCGGGCGTGGGGGGGGGCGTGGTATTGTTGGGCTCCGTGGTGGTGCAGGCGGCCAGCAGCGTGGTGCAAAGCAGCAGAGTGGGGTAGCGCATGGGACGGTTTCGTACGGGTGTAAAAGTATCGCATCCGGTTCCTGAGGGTCCACATGACCATGGTTTGGCGACCGGCACGGCACCGATCTGTTGCTCGGTAGGCTACCGAAGGTCAGTGGCGAAATTCACCATGGAGAATAATGCGTACCTTTGCCTGCCATGGCGCGGATCGATGAGGAGTTGAAAAGCCGGTTCGAGAGTGAAAGGCAGAAGGCGATGTTGAACATCATGTTCACCGCCGGCTGGTTCAAGAGCCGACAGGTCGAATTGTTCAAGCCGTTCGACATCAGCCCACAGCAGTACAACATCCTGCGGATCCTGCGTGGAGCCCAGGACCGTATGAACATGCACTGTGTGAAGGAACGGATGATCGACCGTTCGCCCAACGCCACGCGGTTGACCGATAAGCTCATCGCCAAGGGATTGGTGGAGCGGGAGCGCTGCGAGGCGGATCGACGCGTGGTTTATGTCCGGATCAGCCGCAAAGGGTTGGACCTGCTCCAGCGGATCGACGAGCGGGTGCGAACCATGGAATCGGACACATTGGAACGCATCACCGAGACGGAAGCCGCGGAACTGAACCGTATGTTGGACACTTGGCGCGGTTGAACCTGACCGGCCGCGGAACACGCACACAACGGAATTGATGATGGAACGACTCTTAGCTACCGCCGCACTCCTACTCACCTTGCAGGGGTACGCCCAAACCTCGAGAACCGTGGATGTGGCCGAGAGCAAACTGTTCTGGACCGCGCACAAACTGACCAGCGACCACACGGGGCGTGTTGCGTTGAAGGGTGGGACCATCGCTGTTGATGCGCAGGCCCTGGTCGGTGCCGAGGTGGTGATGGATATGAATGGGATCACGTGTACGGACATTACGGAACAGGGCATGAACGAGCGGCTGGTGAAGCACCTGAAGAGCGGTGATTTCTTCGATGTGGAGAACCATCCTACGGCCTCGTTCAAGGCCACCAAGGTGGAAGCGATCGCCGACGCGGTGCCCGGGCGTCCGAATTACAAGGTCACCGGCGACCTCACCATCAAGGGCATCACCAAGCCCAATACCTTCGATTGCATCTTCTGGATGGAAGGCGGGAAGGCCAGGGCGGCCGCCACCCTGTCGTTCGATCGGGCTCAATACGAGGTCAAGTACCGGTCGGGCACCTTCTTTCCCGACATCGGGGACAAGGTGATCTCCGATACAGTGGAGCTCACCTTCGATGTGACCGCGCGATGAGCCTCGGGCAACTCCGACGAAGCACGCACCAAGTGCATCGCATCCTGAACGGTCGTTACAGCCCGCGGGCATTCAGTGATCGGGTGGTCACGGACGAGGAGCTGGAATTGGTGTTGGAGGCCGCGCGTTGGGCGCCCAGTAGTATGAATGAACAACCCTGGCGCTTTCTGGTCACCAGGCGTGGTGGCCCGGGCCATGCGGCCCTCCTCGATACGCTGAACCCCAGCAATCAGGTATGGGCGCACAAGGCTCCGGTGTTGATCCTGACCATGGCCCATCGCACGTTGAGCCGCAACGGGCAGGAGAATTTCCATGCCTGGCACGACACGGGGTTGGCCACGGCCCAGTTCACGGCGCAGGCCACGGCGTTGGGCATGGGGGTTCACATTCTCGGCGGTTTCCGCAATGCTGCCGTACGTACGGCCTTCAACATACCCGAAGCGTTGGACCTGGTGAGCGTGTTGGTGCTGGGCTTCCCGGGTGATGCCGATCAGTTGCCGATGGAACTCAAGGAGCGTGAGTTGCGCCACAGCGCCCGTCGTCCCTTGGGGGAACTGGTGCACCACGGTCGCTTCAACGGCTGATGGACCACTCCTCGCTCCGCAACGGGGTTCCGAGCGCTCAGTCTGGCTTGATGGCACGTTCCCATAGCTGCTTTCCGGTTCCGTCGAAGACCCGGATCAGCAAGGTGCGTGCACCAGTTGGGCCGTTCACTTCGATGGTGGAGAAGTTGCGTTCGCCCACCAGGGTGCCCTCCACGCGGAGGGCGTTGGTCTCCTTGGGGGAGTAGGGCCCCGAGGTCAGGGGCGAGGTGGTGAGATCGTAGAGGGTGCGGCCATCCTTCAGCTTCAAGGCACTGAGTTCGGTGAAATGCCGATCGCCGGTGAGGAAGATCACACCGCTGATCCCTTCCTCTTCGATCCGCCGGAGCAGTTCGTCGCGTTCCTGGGGCATGGTGCTGTAGTTCTCGTACACCGCGCCGGTGTTGAGGACCTGGCTGCCGATGGCCACGAACTTGAAGGTGGCCTTGCTGTAGCGCAGTGCGCGGATGAGCCAATCGAGCTGTGCGCTGCCGAGCATGGCGGGCGAGGCGGTCTTCACATGGCCTGGTACGCGGAAGGTGCGATCATCCATCAGGAAGAAGTCCGCATCGTAATAGCTGAACATGGTGGTGGAACCCTCCACGCCGGGCACACCGTTGGTGGGGTTGGGCCAGAACAGATCGAAGACCTCGCGCGAAAGGGCCGATCCCACGAAGGAGGCATCGCCGTCGTTGGGTCCGAAGTCGTGATCGTCCCAGATGGCGGCGTGTGCGGTGGAGCGTAGCAGCCGTTGCAGCTCGGGGGTGGATCGGGTATGTGTGTACCGATGGAGGAAACCGCTGCGGCTGCCCCAGTCGGGTTCGCGTAGGTACACGTTATCGCCGAGCCAGAGCATCAGGTCCGGCCGTTGATCGGCGATGGCGTCGAAGATGCCGTAATGGCCGCCGTAGGCACGTCCCGGCCGGTCGTAGGCGGGTTCGTTGATGTACGCACAGCTCCCCATGGCGAACTTGAACGGAGGCGGGTCTGTCCGGTGCTTCCACAGGGTCTGGGTGCGGAACGAGAGGGTGTCCTTCGGCGGGGTGCGGCCATCGTTCATCGCCACGGCATAGCGGTACTCGGTACCGGGCAGCAAGGGCCCGAGGCGGAATTCCATGGCGTGGCCACGCTCCGGGTCGGAGGCCTGTACGGTCGTTCGTTGCGTGTTCGCGGGGTCGGTGGTGGGCCAGTAGGTGATGTATGTCTGGCAGGGGCCGTGGCATTGCATCCAAACGGTGATCTCCATCAGTTCCGGCGGCCCGGTAAGGGGGCCGTTGATGCCCGGTTGGGCGATGGATGCAACACCGGCCAGCAACAGGGGAAGTGAAAGGACGCGGGACATGGTACAAAGATGGCGGCGTACCGTGCTGGCAAGGTCGACTTGGATACATTTGGCTGCCCGCGCTATTCACCGCAGGTGGCACCCCATGAGTTTCAACCCGATCCAGGCTTGGCTGGACATGAAAGCACAGATGCCCGAACTGGCCATCGAAGGCATCGGCATCAAGTACGTGTACCCCGTGTTCCTGGCGCTCATCATCCTGGAATACATCAACGCCAAACATCTGTTCGACCTCAAGGAGAGCTGGTCGGGGTTCGTGATCGGCATCGGCGCCACCATCATCCGGGTGATCACCAACGTGTTCGAGATCACGTTGTACATGTTCCTCTTCACCTGGGCCGAGCCTTTCCGTGAGCAGTACCTGGGGTACTCCACGCTGGGCTTCGCTTGGTATATCTGGATCCTCTGCGCCATCGCCGACGACCACAACTTCTACTGGCACCACCGGTTGGCGCACAATGTGCGTGTGCTGTGGGCCGCACATCTTCCGCACCACAGCGGCAAGATGTACAACCTCACGATCAGCATCCGCAACGGCTGGTTCATCACCTTGGTGAAACCGATCTATTGGCTGTGGATGCCGTTGGTGGGCTTCGAACCCATCATGATCGCCACGTGCCTCATCGTGAACGCGTTCTACCAGTTCACCTTGCATTCGCAGCTGGTGCCTTCCTACGGTTGGTTGGAGAACATCTTCAACTCCAGCCACGTGCATGTGGTGCACCACAGCTGCAACACCGAGTACCTGGATCGCAACCACGGTGGCATCTTCACCTTTTGGGATCGCCTGTACAACACGTGGCAGAAGCCGATCAAAGGCATTGTCCCCAAGTTCGGTATCAGCCACGATCCCGGCACCAACAACCCCATCACCCATAATATCTTCGAGTTCCAGGAGATCTGGCGCGATGTGAAGCAGGCCCCTGGGCTGAAGAACAAGCTGATGTACATCTTCGGCCCTCCCGGCTGGCGCCACGATGGCACGGGAAAGACCAGCCAGCAGTTGCAGGAGGAGTTGCGGGCCAGCGGACAGTTCGGAAAGCCTACGGTGGTGGAGTCGGAGCCGATCGCCGTGCGGTCCTGAGCGAAGCCGTCCGATAAGCGAAAGGCCGGGCGTGAGCCCGGCCTTTCCTTTTTGACGGGAGCACCTTGATCAACGCCCGAATAGACGGCCGAGCAATCCTTTCTTCTTGACTTCCTCCTTCTTCTTCTCGGTTTCACGCGCTGCCTCCTCGCCAAAGAGCTCCTTCGTCATGGCGGCGTAGTCCGGTTTGGCCGGGTTGTGCCTGCGTTCCTGTTGTGGGCGAGGCTCGCGGTTGTCCGCACGTTGCTCACGTGGCTTGTCCTCCCGCCGTGGGCCGCGGTCGTTACGGGCAGGTGCGTGTTGACCATCGTGCTGCGGTTTGCGATCGCCCTGTGGACGGTTCTGCTGGCCTTCGCGTGGCGGGCGCTGGTCCTGGCCACCGCGGCGTTGGCCTTCCGGCCGGGGGCGCTGGTCGCGTTGCCCATGTTGCGGTCGGGGGGCATTGCGCTGGCCTTCTTCGCGTCGGGTCGGTTGTTCGGTGCGCGGCTGTTCGGCATTGACCGGACGTTCGGCGCGTGCTGGTTGCGGGCGTTGTTCGCGCGGCCCCCGATCATCGCGGCGGGGCTGGTTGCGGCCACCGTTGCGTTGTTGCCCTTCGCCTTGTGCCCGTGTTGCATGCGGCTGGCGTTGCCCTTGTCCCTGGCGACCACCGCGGCCTGGACCACGTGGTTGTCGGGGTTCGCGAACCTCGGGTTCGGCCTTCTTGGGGCCGCCCACCATCACGAAGGGATGTTCGGCCACCACGGGGATGTCGCGTTTGATCAGGCGGGTGATGTCGCGCAGGTATTCCTTCTCCTCGTGGTCGCAGAAGGAGAGGGCCTTGCCACTGGCTCCGGCGCGACCGGTACGACCGATGCGGTGTACATAGGTCTCGGGCACGTTCGGCAGGTCGAAGTTGATCACGTGCGTAAGGCCGTCGATGTCGATGCCACGTGCTGCGATGTCGGTGGCGACGAGTGCGCGGAGTTTGCCTTCCTTGAAGCCTTTCAAGGCGTTCTGGCGCGCGCTTTGGCTCTTGTTGCCGTGGATGGCTTCCGAAGCATGACCGGCTTGCGTGAGCACTTTGGCCACCTTGTTCGCGCCGTGCTTGGTGCGGGTGAAGATCAGCGCCTCGCGGATGGTGTCCCCTTCAAGCAGGCTCAGTAGCAGTTTGTTCTTATCCGTGCGGACCACGAAGAAGATGCTCTGGTCGATGGTATCGGCCGTGCTGCTCACGGGTGCCACTTCCACCTTGATGGGATCCGTGAGGATACTGTTGGCCAGCTTGGCGATCTCCGGGGGCATGGTGGCACTGAAGAAGAGCGTCTGCCGCTTCTGTGGCAGCTTGGCGATCACCTTCTTCACATCGTGGATGAAGCCCATGTCCAGCATGCGGTCAGCTTCGTCGAGCACGAAGAACTCGATGGCATCCAGGAAAGCATGGCGCTGGTTCATGAGGTCCA
>CAUJED010000017.1:0-4513 GCA_963169535.1 Bacteroidota bacterium | reverse complement strand
AAGGTGAGTGGAAGGAACTTGTTCATGTCCGTGAGGATCAGTGGGCGGTGAGGCGTTGGAGAAGGAGGACGTTGCTGTTGTGGTCGTGGACCAGGTCGATGTATCCACGGTGGATGGAGAGTGCTTGTTGGAGGTTGAGCACGTGTTCGGCATGGGCGATATCGCCCGTTCCAAAGGCCATGGTGGATGTGCTTAGGATGCGTTCCGCGTTGGGCAGTGCTTCATCCTGATACCAGGTGATGGTGGCATGGTCGCTCGCGATGCGTTGGTAGGCACTGGCGACCTCCATGCGCCACTGGCGTTCGCCTTCGGCCAGGGCATGTCGCGCGGTTTCTTCCTGGAGTCCGGCTGCCCGGTTGCGCGCCACTTGCGGCCGAGCCCACAAGGGCAGCGACACGCCAAGCTGGAAGCCCTGGAATCGATCCCTGGGGCCGGCGAGACGTGTGCCTTCCGCATCCAGCGGTGCCCCGATCAAGGTCTGGTTGAAGTAGCCCACCATCAGGTCGGGCAGTAGGCTGTTGCGTTCCACCCGATGCGCCTGTTCCGCTGCCGTGATCCGTTGGTGCAGGACCTCCAGTTCCGGGCCAACGACGACACTGGTATCGACCGGTGTGGTGGTGAGCGGAATGAAAGGTGCAGGGATCACATCCGCCGGTGTGTCGAGCCCGAGAAGACCTCCGAAGGCGGTGCGTTCGGCATCGAGCAGGTTGCGGTGGCGTTGGAGTTCGTCCCTCGAACGGCCGGCTCGGGCTTCAGCCGTGGCCTGTTGGATCGGTGGAACATCTCCCGTGCTGGCGCGCAGCGTTGTGACCCGCGCCAATTCCTGCCAGGTGCTGTCCTCGCGCATCAACCAGGCCTCGAGCGCGTGGAGGTATTGCAGGCGATCGTATGCCGCGCGGACCTTCCAGTCCACGTCCGTTCCGACGAGATCACGCTGGCTTTGCGCGAGATCACTTTCGGCTCTGGCACTCCCGGCGCGGGCCCCCATCAACGTGGGGAAGGGGATCGTCTGCACCGCGGTGATGTTGTTGTCGTCACGCGTGTACGCATTGTACTGACCGCGCATGTACGTCACCTCCGTGCGTGGGATCTCGCTTGCTGCCCCACGGAGCGCGTCCATCCGTTCCGCTTCGGCATTCGCCGCGAGTAGGGCGGGCGCGCTCGTACCGGCCATGCGCAGGGCCTGCTCCAGATCCACCTGTTGGACCTGTGCCTGCGTGGAACTGGTAAGCACCAGGAAGGCGATCGTCATGGCGGCTGTGGCTCCCTTGATGCGCAGTTCGCGGCGGTGGTAGAGCACGTACATCACGGGCAGCACCAGGAGGGTGAGGATGGTGGCGGTGATCAATCCGCCGATCACCACCGTGGCAAGTGGCCGTTGCACCTCCGCGCCGGCACCGTTGCTCAGGGCCATGGGCAGGAAGCCGAGCGAGGCCACGGAGGCGGTCATCAGCACGGGACGCAGGCGCGTTGCGGTGCCATGCCGAACGCGTTCCACCACGCCCATGCCCTGCGCCGCCAGGTCGCGGAAGGTGCCGATCAATACCATACCGTTCAACACGGCCACGCCGAAGAGGGCGATGAAGCCCACGCCGGCGGAGATGCTGAAGGGCATGCCGCGCAGCAGCAAGGCGGCCACACCACCGATCGCGCTCAGTGGTACCGCGGTGTAGATCAGCAGCGCATCGGGCAGGGACCGGAAGGTGGTCCACAACAACAGGAGGATCAGCAGCAGGGCCACGGGCAAGGCGATGCTGAGGCGGGCCTTGGCCTCGCGCAGGTTCTGGAACTGACCGCCGAACTCCAGGAAGTAACCGGGCGGCAGCTTCACCTTCTCCTTCACACGGGCCTGCATGTCCGTCACCAGGCCCTCCACGTCGCGGCCGCGTGCGTTCACGCCCACGTAGATCCTGCGTTGCGCGTTCTCGTGTGTGATCTGCGCCGGCGTGGGAACGAAGGCCACCTCGGCCACCTGGTCCAAGGGGATGGGGCGACCATCCCGCGTGTTGACATAGAGCGAAGCGACGTCCGCGAGGCTGCTCCTGCGCGTGCTGTCCGCCCGCACCACCACATCGAAGCGACGTTCGCCTTCGTAGATGGCACCAGCTGGTTCCCCGGCGAACGCTGCGCGGACCACACGGTTCATATCGGCCACATCGGCACCCATCATGGCCAGTCGTTCCCGGTCGTAGGTGATAGTGATCTGGGGTGTGCCTTCCACCCGCTCGATCGCTGGTTCGCCGGCGCCAGGAACGTCCGATACCGCCAAGGCCACCTGTCCGGCGTAGTGCAGGAGCGTGTCGATGTCAGGGCCGTAAAGCTTCATGGCGATGTCCTGGCGGACACCCGTCATCAGTTCATTGGTGCGCATCTGGATCGGCTGGTTGATCTCGAAGTACACGCCCGGAATGTGCTTCAGGGCCTTGATCATCGTGTCGGCGAGTTCCCAATAGCCGCGACCGGTGGTCCATTCCTTCTTGTCGTGGAGCAGGATCAGCACGTCGGTCATCTCGGCGCTCATGATGTCGGTCGGCACTTCGGCGGTGCCCGTCTTGCTCACCACGTCCTTCACTTCGGGGAACTGTTTGATGATGCGTTCGACGCGTTCGTTGTTCTCCAGACTTGCGGTTAGCGAGGCGCCCATGGGCAGGATGCTGTGGAAGGCGAAGTCACCCTCTTCGAGTTGGGGGATGAATTCGCCGCCCATCCGGGTGAAGGCGAAGACCGCCGCCGCGAGCAGGGCCACGCTCGTGCCGAGAACGATCCGCGTATGGCGAAGGGCTCTTTCCAGCATTGGTGCGTAGGCCTTCGCCAGGCGGTCCATCATGCGGTCGCTGATGGTGACGCTCGGGCCGGTGCGTCGGGGAATGAACAAGCTGCTCATCACCGGCACATAGGTCAGGCTGAGCACGATCGCGCCGATGATGGCATACACCACGGTAAGGGCCATGGGTCGGAACATCTTGCCTTCTACACCACTGAGGGCGAGGATCGGGATGTAGACGATCAGGATGATCAGCTGGCCGAAGGTGGCGGCGCTCATCATGCGCCCTGCAGCATGTTCCACCTCGTCGTCCATCTCTTTTCGCGGCAGCAGCCCATCGCGCTTGGGCAGGTGGTGCATGCGGAAGAGCACGGCTTCCACGATGATCACCGCGCCATCCACCACCAGTCCGAAGTCGATCGCTCCGAGGCTCATCAGGTTGCCGGTCACACCGGTGAGGCGCATGAGGATGATGGCGAAGAGCATGCTCAATGGGATCACGCTGGCCACGATGAGGCCCGCACGCAACTGGCCGAGGAAGACCACCAGCACGAGGATCACGATCAAGGCGCCCTCGAGCAGGTTGTTCCTTACCGTGTGCATCGAGCGGTCCACCAGATCGGCGCGGTCCAGGAAGGGTTCGATCACAACACCGTCCGGAAGGCCGTTGCGGATCACGTCCAGCCGTTCCTTCACCGCGCTCACGACGGCACTGGCGTTGCTTCCCTTCAACATCATCACGATGCCGCCCACGACTTCACCTTCGCCGTCGCGCGTCATGGCACCATAACGGGGCGCAGCACCCAGCCGTACGGTCGCGACATCGCGCACCAGCACGGGGGCTCCTTCCTTCGGTGTGTCAACTACGATGCGCCCCAGGTCCTCCAAGCTGGTCGCGAGGCCCACGCCGCGGATGAAGTAGGCATTGTTGGCGTGTTCGATGTAGGCGCCACCGGTATTGGCATTGTTGCGTTCAAGGGCATCGATCAATCCGCCTAAGCTGATGCCCATCCCGTTCAATCGCACCGGGTCCACGGATACCTCGAACTGTTTCAACTGTCCGCCGAAACCGTTGATCTCCGCCACGCCGGGGATCCCGAGCAGTTGCCTGCCGATCACCCAGTCCTGAAGTTCACGCAGCCGCATGGCGTTGAACGCATGTTGGTGGGCGCTGTCCGCGCGTACCACGTATTGGAACACCTCACCAAGGCCCGTGCTCATCGGTGCCAGGAAAGGTGCCTCCACACCGGGTGGCATGGTGGTGGCGAGCCCTTGGATGCGCTCGTTCACCAGCTGTCGGGCCAGGTAGGTGTCCATGCCGTCCTCGAAAACGACCGTGACCTGACTGAGGCCGAAGCGCGAAATGCTGCGCAGCTCGATCATGCGCGGGAGGCTGGCGAGGGCCTGCTCCAACGGATAGCTCACGAAGCGTTCCACCTCGAGCGTGGCGAGCGTGGGTGCCAGCGTGATCACCTGTACCTGGTTGTTCGTGATGTCCGGCACGGCGTCCACGGGCAGACTTCGGAAGGCGAGCACGCCACCGATGATGAGTACGAGGATCCCTACGCCGACAGCTGCCTTGTGGCGTATGGATAGATGGATGATCCGTTCGATCATGGGAATGGGATCGGGTTGAGAAGAGGAAAGGAGGGAGGTCGCGAAAGGTCGGACCTGTGTCACCGTATGGGTGACGGCATCATCGCATTCGCGCACCAGGGCCGCTGTGGCCTGGGTCACATGGAATGCGAT
>CAUJED010000016.1:0-28421 GCA_963169535.1 Bacteroidota bacterium | reverse complement strand
CAACGCGTGGCCACCAAGGGGCGCGACGCCCGATACAGCTATGGGTACGGACGGTATAGCATGCTGGGCGGATGGCTCACGAGCGTGGTGCTCATCGCCGGTGCCATCGGCATGTTGGTGGTGAGCGTGCCCAAGCTCTGGGCCCCCGCCGAGCCACACGCCACCGGCATGATCGGGATCGCCTTGTTCGGCCTGGCCATGAACGGCTTCGCCGCATGGCGGTTGCACGGCGGGGGCACCATGAACGAGCGAGGAGCCTACCTGCACCTGCTCGAGGACGTGCTCGGCTGGGCCGCGGTGCTGATCGGCGGCATCGTGATCCATTTCACGGGCTGGGCCATCGTGGATCCCATGCTCAGTGTGGCCATCAGCGGCTTCATCCTGTACAATGCCATCGGCACCTTCCGCAAGGGCACGGGGATCCTCATGCAGCGCATCCCCTCCTCCATCGACATGCAAGCGGTGCGTTCCCGACTGTTGGCACTGCCGCACATCACCGACATCCACGACCAACACACCTGGACCTTGGACGGCAGCTTCATCATCCATACCGTTCATCTCGTTGTGGCCGACGTGGACCTCCAGGAAGCGCTGGCCACCAAGGCGGCCGCACGTCGCACGTTGCAAGAGATGGGGATCCACCACGCCACCATCGAGATCGAATGGGCCGGCGAGCACTGTGGCCTACAGCATCACTGAACGCGGATCGCGCCATTTCACCTGCATCGCCAGCGGCCCAACACTGCGGGCAACCTATTAACGCACAACGCGCCCACAGGTCCGGAAGCCCTTCCCTGTCTATGCCGGCCTGCGCACAAGGCTCGGCACGGCCATACCATGGCACCGCGCGTTGGAACCTGCGATCGCGCCCTGTGCAATGCCGTTGGTTCGGATCCGCACCTCATCTTCCCTAATTTCGGCCGGTGAAAGCCCCTTGGTCCATCACACTGTGCGCTCTGGCCCTGTCCGCCGGGGCACAGAACAACGTGGTGATCAACGAGCTACAGGCCGCCAACCGCAACACGTACGTGGCCGCGGACGGCAGCACTCCCGATTGGGTGGAGCTCTTTAATCCGACCACCGCCACCATCAACGTTGAAGGCCTGCGTTTCGCCGTGGTGGGCCGTATGCATGTCCTGCAAGGCCCTCTGAACATCGCCCCTCAAGGGCACCTGGTCCTCTGGTTCGATGGCCGCCCCGACCTGGGCCCGGACCACGTGGGCTTCACCCTACCGCGCAAGGGTGGCACGCTGCTCTTGATCGCGGCCGATGGAACAACGGTACTGGACGTGTTCACCTACCCGGCCATGGCTGGCGACCTCAGTGTGGGCCGCCTCACCGATGGCCATGCCACCGCGTGGAGCTTCTTCGACACGGCCACACTGGGCGCACCCAATCTTGGTACCCGACCCGTGCATGGGCGCACCGCCACACCCGTGATCGATACCACGCTCCTCGGCACGGGTACCGTGCTGCCCCTGTCCGCCGAGGACGGTGCCACCATTCGGTACACCACCGATGGCACCGAACCCACCATCACGCACGGTGAGCCGTACACCGCACCGATCGTGGTGGACCGCGACCTGGTGGTGCGGGCACGGGCATTCGCCGAAGGCCGACTGCCGAGCAAGGAATTCTGCTCCACCTACCACCGTGGCACTGCGCCCCAGGATGGCATCACCATCGCCATGGACCAGGCCGGCCTTTCCGACGACAGCAGCGGCATCAACGTGGAGGGCGTGCTGGCCAACTTCAGCCGCAGGGGCCGAGCGTGGGAACGGCTGGCCATGGTGAAGTTCAATGGTAGTGAAGAGGTCCCCATTCCGATCGGCATCAGCATCCACGGCAGCGGTACACGTAGTTTGGCGAAGCGTTCCTTCAAATTGCACGCACGCGACCGTTACGACAGTCCGGTGAAAGGCCTTCGGTTGAACGACCGCGAGCACTTCCAAGAAGGCATCCTGCGCGCCGATGCGGGCCCGAACAGTTTCCTACGCAACCGGTTCATGGAGGTCTTGGTGCGCGACCACGGTCTGCGCGTGGATGTGCAGCCCTCGCACCCGATGCCATTGTACCTCAACGGTCGGTACTGGGGCCTGTACCGCTGGATGCCACCCAAGGATGCGCAATGGTTGAAGCACATCAGCGGGAGCGAAGCGGTGGATGTGCTGGAAGGCCCCGCAGCCGTGGTGCGGTCGGGGAGCGACACCCATTTCAAGGCCAGCGTGGCATTGTTGATGCATCTGGCACCGCTGGACACGCTGGCGCGATACATGGACCTGGACAACCTCACCGACCTGGCCTGCCTGGACCTCTGGACCGGTCGAGCCGACCACGACCTCAACGTACGGTGCTACCGACCTCGGCAGCCCAATGGCCGCTGGCGCTGGGTGATGTACGACATGGACCTTTGGGCGCCCGCCGCGGAGAACAGTGTGGAGCGCATGGCCGCAGGCACCGCCGCAGAGACCCCCTACATCCCTCAGTTCCTCAAGCACCCCGAATTGCAGGCGAAACTGCTGGCACGCATGAGCGCTCTGCTGGCCACCGCGCTCTCCCCCAGCCATGCCATGGCGTTGGCCGACAGCCTGTTCACCAGCCATCAGGCTCAGCTGTACGCCGACCACGAACGCTGGCAGGATGAGATGGAAAGACCCGACCCCTCGACCTCGCACCGGGCCTTACGGACATTCATCCATGATCGCCCCGGCCACCTGACCGAACACCTCAGCCGGGCCACCGGACGGAAGTTGCGCAGGACCATCATCGAAGTACCGGACACCGCGCAAGGCACGTTGAGGATCGAGGATCTGGCGCTATCACCCGGTCCCAACGAGGTGATCGGCTTCAACGGCATTCCGCTGCGGGTGGTGTTCACCCCGGCGGAAGGTCACGAACTGGTGGGGTGGAAAGGGGATGGATCGCGGAACCAGGCCATCACCATCGATCCATCCCGGGTGCGGTCCCTGCGCCCCATGGTTCAGCCTTTGATACCCTGAAGGCAAGCTATCCTGCCCGCGCAGCGCACAGGTGGTGGGCGGACCAGACCTCGGTCCAAATGGTTCAGGCGGATCGCGTGCTCGCGTACAAGAACAGCGGGCGCCGCGCAGAAGGAACGCGCAATCGCAAAAAGGGTCAGGCCAGAACCTCCTTCAACAGAGATTCGAAGAGGGCGCGACCGTCCGTATTACCGAGCCGCTCATCGGCGGCCCTTTCCGGGTGCGGCATCATCCCGAACACATTACGCCCCTTATTGCACACACCGGCGATGTTGTCCTTGCTGCCGTTGGGATTCGCCGCATCCGTGACCTTCCCATCCGCATCGCAATAACGGAAGAGCACCTGATCATTATCCTTCAAGGCTTTCAGCGTGGCGGCATCGGCGTGATAGCGGCCTTCGCCGTGGGCGATGGGGATCTTCAACGCGCGATCGGGCACCGCGCTGGTGAGCACGGTCTGGCGGGTGGCAGGCCGGATGAAGGTGTTGCGGGCCACGAACTTCTGCCCTTCGTTGTGCAACAGGGCGCCTGGTACCAAACCCGCTTCGCACAGCACTTGGAACCCGTTGCACACGCCGAACACCAGCCCACCCCGTTTCGCATGGGCCGCCACCTCCTGCATGATGGGCGAGAACCGGGCGATGGCCCCGCTGCGGAGGTAGTCTCCGTAGGAGAAGCCTCCGGGGAGCACCACCATGTCCACCCCCTTCAGGTCATGCTCCTTGTGCCAGAGCCGCTCCACAGGCCGCCCCATGGTGGTGCCCAGCACATGGATCATATCCTCATCGCAGTTGGAGCCCGGAAAAGTGACGACGCCGAATTTCATCTGATGGAGGGGCATGGGGGTGTTGGGCCCGATGCGGCGCGAAGGTACGCGGGAGGATCAGCCTGGAGCGTACTGGATCCATAACGCCAGGAGCAGCAAACAACCCACGGCCAGCTCCCCCAGCCAGGCCTTGCGTTGCCCCAGAAGCCCGAAGGTGGCCAGCATGGCCAGGGGCAACGCCACGAACACCGCCGGGAACACCCCTGTGATCCAGCGCACCAACGCACCGAGCAGGCCCATGGTGAGGCCGAAAGCGATGAAGGCACTACGAACGTTCTGTTCGCGTACCACACCCCGGTCGTATTGCTGCATGAAACGCAAGGCCGAGACCAGGAGTAGCGGCACGCACAACAAGGCGAGCGACCAGCCATGACCGCGCGGCATCTGGCCCAGACCGATGGTGGAACCCACCACCGTACGCAGTGGGGCCTGAACGGGCAGGTGCGTCAAGCGCATCACGCCCCATCCCAAGTAGCACACCAAGGCCAAGCCAAGCACGGGCAATAAGTACTCCCGCCACTGAAAGGGCCTGATCACCGAGACCGAGGACCACACCACCACGAGCACGAACGCGTAGGGCACGTGGAAGAGAACGGCGACCCCCAACAACAGCCCGGCATCGAAAAGGGCCCCCAACGCCGTACCGCCACTACTGATGCTCCAGGTGCGCTGCATCGCCCACATCACAAAGGGGAGCCCAAAGAAGGCGGCACCCGCACCACCGGGGGGGACGGTAAGGGCCAGCGCCAACGGGACCAGCAGGATGGGCAGGTGGTTCCGCCGATCGGTGAGCTCCGCTTCGTTCATCACCACCGACACCAAGATGGCCAGCGAAGCGACACATAGGGCCACCATCGTGCCGTAGGCCCACGGTACCTGCTGGAACAGGGCCATGAAAACCCGTGCCAACGGCATGCCGGAGGAAAGGTCGGGCGGGGCAGCCAGCCAATGCTTCAGGAACAAAGCGGGCACCAGCAGGGCCAACAGGACCAATACCCCGGGTTGATTGCTTCGGAAGATGCGGACAAGCATGAACTGGCGGTTCCGGTAGGCTGTCTATCTTTGGCGGGTCTCACCCCAACCGACGATGCAAAAGATCGTATTCGCCCTCGGCCACTTCCTCGAATCAGCGTTGAGCGTCCTGGCTTGGATGGGCTGGGTACCTGTCACGTTGATCAGCTTGTTGTTGGGGTTCGGCCTGGTCTACTGGCTGATGCTCCAAGGCCGCTACAACCGCAAGGCCAAGCAGGACGGCACCCTGGCTTAGCGCTCCACCGGTGGGGTTTGTTTGGTGGAAGGCTGTTTCACCAGGTCGAAACCGATATCCGGTCGCAGGTATTTCCCCTCGTATTCGATGAGGGCGGCCGAGCGTTGTGCCGCCAGAATAGCGTGTTCCAGATCCTTACCGAAAGCGGTGACGGTAAGCACCCTCCCGCCAGCGGTCACTAGGCGATCCTCCTTCATCGCGGTTCCACTTTGGAACACATAGGCTTCGCGCACCAGGTCCAGGCCCACGATGGCCTTGCCCGTGGCGAACGTATCGGGATAGCCCTGGCTGGCCAGCACGATGCTAACCGCGGTACGGTCGTCCACATCCACATGGCGTTCGCTGAGGGTGCCGGAAGCGATCCCCTCGAAGAGGTCGAGCAGGTCGCTGCGCAAGCGCGGTAGGATGGCCTGGGTCTCGGGATCACCGAGGCGGACGTTATACTCGATCACGTAGGGTTCGCCGTTCACGTTCATCAGCCCCATGAACAAGAACCCGCTGTACCGAATACCATCCTTCTTCAGGCCTCGGATGGTGGGTGCGGCCACACGATCGTGCACCTTTTGCATGAAATCCCGATCGGCGAAGGGCACGGGCGATACCGCCCCCATCCCTCCAGTATTGGGTCCGGTATCACCGGCACCGATGCGTTTGTAGTCCTTGGCCGAGGGCAGCATCTTGAACGACTCCCCATCGGTGACTAAGAAGGCCGATACCTCGATGCCCTTGAGGAACTGTTCGATCACCACACGCTCACCGGCGGCACCGAAACGCCCCCCTTCGAGCATGTCCTTGAGGACCGCTGCGGCTTCCTTCTTGTCGCTGGTGATCACCACGCCCTTGCCCGAGGCCAGGCCATCGGCTTTGATCACATACGGTGCGGGCGACCGTTCGACATGGTCCACCGCCTCTTTCAATTGGCCTTTGCTGAAGCTCCTATGGGCGGCCGTAGGGATGTTATGGCGGAACATGAACTCCTTGGCGAAGTCCTTGCTCCCTTCAAGCTTGGCGCCTTCTTTGCCGGGGCCGATCACGGTGACCTCCTTGAGCTGCGGATCCTCCGCGATACGATCGTGCAGACCATCGACCAGGGGTGCCTCCGGGCCAACCACCACGATACGGATCCGCTTTTCCAGGAGGAAGGCTCGCAGCTTCTTATGGTCGTTCAGGTCCAGTGGCACGTTACGCCCATGGCGCACGGTTCCGGGGTTTCCGGGGCACACGTACAATTCATCGAGCAAGGTGCTTTGCGCGATCTTCCACGCCATGGCATGCTCGCGTCCACCGCCACCGATCAAGAGAACATTCATCCGACGAAGCCTTTGCCACAAAGGAACGGCCCTGCTCCGGGGGCTGGGGGAAGTTGTTTTCAACAAATGAACAACGCCGCATCCCCGTAGGAATGCGGCGTTGCGCGGTGGAGGTCGGCTCCTCAGTGGTGGTGCGGCACGGCCACGCGCTTGATGCTACAACCGATGTTCCGTGTGGTAGCGGGGTCAATGGGTTTGCCCGCCACCAACGCGGAGATCGCCTTTTCCACATACTTCTCCTTCACCTCGGCCGCCTTGCCCACATTATCGTCGATGGCGCCCTTGTAGGCGAGCTTCAAGTCCTTGTTGAACAGGAACACGTGCGGCGTGGTGCGGGCGCCGAAGGCATCGGCCACCACGTTGTTCTCGTCCAGCGCGTAGAGGCCGGCATACTTCTTCTCCTTATAGCGGGCCTGCATGTCAGCGAAGCCATCACCGGCATTGCGTTTCGAGGTATTGCTGTTGACCAGGACCATGCCCACGCCGTTGCGTTGTGCGAAAGCGGCCAGTGCGGGATAGCGGCCTTCCCAACCTTCGCTATCCTCGGTGCCCACCACGAAGGGGCAGGTGTTGCAGGAGAACACGACCAACAATCCGATCTTTCCGGCAGCCTCCTGCAGCGTGATGTCCTTGCCACTGACATCCTTCATCTTCACCGTGGCCGCGGGCAATGCGGTGCCTATCGTGTGATCGGGCAAGGGATCGTGCGGCATGGTGGCCAATGCGGCAACGGCAAGGAGGGAGACCAGTTTGAGGATCATGTTCGTAAGGGTTCGATGACAGCGAAAGTAGACCTGGATCCCACTGATCGGGCCCGCCAAGCTGTTAATTGATCCAAAGCGCTCCGCTATCGTACCAATCCCGCCTTGATGGCCAGCCGTACCAATCCCGCCACGTTGTGGGTGTCCAGTTTGCGCATCAGGTTGGTGCGGTGCGTATCCACGGTACGCGGGCTGATGAAGAGCCGCTTTCCGATCTCCTTGTTATCCAACCCCTCGGACAGTGCGGCAAGTACTTCCACTTCGCGTTCGGTCAGTTCCGAAAGCAGCGCGGCACCACCTTCCTTCACCACGGTCTTCCCCAGAAGTACCTCGGCCACGCTTCCACCGAAAAAACTGCGACCGGCATGGACTTCGCGGATGGCGCGCACCAGTTCCTCCTTACCGGCGCTCTTCAGCACATAGCCATCGGCGCCGGCTTCCATGGCCCTTTTCACCAAGGCGGCCTCTTCGTGCATGGACAGGATCAGGATCCGCAGTGCAGGATACCTCCTCTTCGCTTGCGCAGCGAGTTCGAACCCGTCCATGCCGGGCATGTCGAGGTCGGAGATCAGCACATCCACCTCGATCCGTCCGAGCAGCAGCAAGGCCTGTTCGCCACTGGCGGCCGTACCGCTGCAGGCGATATCCTCCACCCCACCGAGCAGATCGCCCAGCGCTTCGGTCACCATGCGGTGGTCGTCACAGATCGCCAGTCGTATCATTTCCCTTCGTCCATGTTGTTGCCCGTCAGCGGCACCCGCAAGGTGGCCACCGTACCACTGGGCTTTCTCGGCGAAAGATCGATGCTACCCTGTAGTATCCGTGCACGATCCTGAAGATTCCGTAGTCCCAAGCCGTTACCAATGGCCGATGGATCCAGACCCACACCATCATCCTCCAGGATCAGGACCACCACGTTACCGTTGCGCAGTAGCTGTACATCCACATGGTTCGCACGTGCATGTTTCAAGGTGTTGTTCACCAGTTCCTGAGCGATACGGTAGATCCCGGTCTCCTGTTCCGGAGTCAATCGCTGCTCCATGCCGTGATGCTCGAACTGGTGGCTGAGGCCGGGTATGGAAAGCGATCTCTTGAGCATATCCGCCATGGCGGGTACCAAGCCGGTCTCTTCGAGGGCCCTCGGCATCATACGATGTGCGATATCACGGACTTCGCGACTGGCCTCGTTGGCGAGGGCGAGCACTTCGGTCGATCGGTCATCACCACTGGCGCTGGTCTGGATACGGTACTTCAGACTGGTGAGCAATTGACCGACCCCATCGTGCAATTCCGCGGCGATCCGCTTGCGTTCCATATCGGTCCGTTGGACCATGTTCTTCAAACCCAGTTCCCGTTCGGCGATCACAGCGGCATCCTTGGCCGCGCGCGACCGCCGCCGTTGGTACTGGAACAGGAGCATGCCCCCGAGCACCAACAGGCCGATCCCCCCCAGGGCGAGGGCGAGGAAGAAGTTGCGTCGTTCGGCCTTCCGCCCCAGCTGGGCGATGGCGAGGTTCTTCTGGATCAGGTCGGCGCGTTGAAGTTGGATCTCGTGCTCCTTGCGTTCCAGCCCGATGCGTGCCTGCAGATCGGCGACACGCCCGCTCATGTCCGCGTTGAACACCGAATCGCGCAAAGCGGTGTACCGCTCGTGGAGCACCAGGGTGCTATCGGCATGGCCGAGGCGGGCATGGATGCGTGCCAGCAGCTTGTAGGCCTGCATGGTCTCGTTGGTGGCCCCCACAGCGCGTGCCAGAGAGAGAGAGCGTTGCGCGTTGCGATAGGCCTCGGCCACCCTTCCCACATAGAGGCTCGCATCGGCAAGGCCCGTCATGGACGAAGCGATCGCCTTGCGATCACCCGCTTCCTCCCGGATGGCGAGCGCCTCGGAGTACAAGATCCTCGCCCGTGTGGCTTCTCCCCTGGCCAGACGCACCCCGGCTTCGTTGTTGGCTTGGACGGCATACTCTCGACGCAACCCTTTGCGCTTGAAGAATGCCCCAGCGCTATCGAATAGGTCCAAAGCACGAGCGGTATCGCCCATGGACAGGTACACGTTGGCCATATTGCCCTGCGAGGTGGCCAGGCCCACGCTATCGCCCAGGGCGGTATGCACGGCAGCGGCGGCCTGGTGGTCCTTCAAGGCATTCGGATACTGCCGTAGGTTGAAGTGCAGGATGGCGATATTGCTCAGGATCAGCGCCTCCTTGGACCGTTGGCCGAGTCGTTCGAAGATGGCGAGCGCTTGGCGGTTCTCCTCGAGGGCTTCTTCCAGCCGGAGCTGTGCCTGGTAGAGGTTCCCGAGTTTGTTGTGGATGGCCCCGATACCCGGCTCGTCGCCGATGCGCCTTCTGATGCGCAATGCCTGGCATAGCGCACTATCGGCCTCGGCATAGGAACTGCGGTCGATATGGATGATCGCCAGGTCGTTGAGGGCCTGCGCTTCGCCCTTGGGGAATTTCAGTTGGCGAGCAAGGTCCAAGGCGCGCGTGCCGAAGAGGATGGCCGAATCCGGATCCACACGCCGGTAGGCATAACACAGGTCCGAAAGGTGCAGCACCTTGGCGGTATCGTCGGGTGCGCTAAGCACCTTGGCCACATCGGCCACGCCTTGCTGGGCCCCTGCCGGTACCGCGCCCGCGAGCAACAGCACGGCCAGGAGCGCCCGCCGCCATTGGGGCGTAGTACCGTTGTTCCGGGAGAGCATGGAGCGGGAGAGCACGGACCAGGACCTGGATCAACGAACCAGGAACGGGACCAAGATATCCGCTATCGGCCAAGCGCCGATCCAAGGCCGGCCTCGTCGTTCGAGCCTCGTGGCCCGCTCAATGGGCACGCCCCTTCCAATGCCAGGTGGGTTTCGCCACATGTCGCACCCGACGCGGGGTCTTCACTCCTGTGGGGGCGTTGGGGTCGGCATCATAGATCGCATAGTCGAACGGCTTCTGGGAGTAGTAGCCATCGGCGAACTTGCGGGCGTAGTCGGCGCCGCGTACGAAATATTCGGTGGCCCGATGCCAGGTGGAGAGCGCACCGTACACGGCACGGGTCTCCTTGATGGCTTGGGGGCTCATGCCCAGGTTGCCGCCATCGTCCACGAAGGTGGCGAGGAACCGTGGCAGGCGCATCATGTGGGCACCGCGCGCCTCCTGGTCGCGCAGCCACGCCCAATCGCCCATGGCCTTCCACTGCGGATCGAACAGAATGGCTTCAGGGCCCTTCACCAACTTCGCACGAAAGAAGAGCGAACAGCTCTGCACGGGGGTGCGGCCCAACCGAAGGATGCCCCGGGTGGGGATCACGGCCTTGCGATGGCACTGGTACTCGCCTTCGGCGTTGACCACCAAGGTATCGCCGGCCACCATGTCCGCCTCGGGATGCCGTTCGAAGAAATCCTTCACCGCCGCAAGCGCACCGGGCAGGTACTGTTCATCGCAGTTGAGCCAGGAGAACACTTCGCCATTCCCCTTCTGGATACCGCGGTTGATGGCATCGTACATGCCGTTATCGGCTTCGGCGATCCCGGTGATGTCCGGCCGGGTCTGAAGCCACTCGCGGGTGCCATCCTTGCTACCTCCGTCCTGTACGATATGTTCCACTTCGATACCGGGTGCGCGTTGGTCGGCCACGGAGGCGGCATTGAGGCGCAGGTAGCGAAGTTGGCCGAAGCTGGGGGTAACGACGGTGAATCTCATCGGACGGAAAATGGCCGTGATACGTGGATCACAGCGGGATGTTGCCGTGCTTCTTGCGCGGTAGCTTGTCCACCTTGTTCCGGAGCATCTCGAGGGAAGCGATGATGTGCTTTCGGGTGTCGGAAGGGCGGATCACGGCATCCACATAGCCCCGTGCGGCAGCCTCGTAGGGATTGGCGAACTGGGCCTTGTACTCGGCCTCCTTCTCGGCCAGCTTGGCGGCGGGATCGGCCGCGGCGGCGATCTCGCCCTTGAAGATGATCTCCGCTGCGCCCTTCGCGCCCATCACGGCGATCTCGGCACTGGGCCAGGCGAAGTTCATGTCGGCGCCGATGTGCTTGGAGTTCATCACATCGTAGGCGCCGCCGTAGGCCTTGCGGGTGATGACGGTGATGCGGGGCACGGTGGCTTCGCTGAAAGCGTAGAGCAGCTTGGCGCCGTGGTTGATGATGCCGCGCCATTCCTGGTCGGTGCCGGGCAGGAACCCGGGCACGTCCACGAACACGAGCAAGGGGATGTTGAAGGCATCGCAGAAACGTACGAACCGGGCGGCCTTGGTGCTGGCATCGATATCGAGCACCCCGGCGAGCGTGGCGGGCTGGTTGGCCACGCAGCCCACGGTACGGCCGGCCACGCGGGCGAAACCGATCACCATGTTCCGGGCGTATTCGGCATGGACCTCCATGCTGCTGTCCGGGTCGATCACCGCATTGAGCACCTCGCGGATATCGTAGGGCTGGTTGGGGTTGTCGGGGATGATGGTATCCAGCGCGGGCCGCGACTCATCGCCCGGCGTATAGGGCACCACCGGCGGCTCTTCCTCGCAATTGCTCGGTATGTAGGTCATGAGCTGCCGCAGTTGTCGGATGGCATCCAGCTCGTTGGGCGCGGTGAAATGGGCCACGCCGCTCTTGGAGGCATGCGTACCGGCCCCACCGAGGTCCTCGCTGCTCACCTCCTCGTGCGTCACGGTCTTCACCACATTGGGTCCGGTGACGAACATGTAGCTGGTCCCTTCGGTCATGAGCACGAGATCGGTGAGCGCCGGACTGTACACGGCACCGCCGGCGCACGGACCGAGGATCGCACTGATCTGGGGCACCACCCCGCTGCTGCGCACGTTCCGATAGAAGATATCGGCATAGCCGGCAAGGCTCACCACACCCTCTTGGATGCGCGCCCCCCCGCTGTCGTTGAGGCCGATCACCGGTGCGCCGTTCTGCATGGCGAGGTCCATGATGCGGCAGATCTTGGCCGCATGAGCCTCGGCGAGGGAGCCCCCGAGTACGGTGAAGTCCTGGGAAAAGACGTAGACCAGGCGCCCATCGATACGGCCATGCCCGGTCACCACGCCATCGCCCAGGAACACCTGCTTATCCAATCCGAAGTTGTCGCTGCGGTGGGTCACGAGCTGGCCGATCTCGTAGAACGAGCCCTCATCGAGCAGCAGGTCGATACGCTCCCTGGCGGTGAGCTTGCCCTTCTTGTGTTGTGCGGCGATCCTGTCGGCACCACCGCCGAGCAGTGCTTGGGCGGTACGGTCATCGAGCGCTTGGAAATGTTCCTTCATGGTATGCATGCCCCAACCGGTGGGTGGGCCGGTCAAAGGTAGACGCCGGTGGCAAGCGCGGGGTGGTGTACATTCGGCACGATGCGTTGGCGCTTTGTGGACCTACCGGTCCGGACCAAGTTCATGATCACCTTGGGCATCCCGGTGATGGGGATGGTATTGCTGATCGGCAAGCAGGTGGATTCCAGCATCAAGCGGCTGGAGGTGATGGATTACGTGAATGAACAGAGCGGGCTGATCGGGCAATTCGCGGAGGTGATCCACGAGCTTCAACGCGAGAGCGCCTTGTCCGTCGGCTACCTCACGGGCAAGCCGGTCAACACCCTGAAGCTCTCGGTGCAGCACCAGCGCACCGACGCCAGCATCGCAGCACTGCGCGACCCCAGCCACCCGCACGACCCCCGGCTGCTCGGTGGGCTCCCGGTGGATGGGTTGAACATCCTGCGGACCCGGGTGTCGGAGCAGCGGATCGATGCGGTGGCCGCCGGGCGCGAATACGGCACCATGGACCAGCGGCTGTTGGATGAGATGGGGCGCATCGTGCGTACGGGCCTCGACCCCGAGACCCAATCATGGATGTACGCGCACCAACGGCTGCTGAACGCCAAACAGGCCTTGTGCATGGTGCGCGACCGGCTCAGCATCGGCTCGCGCGGGGTGATGAGCGAGAGCGACCAAGGCGAGATCAACGACCTGATCTCGCAGTACGAGACGAACCTGCTGCTGTTCGAGCGCGATGCGCAGCCCCAGGTGCTCAGTGCCTACCGGGAACTCTTCCAAGGACCCGACGTGAACTTCCTGCGGGCCCTGATCGGCACGGTGAAGGAGCGCCGGACGGCCGACCCCTTGGGGATCGCCCCGCGCCAATGGTGGGAGCTCTCGCTGCAAGCCCTGGAGAAGCTGAAAGCGGTGGAGGACCGATCCCTGGGGTTGATCCGGGAGAGCACCGCCGCCAACTCCCGCAGTGCCGAATTCCGGTTGTTCGTGGTGCTGGCTGCACTGATCGGCGTGGTGGGCGCGGTCACCATCATGGGGATCCTGATCATGCGGGGCATCCGCAACACGGTGAACGAGGTCACCCACGCGGCCCGTTCGCTGGCCATGGGCGATATCAGTGGCAAGGTACCGGTGAGCAGTTCGGACGAGATCGGGCAGATGGCCCATTCGTTCAACGGCATGATCGACAACATCCGGTCGCAAGCCAACAGCGCCGAGGCCATCGGCAAGGGGAACTACGACACGCCCGTTCCGGTGCTGGGTCGGCAGGATGTGCTGGGGCTGGCCCTTTCGCGCATGCGCGAGAACCTGAAGGCCGCACGGATCCGGGAGAAGGAGCAGACCACCGCCCTACAGGCCGAGAAGCAGAAGCTGGAACAGGCGAACGAACGCATCACGGTGCTGATCAAGGAGATGCACCACCGCGTGAAGAACAACCTGCAGGTGATCGCCAGCCTGCTGCGCCTGCAATCCGGCACCATCGCCGACGAGCGGTTGCACCACGCCTTCGAGCAGAGCCAGAGCCGGGTGACCTCCATGGCGTTGATCCACGAGAAGCTGTACAAGGGGGATGAACTGGCCATGGTGGACGTGGCCCTTTACATCCAGGAGTTGTTCGCCGACCTGGTGCGGGTGAACGATGTGGACGACCGCATCGCATATCAGACGAACATCGACAAAGGCCTGGCCTTCGACCTGAACACCATGGTGCCCTTGGGCCTCTTGCTGAACGAATTGATCACCAACTCCTTCAAACACGCGTTCCACGGCCGTGTTTCGGGGCACATCGACCTGGCCATCACCGACGCGCAAGAGGGCGGATACGATCTGTACTACTCCGATGATGGCGTGGGCATCCCGTTGGACAAGATCCAGTCGGACGGGGCCACGCTGGGCGTGTCGCTCATCGAAAGCCTGGTCGAACAGCTCAACGGTCGGATGACGGTCGAGGGCGGTGCCCATGGCACACGCTACCACATCCGGTTCCGCACGCTGTCCAAGAAGGACTGATCGGCTCAGTCCTTGGCCAGCTCGGCCTCCACCTCCTCGCTCAACTCCATGTTGTGGTACACGGCGTTCACATCGTCGTCATCCTCCAACATATCGATCAAACGCATCACGTTCTTGGCCGTGTCCAGGTCGGCAGGGATGGTGGAAAGGGGGAAACGCTTCAGTTCGGCGCTCTTCGCCTCCACGCCGAGTTGTTCGAGCTTCTGGGCCATGCTACCGAAGGCCGTATAGGGCGCCAGGATCACCAGGCCATCCTCATCGCGCAGCACATCCTCGGCTCCGCCATCGATGCATTCCATCTCGAATTCGTCCGCATCGCGTCCTTTCAGGGCTGCGTTCTCGACCACGAACTCCGCCTTGCGGTCGAAGACGTGGGCCAGCGAGCCGCTCGTGCCCAGCGTTCCATCGCACTTGCTGAAGAAACTGCGCACGTTGGCCACGGTCCGGGTGGGGTTATTGGTGGCCGTTTCCACGAACACCGCCACACCACCGGGGGCATAGCCCTCGTAGGTCATCTCACTGTAGTCCGCCTCGCCACCACCGGCCGCCTTCTTGATGGCACGGTCGATGTTGTCCTTGGGCATGTTGGCGCCACGGGCGTTCTGGATGGCCATCTTGAGCCGCGAATTGGCGTCCGGATTGGGGCCACCGGCTTTCACCGCCATGGCGATCTCCTTGCCGATACGGGTGAAGAGCTTGCTCAGCTTGGCGTTGCGTGCGAAGATCTTGTGCTTGCGTTTCTCGAAGATGCGGCCCATGGCGCGTAAGGTGCTGTTGTGAGAAAGGATGGCAAAAATAGGGGAATGGGCGGCATGGCGGCGCACTTGCACTGTACCACCACCGCATCATGGACCACACCCGTATGCTGTGGCGAAGGATCGACCAGCCACACTCGGAACGCCGACCACCTCACTCGAACACGATCGTCCCCGTGTAGCGTTGCTTCCCATCACCCAGTTCCACGTGGTAAACGCCCCGGGCTTGGGCACGGATGTCCAGCACCACGCCGTTCTCCGAGAACTGCAAGGGCGCCCGTTGCACCAACTGGCCGGTGTTGTCGTACACGCTCAATACAAGTTCTTGTGTGGGTTGCAAGCACTCCGGAAGCTCCAAGGTACAGATGCCGTTGTTGGGGTTGGCGTAGATGTGCAGGGCCTGCGGGCCGCCACCCGTAAGCGTTTGCACACCCGTGAAACCAGTGAGGGGATCGAGGTGGGCGATGAAGATGGAGTTGTAACCTCCTTGTATCACTTGCGGTGTGATGGTCAGGTCGGCGAAATGGAAGACAGGATCGTAGGTGCAGGAGAAGTAGAGGCCATCATCCGCTGCGACCACACCGCCCCATCCGCCACCGACCTTACCGAAATCCCAAGCGGCACGGCAGACCCCGGCCGTATCGAGCTTCACCAGAAACCCTTGGTTGCTGGTGTTCGCGGTCAATACGGCCCCACCTACCGCCATGCTCTCCCAAAAGGAGCCTTGCAGGTAGACATTTCCGGCAGCGTACCGACATCAACACCCTTATACCACTTCGCACTAAGGGGTAGGCCGATCTGCTTGGTCTTTTTCCGCATGACTTCTCCGTCGTGATCGTTCCGAAGCACCGGCCCTCGGTAATTCTGCTCCCTGCGGGCTACGCCTTCAGCGTTGCAACGACCCCGCCGTATCGTCCTTCGAAAAGATCCCTTCGCAGCTTTAGCCTACGCCATAATGCGAAATGGCATTACCGATGAGTTTGACCAACAAGTCCAGGACCAGCTCAAGCGCAGACCAAGAAAACGCTTCAACTTCGACACCCCGATCAACCAGTTCAACCGACTAACACGACGACCCCGCGATCGCGTTTAATGGTTGAATCCGCCAAACGAGATCTGTACTTATCGGTTGATAGCTCACCCGCTTGGACCCCAACGAACAAGGCCGCGAGCGGACATGTGGTCCGTCGCGGCCTCTCTGGGTCCAACCCCTCGTAGCGCGGTCGTGCAGCCTTGCGCTAATTGAACCCGACGATGGTCAACCCCACATTGAACGGGGTCAGTTCAGGTGTCACCTTGTCCTTGAAGAGCGGAGTGAGCGCGTATTCGGCGAAGAGGTTGAGGCTGCCGTAACCGATGCGGACCGAAGCGGCCAAGCGGTACGGAAGAAGCTGGTGATCGCCTTTGTCCACGTTCTTCTCGATGGCCCCATCCTTCCGGAACTTCTGTTTGTACATGCTGTCGTAATACCAGGTGCCCACCACGCCCGCGGCCAAGTGGAAATTCCGCTTGCGATCGAACGCGTAGGAGCGCGGCGCTTTTCCGCCCACGGTATCGCGTGCGGCGGCGATCAACTCGGCCTCGGTGGGCAGCTTCGCGCGTTTGGTGTTGAACTCCAGCATCAGCGGCACACGGAAGCCGCTCTGGCGTAGTTTGCTCTTGATGAACTGCGGCGAATCCACGGCCACGGCGGTGATGGTATCGCCCTGGAACTGGATCACGCTGTTCTCTTTGAAGCGGTAGTTGGCGAACTCCCAGCCCAACCCGGTGAGCAGGCCCACATGGTGTGATCCGAACTCGATCTTCTGTTCCATGAAGTTGATGGCGACGAAACGCGAACGGGCCTGATCCAACTGGAGGTGGTCGTACGCCTTGGGGAGATCGCCACTGCCATCGGGACCCAGCAGCGCATTCAAGCCCACATCGATACCGCTCCAGTAGGTGAACTGGTTGCGTCGTTCGCGTCGAAGGGTCTTCAACACATCCCGCGCACTATCCGCTTCGGTGATCCACGGCTTGTCCTCGCTGGTGATGCTGATCTTCTTCCGCTTCGTGTTGATCACCAATGGGCTTGGTCCCTTGGTGGTGTCGGCGTTGAAGACACCTACGCGAACGCCATCTGTTGGGTTGTAACCCACTTCGAGGGTCTGACCGGCTTGGATGGCCGTGCTGTCCGTTTGGGCCAGTAGGTCAGTGGCGACGAACAAGGTGGCCAGGATCATGATCGGCTTTTTCATGGCAAGGTGCATCGGTTTCTATCCATAGGACGGCGATGCCTCCCTGTAGTTACAGCCTGGCAAAAAATGCGCGAAGCCCCGTTCACAGGGGCTTCGGTCGCAAGTAGGAGGTACGATCAGCTCTTCTCCGGATGGAAGTTGAACACCATGTGGGTGGTCTTCCAGCTACCGTCGGGGTTGTCACCGATATCGATGCGGGCCAATTTGCGCAACACGTGGTCCTTCAGCCGTTCGTTGGCCGACCGGCAATCGATCACCTCGATCCGCCCTTCCTTGTTGATCACGAAGCTCACGTACACTTCGCCGTTCATGTTCTCGCGGGTCAGCAGCGGATACGAGAGGCTGTTGTTGAGCGCCCTTTCGAGGGAGCGTTCCAGGGTGGTCTTCTTGCCCATGGTGTTCATGCGCAAGGGTTCGGCGGCGCGTGCGTAGCCCAGGGTGAAGACCGTGGCAAGGAGCAGGAGTGAGCGGGAGATGTTGGTTTTCATGGCGGTTGGTGCTGGTTGTGCTCATATGACGGGGATGTGCCGTGAACGGTTACGATCGAAAACGTCGATCGTGATGAGCGGTGATCCAGACAGGATGAACGGAGATGCGCGGGCGTACCGCCGATCAGCGTTGTGCGCTGATGCTGAAGTTGCGGCCCAGGCGCAGGTCGAAACCCTTCACCACACCGTCGGCCTTACGCCGGACCTCGAGTCCAGCACCGCCGCCGCCCACCACCTTCAAGGTACGGTCCATCGCGGCCACGGCATCGTCGCGATCCAGCGGTGCCGACTCGCGGGCCGGAGCCTCCAGCACCCGTTCGCGCAGCACCCCGGCGAGGGCTTCGGCCAGGGTACGCTCCTGGGTATCCGGTACCGACCGTGCGGGTCGAGTGTCCGCCGGAGCTGGATCCACCGATGCCAACGGTCCTGGGTCCGGCTCTACCGGCAATGGTACCGGGCTGGTTCCCTGTTCGGGCTGTTCTGGTTCGGGGGCTTGGGCCAATGCCGGTGTTCCCATCGGTCGCTCGGGCACTTGCCGGGCCGGTTCCTCCTCGTTGGTGCGATGAGCCGTTACGGGCAGGTCTTGGTGATGACGGTTCTGTGCCCTGGTGCCGATGGTGCGTGGCGTGGAGGCATCCACGGCTTGGGGTTCGACGGCGGCGTCGTGTGGTGTTGGAACCACCGCAGGGTGTTCGTCCTGTGCCGTGGTCGGTCGCGGATCCAGCTTCGTGGTCGGCACGTTGGCGAACCGCGTATCCTGGTCATCGGGCGTCCGTAGGAACCAGCCACCCGCAGCCAACAGCAGGGCCACGGTGGCGGCTGCGGCCAACGGGCGGAATGCGAAATGGATCACCCGGCCCTCCTTCTTCTTCAGGGCGGCCTTATCCGCGAAGACCTCGGTACCGGGCACGATGCGCGCGGCCTTCACCAGGGCCCAGGTGCGTTGGTGGTGCGCATTGCCGACCAGGAGCTCCGCCACGGCCCGTTCCTGTGCCGGGTCGAGGTCGCCTTCGGCCCGTGCGATCAGGAGATCCTGCAGGGTGTGCGGGGTGGGCAGACCTTGCGGCGGTAGGTGGCGCTGTAGCTCGGCTTTGGCCGGGTAGGTCGTGTCCGGTGGTGTGATCCGCGCCACCTCATGGATACGTGCAGCTCGTTGCCATTCGGGATGGGCCACGAGGTAACTCCGCAAGGCATCGACCTGTTCGGCGCTCAGGTCCCCTTCAAGGCGGGCGATGAGGTGATCCTCCACCGAACCATCGGTCACCATACCAATGGGTGGCAGGGTGCGCTTCAGCGCATTCTTGTCCGCCCAAGAGAGGCCATCAGCCGGTCCGGTCACCGTGGGCAGCCCATCCTCGGAGATGGCGAGGTCCGGGTGCAGCAGGAGAAAGGCATCCAACTCCCGCTCCTGATCGGGGGTGAGGTTACCCTCCATCCGATCGAGCAGCCAGGCTTCGTAGTTGCTATGGTCGATCCGTGGCATCAGATCACAAGGTCGAGCTGTCCGATGTATTCCTTCAATGCGGTGCGGCCTCGGTAGATGTACACCTTCACCTGGGCCAGGTTCAACCCGGTGAGTTCGGCGATCTCCTCGTACGCATAGCCCTCCAGGTCGCGTAACAGGACCACGCTGCGCTGGATGGCCGGCAAGGTGGCGAGCGCCCGATCCAGCACCTCCTTCAGGTCCGGTTGGTGTTGTGCGGTGTGGCGCAGGTCCTCATGGTGCTCCTCCATGCGGGTGCTGCGCGCTCCTTTGCGCACCTCATCCACCATGGCGTGGTGTGCGGTGGTGAAGAGGTAGCTCTTGGCCTTGCTCCCGTCCACCTCCTCCAGCTTCACCCAAAGCCTGGCGAAGCATTCCTGCACCACGTCCTTGGCGCGATCCTCGTCGCGTAAATGCTTCAACGCGAAGCGATAGATGCCATCGGCATGTACGTCCACGGCGGTGTTGTATTCGGCCAAGGTCATCGGGGGAGGGAGCCCGTTGTTCGTAGGTAGGACGTACCCGACACCGGGAAGTTACAACCCGTGACGGAACGTTCCCCGGAACTTGGGAGGAGCGCTCATGGTGGTTCACCATCGACCTGTATGGGGGCATGCCGAGAACAGCCATCGGACACCGGGTACGCGGATCAAGCGATATGTTCGCCCCATGTCCCGCTCTGCGCTCCTCACCGTGCTCCTGGCCTTCGCGCTCAGTGTGGTGGTGCGTTGGCCCTTGGTGGACCGCCCCCTGTCGGCACATCACGAGTATTGCACGGCCTTCACGCTGATCGCCCTCACCAACTGGTGGGAGGATGGCTACGCCACCCACCACGGCATGCCTTCCGGCGGGTTCATCCGCGAAGCCGCACGGCTGTACCCCGCCGACCGATACGACCGGAACGCACGGGCGGTGGGGACGTACTATTTCTCGCACCCGCCCCTGGCCTTCGACCTTCCCTACCTGCTCTTCGTGATCACCGACACGGCACCGAACGCGGCGGGCCTGCAGTGGATGAACATCTTCTTCCACCTGGTGGCGGCCTTGGCCCTGTTCCACGCGGTGCGCATCGGCTGGGGCGAACGCCTTCCTCGGGCCCCCTTGTATGCGTCGGTACTCTACCTGCTGCTGCCCGCCACGCTCTGGTTCCACGGCAATGCGTACATGAGCGACATGTTCGTGCAGGTGCCTTGGGCGTTGCACCTGGCCTTCGCCATGCGCGTGATGCGCCCCGACACCCGCCCCAGTCGGTGGGTGTGGGTCGGCTACGGCACCACGCTCTTCCTTATGGCATACACCAGCTGGCTGGGGGTGTTCGCCGCGGTGGCGGGGTCGGTGGTGGGCTGTTGGCGCTGGTGGCACGATCGGCGCACGCCCATCGGCGTATGGCTGGGCTGGTGCGCGGCGGCGGTGGTGCTGGCCGTTGGCCTCACGGCATGGCGCTACTTGCAGGTGATCGATGCGGAAGCTTTGATCGCCCAGCTACGGTCCAGGTACTCGGTGCGCGGGGCCTTCGGCCTGGAGCACGGCCTCCGTCCGGTACTGAAGCAAATGGCGCTGAACTACCGGATCGGTTTCCTTCCGTTGATCCTGCTGCTCGCCTTGCTGTTGGTGTACGAGGTGGTGCGCTCCGGCCGGAGGCGTTCCGTTCCGGAGGGTTTCTGGCCCTTCGTCCTGGTGTCCGGCTTACCCGTGGTGCTGGACCATGCGCTGTTGTTGCAATACGCCATGCACGACTTCGCCATGCTGAAGGCCGCCCCGTTGCTCTGTGGCCTGGCCGGTTGGTCGCTGTGCCTGCATACCGCCTATCGGCGCCACCTCGCGCTCGCCGCCACCTGCGTGGCCAGCATCCTCTACTTCTACCGCATCAACCCGCTTCCCGGCCACGATGGCGGCCGGTATGGCCAGGAGCGTGCACTGGGCACGTTCATCGCCGACCATGCCGCTGCGGACGAGGTGGTCTTCGGGCAGGGGGTCTCCACCGAGCCACAGGTGGTCTGGTACGCACGGCGTAACGTGATCGGCATCGCCGACGAGGCGGCGGCCCGTGCGTTCTTGCGGGACCGTGGGCTCACACGTGGGGTGCTGATCTCCGCCACGGATTCGGGCTACACGGCCAAGCACCTCGAGCGCTGATCAACGCGGCTCAAAGACCAGCACGACCAGGTCGTCCACCCGCAACGTGGCACCGTGGCGGTTCCAGAGGTACACCTTCACCTTGTCGTGCCTGGCGCGCACTTCCGGGGTGATGTAATCCATGGTGAACGAGACCCAGGCATCGCGCACGCCTGCCGGGACCACCGGCTCGCGTGCCATGTACTTATAGGTTCCCCCCTCATGCTCGAAATGGACCACCATGGTGGGGACGGCGCTTGTGCCATCCCCCACCCAGAAGCGCATCGAGGGACGGATCCAGACATGATCCTTGGCGGTGAGTCCTTCGAAGGTGGTCTCGAAGGCCGGGGTGTACAGGATCGTATCCGTGAGGGTGAAAACCCCATCCGGATGATCCGCGTGATCCGCCCGGAACACCTCCTGCGCCCGGTATCGCCGTTCGTCGGTGAACCGCTCCTCGTTCCCCAATGGGCGTTGCACGAGCAACAGTGTATCGGCCCCCACGGGCATATGGGTCCGACCGAACACCGCTTTGTAGTACGCCTTGGTCATGCGCTCCTTGCTGATGATGCCCGCGGTCCACTGCCAGGTCTGGAAGAGGTTGAGCGCTACGAACCCAACTCCGGCAAGGACCACCGGCATACGCCATCCCCGCCAGCGCCAGGCCCATTGCAGGAATGTGCCGAGCGGCAACGCCAGTACCGGATACGCCGGTACCATGGCCCGCGCACTGAAGCTGCCACCGGCATACCACCAGCAACTCCAGCTGGACACGATCCATACATCGACCACCAGGAAGATGAGCACCGACCAGAACGCTTGAGGCAAGCGCTTGCGGAGGGTAGCCAAACCCAGGATGGCGAACATCATGAGGGGGGTATACACGAACCATCCCTTGCGGAAGCTGATCAAGAACGGGCGCAAATGGGGCGTGGCCAGGTCCAAGCCCTCACCCGGATTCACATAGGAATAGAACAGCCATTGGCCAGCGGTGAGCCGCCAGTACAAGAGCTGGGGAGCGACCACCAGCGCAAAGGCGATGGCCGCCATCACGAGATGCGGCACATGGGCACGGACCATGCGCCACTTCGAACGTTGGGCGTCCGGGCCTGCCACTCCCCAGAGCACCGGGATCGACACCGCCACCAGTTCCGAGGGGCGTACCAGGGTGATGAGTCCCAGCACCACGCCGATGCCAAGGGCCATCATCCGGGTCGGTCGTTCATGCCAATGGATGGTGGTAAACAACAACAACGCATAGAGCGTGAAGAGCGCACTATGGGAGAGCAGCGTGCCATCCCAAGCGGTGAGCTGGAACCAATTGGTGCCCAGGCCGATCAACAACAGCAGCACCGCCGTCCAGCGATCATCGAAGAAGCGCAACAGCACCGCACGCAACACCAAGAGCCCAAGCCACGCAATGGCCAGACAGCCGAGGGTAACCGCCACCTGATAGGGTGGAGAGAACCCATCGGCCGGGAATCCCAACGGCTCGGCGAGCAGGTGTGCCACCGCGAAGAACGGTGCGTACAACATCGCCATGCCCGAGCCATACCGGATCACCCGGGCACCATCCGAACCATCCACCAATTGGTAGAACGTGGAGGAGGGAGCATAGGTGGTCATCACCCCATCCGTCCAGGTCCGATCGCGTAGGGCGATGTCGTTGTGGATGAAGGCCGCCGGTAGATACAAGTAGTACCCGAAGACATCCCAAGCGAGCACCTGTCGCTGGGGGTAGTACGAGCGCACCAACGCAACGGCCAACCCGAGAGCGAAGACCGTGGCGCACGAGAACCGGCCTTTCATGGCCGGAGCGATCATTCCGGCTTCTTGATCTCGAAATCCTCCAGGAACTTCGTCGTGAAGTTGCCCGCTCGGAATTGTTCGTTCTGCATCAGTTGCAGGTGGAAGGGGATGGTGGTATGCACCCCTTCGATCACGTATTCGCTCAAGGCGCGTTCCATCTTGGTGATGGCCTCTTCACGCGTCTGTGCGCTCACGATCAGCTTGCCGATCATGCTGTCGTAGTTCGGCGGGATGGTGTATCCGGCATACACGTGGGTATCCACACGCACGCCATGGCCACCGGGGCTGTGGTAGCTGGTGATCCTGCCGGGCGTGGGCCGGAACCCGTGGAAGGGGTCCTCGGCGTTGATCCGGCACTGGATGCTGTGGCGGCTGGGCTCGTAGTTGAGGCCGCTGATGGGTATGCCGGCGGCGATCTTGATCTGCTCACGGATCAGGTCGTAGTCGATGACCTCTTCGGTGATGGTGTGCTCCACCTGGATCCGCGTGTTCATCTCCATGAAGTAGAAGTTCCGGTCCTTGTCCACCAGGAATTCCACGGTGCCCACGCCCTCGTAGTTCACGCTGGCGGCGGCCTTGATGGCGGCCTCGCCCATCTTCTTGCGCAGGGTCTTGGTCATGAAGGGGCTGGGGGTCTCCTCCACCAGCTTCTGGTGGCGGCGCTGGATGGAGCAATCGCGCTCGCTCATGTGGCAGAAGGTGCCGTACTGATCACCCGCGATCTGGATCTCGATGTGGCGGGGCTCCAACACGTACTTCTCCATGTACATGCCGGGGTTGCCGAACGCGGCGCCGGCCTCCTGGCTCGCCTTCTCAAAGGCTTCGTCGAACTCCTCCTCCTTCCACACTAAGCGCATGCCCTTGCCGCCACCGCCCGCGGTAGCCTTCAGGATCACGGGGTAGCCGATGCGTTTGGCCTCCTTCTTGGCCACGGCCAGGTCGGTGACCAGACCTTCGGTGCCGGGAACACAGGGCACCCCGGCCTTGATCATGGTGCTTTTGGCGGTAGCCTTGTCGCCCATGGCCTCGATCTGCTCTGGCAGGGCGCCGATGAATTTGATGCCGTGTTGCTGGCAGAGCTTGCTGAACTTGGCGTTCTCGCTCAAGAAGCCGTAGCCCGGGTGGATGGCGTCGGCGTTGGTGATCTCGGCCGCCGCGATGATGCGGGGCATGTTCAGGTAGCTCTCCTTGCTGGGAGGGGGGCCGATGCACACGGCTTCATCGGCGAACCGAACGTGCAGGCTTTCCTTATCGGCCGTGGAGTATACGGCCACGGTCTTGATGCCCATTTCACGGCAGGTACGGATCACGCGCAGGGCGATCTCGCCGCGGTTGGCTATGAGGATCTTCTTGAACATGTGGGGAAGGGATTAACCGCAACGACCCCACGTGGGGAACAGAGCATGGATCGTGACCTGCATTTCCGTTGCGGCCGTTGCGCCGATGCGGCTCAAAGAACTACGAAGGATCCACCAAGAACAACGGTTGGTCGTACTCCACGGGCTTGGCGTCGTCCACCAGCACCTTCACGATCCTGCCGCTCACCTCGCACTCGATCTCGTTGAAGAGCTTCATGGCCTCGATGATGCAGATCGTCTTGCCGGGTTTCACCTCGTCGCCCACGTTCACGAACACGGGTTTGCCGGGCCCTGCGGCGCGGTAGAAGGTACCGATCATCGGGGCCTTGATGGTGACGTACTTGGCATCCGCCGCGGGAGCCGGTGCAGCAGCGGCGGGTGCCGCTGGAACCGGGGCAGCCACCGGAGCTGCAGCAGGTGCAAGGGGTAGCTGCGCGGCCATCGGGTAGGCCGGGGCGGGCGCCGCGATCACCTGGACCTCCTTCTTACCGGCGGGGGTCTTGATGGTGATCTTGAAGTCCTTCTGTTCGATCTCCACTTCACTGACGCCGCTCTTGGCGACGAATTTGATCAGGTCCTGGATCTGGTTCAGGTTCATCGTGTCTTGCTCTTTGATGGCCGGCATGGTCGTGCTTCCGCCGCGCCCGTTGCGTTCTGGAAGAGGAGCGAAGGTAGGATAGTCGGTGAAGTTGAGACCTGCCCCTGCGCACCGGGATGTTCACAGGGTGGATGTGATGACCCACGGAACTTGGGCCGAGCGCGGACCGGCCTACCGGCGCTACGCGCTAACCCACTGGCGATCAGCTACCATAGGCCCACTTGATCCATATGGCGCCCCAGGTGAAACCACCGCCGAAAGCACTGAGGATGATGTTGTCACCCTTCTTCAGCCGGTTCTCCCACTCCCACAGGCACAGGGGCAACGTGCCACTGGTGGTATTGCCGTATTTCTCGATGTTCACCATCACCTTGCTCTCGTCCAGCCCCATGCGGTGGGCCGTAGCATCGATGATACGCTTGTTGGCCTGGTGGGGTACCAGCCAAGCCACATCGTCGGCGGTGAGGCCGTTGCGCTCCATGATCTCGGCGCTCACATCGGCCATATTGGTCACCGCGAACTTGAACACGGCCTTGCCTTCCTGGTACACGTAATGCTGGCGAGCCTCCACGGTACGTTCCACCGGAGGGCGCATGCTGCCGCCGGCTTTCTGGTGCAGGTACTGGCAACCGCTGCCGTCGCTGCGCAGGATGCTGTCCATCACACCGAAACCTTCGTCGTTCGGCTCCAACAGCACCGCTCCGCAGCCATCGCCGAAGATGATGCAGGTGGCGCGGTCCTCGTAGTCGATGATGGCGCTCATCTTATCGCCACCCACCACCACCACCTTCTTGTGCTTCCCGCTCTCGATGAACTGGCAACCGGTGGTGAGTGCGTAGAGGAAACCGCTACAGGCCGCACCCAGGTCGAACCCCCAGGCGTTCTTCGCGCCGATGGCATCACACACGATGTTGGCGGTGGCCGGGAAGATGCGGTCCGGCGTTACGCTGGCCACGATCATCAGGTCGATCTCCTCCGGGCCGATACCCCGCTTCTTCAACAGGCCGTTCACCGCTTCGATGGCCATGACGCTGAGGCCTTGATCCTTGCCTTTGAGGATCCGGCGCTCCTTGATACCCGTGCGTTCGGTGATCCAGGCATCGCTGGTCTCCACCATGGTCTCCAACACTTGGTTGCTCAGCTTGAAATCCGGGACGTAGCCATTCACGGCAGTGATGGCGGCACGCGTTCTCATGGTCGATCGGGGTTATTCACCACAGCGGCTCGGAAGGCGAACGGTTGAAGCGGTCGCTTTGGCGGCGCCAAGGTATTCAGGATGGCGAATGCATTCCAAGGGGAAGATGAGCCCTGCGACCAACACGGACCTCCGCCTGATCCCCACTCCCTACGCCGCCGTGGGGAAGCGCTCACACCAAGGCCTCCCGGATGCGGTCGTTCAGCTTGCTCAACACCACCTCCTGGGCGGCCATCACCATGCTCTTGATGGCGATATCGTTGCTGATGCCGTGGCCGATGATCACGTTGCCATTCACCCCGAGCACGGGCAGGCCACCATAGTTCTCGTAGTTGAACCGGTGCAGGAAAGGGTCGTTCACCCCATGGCCCTCCAGCAGGTCATGGAACCCTTCGATCACCTTGAGGACGACATTGCCCGTGAACCCATCGCAGACCATCACATCGGCCTTGGGGTCGAAGATGTCGCGACCCTCCACGTTGCCCACGAACCGGTACTGCCGCTGCTCCTTCATCAGTTCGTAGGTGGACTGGCGCAGGATGTCGCCCTTCTTCTCTTCTTCGCCGATATTGAGCAGGGCCACCTTCGGCTCGGGCACGTGGTACACATGCTTCGCCAGCAGCGCGCCGAGCAGCCCGAACTGGGTGAGCACATCGGCCTTGCAATCGGCATTGGCGCCAACATCGAGCAGCACCCCCACGCCGCCGCCCTCCTTGGGCACGAGGGTAGGGATACACGGGCGGATCACCCCGGTGATCGGCTTCAGGATGAAGACGCTGCCCACCAGCATGGCACCGGTGTTACCGGTACTGGCGAAGGCATCGATCCGGCCTTCCTTGAGCAATTGGAAACCCACGCTGATGCTGCTGCGCGGTTTCGCTTGGAAGGCTTTGGTGGGGTTGTCGCTCATGGCGATATCGTCCTGGCTCGGGACGATATCAAAAGCCGAGGGATCGGCGCCTTCGGCGGCAAGCAACGCGAGGATCCGGGGTTGATCTCCGATCAGTACCAACCGTACGTCGGCAGGCAGCTCGCGCTGGGCCATGAGCGCACCGCGTACAGGCACAGCAGGGCCGTGATCACTGCCCATGATGTCCAGTCCGATCCTCATCATGCGAGGTCTGGAAGAGAATGTTTAAGCACCGGGCCTATTCAGCGGCTTCGCTGCCGGAAACCACCAATTTGCCGTTGTAGTAGAGGTCTTCCCCCACTTTGTAGGCGCGGTGGCGCAGGTGCGTCTCGCCCGTACCGGGGTCCTTGCTCAGGGTAGGTGCGGTGGCCTTGTACGTGCTGCGGCGGCTGGCCGTACGGGTCTTCGAGAATCGACGTTTTGGATTTGGCATGGCTCTACGTGCTTAGGAGCGGCGCTCCTTGTTCTGGATGTCTTTCAGCACCTCCCAGCGCGGGTCGGGGCTTGGTTCTTGTTCCACGATCAGCTCGCTCAGCACCTTCTCCACCTCGGGGTCGCACTGCCCGGGGGCGTGCACATGGCGGATGGGGAGGGCCAAACGAAGGCACTCGTAGAAATAGTGGGTCAAGTTGATGCTATGGGCCCGGTCGTCCAGGGTCACCAGCTCGTCGTCGTCGCTCGGTTCTCCGCCGGTGAGGCTGAAGATCTGGCGTTGTTCGCCCTCCACAGGCTGGTCCAGCGGACCATCGCAGCGGTCGCAATGCACCTTCACCGTGCCCTTGGCGGTCATGTCCACCACCAGCAGGGTGGTGCTCTTCTCCAGCTTCACATCCATTTCCACCCGTCCTCCCTGCCACTCTTCCTCGGCAGAAGCATTAAAGAAGGGCTGCTCCAACACGAAACGGAATTCGTGCTGGCCGTCCTTGAGTCCGGTGAACTCGATGGTATGGTCCTTCAGGGGGTCCAAAAGGGTGCTTTCCGACAAACGGACCGCAAATGTAGCGGTTCCCGGTGATCTGGGAGGCGGTGGATCAACGG
>CAUJED010000015.1:0-9142 GCA_963169535.1 Bacteroidota bacterium | reverse complement strand
CGAAAACGGCCTGCGAAATAGGCTACACCTTCGCCGACAACCGTGGCCGACACCACGACGGAATCGCCCAACAGGCACGACCGTGTGAGCTCACCAGAACCCGGATCACGCGCATCCATCGCCACCACACCATAGACCTTCGAACCGTAGCCGTGATCCACCGTCGAACTGCGCATGGTCACCAGGGCATCCGAGCTCGAAGCGATACGGTGCTCCGGCATGGCCGGATTGAGATCGAAGCCGACCTCATCCCCCACCATCCAATCGACCTGCTGCGCCGCGCACATCCCGCACATCAGCGAGAACCACGAACCGATGAACCATCGCATGGGATCCTTTTCATTCCATGACGCACCCGCGTTCCGATCGGTTCGCTGGACCAGATGTGGCCCCTGAACCATCCATCCCATGGTCGCACATTGAAGATCCTATTGGTGCGGGTCTCGTGCAGCCCTCCATCACGACGAGGAAATGGATCACCCGTACAGGCCCATCGCCCAAGCAAGACCCGCAACAACGGCACGAAGATGCTGGACAACGTGAGCATATGCCTCGGAAATAGGGCAATGGCCACACTCCCCCCAAGTGGGTCGTTCTCATCCAGCCAAGCCGTTCGATGTTGGCATGAAGATCCACCGCCCATGCGCTCCATTACCTCTCCTATCCTGCTTTCCTCCGCCATACAATCGTCCTTGGCCAACGGCCAGGCACCGGTGCTGCTGGCGAACCGCAGGAGCTGAGGCCCCTTGCGCACAGCGGCCGTAACGAACGTTCCATTTGGATAACGGTTCCGGATGTGCACCATCTTTGGTCCATGGCAAGGACCGGCCCTGCATCCATCGGACTGGTGGAGGATGATTCCCGGGTGCGCGAAGCGCTCGTCACCATCCTGGGCGCCGCCGCCGACCTGCGCCTGGCCGGCGTGTGGGCCAATGCCGAGGATGCGCTCCAAGGCTGGGCGAAGGAATGCCCCGACGCGGTGATCATGGACATCAACCTGCCGGGCGCTTCGGGCATTGCCTGCGTACGCGGGCTTTCGCAGCGCTGGCCGGCGGCGCAGTTCCTGATGTACACCATGTACGACGACGACCAGCGCGTGTTCGAGGCCTTGAAGGCCGGGGCCAACGGATACCTGCTGAAGAGCGCCACGCCTGCGGACATCCTCCATGCCCTGCACGACCTGCTGCAAGGCGGCAGCCCCATGAGCGCCTCCATTGCGCGCCGCGTGGTGGCGTACCTGAGGCCGCCGGCCGTTGGGCGCGAGGTGGCCGAGGCCCGCTTGACCCCACGGGAGCAGGAGATCCTTGCCCTGCTTGCGGAGGGCCTGCTCTACAAGGAGATCGGCACCCGCCTGTCCATCAGCGAGGCCGCGGTGAAGCAGCACATCCACCGCATGTACGGCAAGCTGCACGTGCAGAACCGAACCGAAGCCCTCAACCTGTACTTTGGGCGTTGAGCGCCGCCAGCGCCCGGGCCCGGTGCACCACCCCGGTAACGGACCGGAAGCCGCATGATCCGCCACCCCCGCCGCACATTCCTTGCACTTGGCCTGCTGCTGGGATGCGTGCCGCTGCGCGCACAACTGGCGGATACGCTCCCGCTGCTGCAGCGCGTGGAACATGCGCCCTCCGGCCTGGAACGGTTGGACGGCCTGGAGAAGTTGGCCTGGGCGTGGCTCTTCTCGCCCCGCTCCCTGGCCTACATCGAGCAGGCGGAACCGCTTGCGCATGCACTGCGGCAGGCGCCGGACGTCCGCACGCGCCGGGAAGCGGCCCACTTGCACGGCATGCTGCTCTACACCAAGGGCTACTACCACAAGTTCCGCCGGGAGATGCCGCAGGCCTTGGCCTGCTTCCGCCAGGCCAGGGCCTGGCATCAGATGGAGCACGACACCATGCGCATGGCCAATGCCGATGACGGGATCGGCGTGTGCCTGATGGCGGTGGGCATGCCGCGCGCCGCGCGGACCCACTTCGAGAGTGAACTGGCCCTCATCCGCTCCACAAGGAACCCGATCAAGCAGAACATGGCCCGTGCGCAGCTCCACTTGGCCGAGGCCCTGATGAGGAGCGGCGACCCGGCGGGCGCCCGCGCCATGATCGCACAAGTGGACACCGGCATCCCCGAGGTCCATGCCTTCGCCTTGATGGCCGCCGCACAGATGGATCTGATCGCCCGGGACACGGCGGAAGGGCTGGCCCACATGGAACGGGCCCTCACCACCGTGCAGCATAGCCGCAACACCTGGGATGCCCTGCCCGTGCTGGAACCCTATGCCCGGTTGCGCGCACAGGCGGGCGACCATGCGGCTTCCCTATTGTTGGCGAACAGGTGCATGGAACTGGCCGAACGCACGGCCGATGAAGGTGCGCTCTGCGGATGCCGGATCCTTGCGGGTGACGCCCTCTTGCGTACGGGCGATGCACGCGGCGCGGAAAGGGCCTTCCTGGCCGCCCTGCGCCGGGCGGAGCGCTGGGGTTATACGGGCCTTTCCCGCGAGATCGGCGATGAGGGCAGCGTGGTCCACGCACTGGGCCGCCTGACGGACCTCTACGGCGCACAAGGACGGTTGCCCGAGGCGTTGGCCATGAGCCGCGCCTTTGCCGCCGCGAAGGATACCGTGCATGCCATAGAGGCCCGGGACGCCCTCCTGGCGCATGAGCTCGAGCTGGCCCAGCTGGCCGATAGCGCGGCCGAGAGCCAACGGATCGAGCGGGCCACCACCACGATCCGGAGCGACCTGGTCCGCGAACGCGGCAAACGCAACATGGCCCTGCTGATCGGCTCCGGGCTCCTGCTCCTCGGCGCCGGGGTCACCTTGGTGCTGGTGCGCGCGCGTAAGAAGGACCGCATGGTGGCCGCACAGGACCGGGAACTGGCCCGCCAGGAGCGGATCATCCAGGAATACCGGATCCGCGAACAGCTGGGCCAGGACATGCACGACGACCTGGGCGCCGGCCTCACCGCACTGAAGCTGCGCAGTGAACTGATCGGCACAATGCCGATGGCCCCGGGCGATCGGCAGGAGCTCGGCCAGCTGGCCACCATGGCCGGGGACCTCATCGCCAGCCTGCGCCAGATCATCTGGGCCTTGGACGCGGAAAAGGGCAGCCTGGCAGACCTGGTCTCCTACATCGGCAACCATGTGCGCACCTATGGCGGCGAGAACGGGCTCGCCGTGGAACTCGCCACCACCGGGCCATGGCCTGGGCTGCAACTCTCGCCCGAGCAGCGGCGCAACCTCTTCCTGGTGGTGAAAGAGGCCCTGCACAATGTGGTGAAGCATGCCCGTGCGCGGAACGTGCGGTTGGCCATGCACATGGACGGGCCCATGTTGTACATCGCGTTCAGCGATGATGGCGTTGGCCTTCCGCCTGAAGGCGAACGCACCGCAGGCAACGGGCTGCGCAACATGCAGCGGCGCATCGAAGCCTTCGGCGGCCGGTTCCACTTGGAAAAAGCAGTGCCCAGAGGAACTTCGGTGCACGCCTGCCTGCCCCTTGGCGAGCAGTGACCGGAACGCCGCAACACCGCGCCAGCACAGGCGCTGTAACCAAAGTTACGTTGCGTAGGTCAAAGCGCCGTCGCACCTTCACGGCCGATAAACAAGCCATGCGTACCTACACCCTCCTTGCACTTCTGGCCACCGGCTCCTTGGCCTGTGCACAATACCCTGCGGCCTGGACCACCTTCGGCAACAACGGGCTCATCCTGGGCGATATGGCCACGGGATCCGCGGAGATGCACTCCTCCGTCATGCAGCCCGATGGAAAGCTGATCATTGCCGGGGAGGGATACGACAGTGGACTGAATTCCTACTATGGGACCCTTGTCCGCATCGATACCGTATGCGGCGCGCTGGACAGTGCATTCGGCGACAACGGGGAGACGACAGTGACCTTTGAGCAACGCACGCGCCTGCGCGGTCTGGCCCTGCAACCGGACGGCAGGATCATCGGCTGCGGCATGATCGCGCCCGACAACTTTGCAAGCACGCAGTGGCCCGGCGTGTTCCGCTTGCACGCGGATGGATCGGTGGACACCAGCTTCAACCACACGGGCTATGTGCGCATACAACTCAGTGGCAACCCCGGCGATTTCATCACGCCATTCGCCACGGACAGCACCATCACCTGCCTCGGTGTTTCCAGTAACGGGGCCTTCGCGGCCGTGCGCTTCCTTACCAATGGAACCATCGACACCAGCTTCGCGGACAACGGCTACAGTTACCAGTACCTTCCAAGCTGGGCCTTGCACTACGAGAATGCGGGCATCCAATTGGCCAGCGGGGCCTACCTCGCCGCAGTCATCTGGTGCGACCCGAACGTGAGCGATTGCTACAGCTTCGCGCTGGCCAAGTACCTCAACAACGGGCAGCCGGACACCACCTTCGGCAACAACGGCATCGCCATCACGGGCATCGCCGGCCGGGCCGGTAATGCCCTGGGCCTGACCGAACTGCCCGATGGACGCATCCTGATCGGCGGCAACGCGAACGGTGCCTTGGTGGTGCGCTTGTTGGCCGATGGCTCGGTGGACCCCGACTACGGCACCAATGGATCGAGCATCGTGCCGGACCAGGGACAGAACAAGGGCAGCAGGTTGGTGGTGCTGGCCGATGGCAGCACCTTGCAGTTCGGTCGCCCCGATGTGATCGGAGCGTGCATCCTGCGCGATGCCGATGGACAAGTGGTGAATGCCTTCGGAACGAACGGTGTCCTGCCCTTGGGCGGATACGCGATGACCGCTGGCCATCTGCTGCCCAGCGGCCGCATCATCGCCATGGGCTGGGACTTCGGCGCCAACACGGACTATGCGCTCGCCGGCCTTACCCCGGATCCGGTAGCCGATGGCCTGCCGGTGATCACCGTGAACGGTGCGGACCTGTTGAGCAGCGGTACGGGCGCTTTTCAATGGTACTTGGACGGCGGTGAGCTCGTGGGCGAGACAGGGTCGGTGCTCACCCCGTTGCAGAATGGCAGCTACACCGTGAGCCTCACCCGGTCGGAGGATTGTGTCTTCACTTCTGCGCCATACCAGCTGCTGAACGTTGGCGTGCAGGAGGTGGCCGAGCACAGCATCACCTTGATCGGGAATCCGGTGGAGGAGTTGTTGCAAGTTCGGAACAGCGGTGCACCGGCCACCTTCACCTTGATCGGTACGGACGGCAGGCGATTCGCCCAAGGCCTCATTGCTCCGGGCATCAACACCATTGCCGTGGGGGCCCTGGCGCCGGGAGCCTACCTCCTTGCTTGGGAAACCTCCAGCGGCATGTGGTACGCCCGGGTGCTGAAGCGTTGAGATCCGTGAGCTGCGGCGACCGCACCGTGATGCTCGCCGGCAGCATGGATGCGAGGTGCATCGGCCGCATGGACAACCCCTTCGATGGGCAGGCGCCGGTACTGCTGGCGAACAGGAGGACGTAGGGGGATGAACAACATATTCAATGGACGCAAATGGACGAAGCATGGACATGCGGAGCCGGAAAGCGGGAGGTGATCCATTCTGCGTCCATTGGAGTCCATTTTGAGCAACCATGAACTACCTTGGAGCCATGGACAAGCCCGCCCGGAAACACCCGCTGATACTGCCCCCGAGCGGAGGCTACGAGAAGCTTGTGAGCTACCAGGTGGCCAAGCTGCTCTACGATATGACCGTGCGCTTTGTGGACCGCTACATACCCGTGGGTAGCCGCACTGCGGACCAAATGGAGCAGGCCGCGCGAAGCGGTGCGCGTAACATCGCGGAGGGAAGCAAGATCAGTGCGACCACGAAGAAGCTGGAACTGAACTTGACCAGCGTGGCACGGGCCAGTTTGGATGAACTACGCCAGGACTACGAGTCGTTCCTGGATCAACGCAAGCTGCCGTTGTGGGAGCCGATGGACCCGCGCCGCAAGGAGTTGAGCAATGCACGCTGCAAAGGCCCCGATGAGGTGGCGCGTTGGATCAAGGCGGTATGGGAGCGTGAGAAGGAGCAACGCTTGATGGATGAAGACGGGCCGCGCACCGCGCGCACGCCACGCACCGTGAAGGACCGCGCCTATGCGGAGCTGAGCGCCAACGTGGGCCAGACGCTCTGCAAGATCGCACTGCACCTGTTGGACAAGCAGGTCAACAGCCAGGCCCGCGCCTTTGAACAGGAAGGCGGCTTCAGCGAACGCTGGTACAAAATGCGGAGCGAGATCCGCAAGCAGCAGCAGGAGAAGGGTACATAGGTCCGAGTGTGCCTATTCAATCCAGCCCGCGCTGAGCAGGTGCTGTACTGCGGTCGATCCCCTGACGACCATACTTCGATCAAGGAGAGCAAATGGCCTTGAAGGCCGACCGTGCATCGCGATCCCTTCGGCTGCCAAGGGCACCCTGGCCCGGACAGACCCGCATTCCACCGCTCATGTGATCACCCACCTTGTTCCCGGGCGAGTTCGCATCTTGTCGGCTCAAACCAGGTCCCCCCCATGCAACTCCTTATCTCCGGCCTCAGCAAGACCTACGCCAATGGCGTGAAGGCGCTGGACAACGTGAGCCTCACCATCCCCACGGGCATGTTCGGCCTGCTGGGGCCCAACGGCGCGGGCAAGAGCACGCTCATGCGCATCCTGGCCACCTTGCAGGAGGCCGACAGCGGCACGGCCATGCTCGGGGACATCGACATACTGCAGCAGAAGCACGAGGTGCGCAAGGTGCTGGGCTATCTGCCGCAGGAGTTCGGCGTGTACCCGCGGGTGAGCGCCTACCAGATGTTGGACCACATCGCCCTGCTGAAAGGCGTGATCCACAATGGTGAGCGCAAGGCGCTGGTAGAGGCCCTGCTGCAGAAGGTGAACCTCTGGGAGCACCGCAAGCGCCGCATCGCCGGCTTCAGCGGGGGCATGAAGCAGCGCTTCGGCATCGCGCAATCGCTGATCGGTGAACCCAAGCTCATCATCGTGGACGAGCCCACCGCCGGCCTGGACCCCGGAGAGCGCAACCGCTTCTACAACCTGCTCACGGAGATCGGCGAGAACGTGGTGGTGATCCTCAGCACCCACATCGTGCAGGACGTGCAGGAGCTGTGCAGCAACATGGCCATCATCAACAAAGGGCGGCTGCTCTTCGCGGGCGCGCCCAACGATGCCCTGGTCGAGGTGAAGGGCCGCATCTGGGAAAAGAGCATCGCCAAGGGTGAGCTCGAAGCGCACAACGCCAAGTACCGCGTGATCAGCAACAAGCTCCTCAGCGGCCGGCCGTCCATCCACGTATTCAGCGCGCAGCACCCGCAGGACGGCTTCGCCGCCGCCGAGCCCAGCCTGGAGGACGTCTTCTTCAGCCACATCCACGGAGCCCTGGAAACCGCCGCCGCATGACCGCACGCCTCTTCCTCCTGGAGCTGCGCCATTGGCTGCGGCAGCCCATGGTGTACATCTTCCTGCTGCTGTTCGCCCTGCTGGCCTTCGGCGCCACCACCTGGGACAAGCTGCAGATCGGCGGGCCCATGGCCAACGTGAAGATGAACTCCCCATACGTGGTGTTCAACTGGTACTCCGTGCTCGCCTTCCTCGGCCTCTTCATGGTCACCGCCTTCGTGAACGCCGCAGCCATCCGCGACTTCACCAACAACACGGCGCAGCTGCTGTTCAGCACGCCGATCACCAAGGCGCAGTACCTGCTGGGCCGCTTCCTGGGGAGCACGGTGGTGGCGTCGTTGCCGCTGCTGGGCGTCACCCTCGGGGTGGTCGTGGGCAGCTGGATGCCCTGGGTGGACCCCGAGAAGCTCGGCCCCAACAACCTCATGGCCCACGCGCAGGCCTACTTCTACCTCACGCTGCCGAACATCCTCTTCTCCGCCGCCATCATCTTCTCGGTATCGGTGCTGATGCGCAGCACGGCGGCGGCCTACATCACCACGGTGGTGGTGCTGGTGGGCAACGGCATCGCCGGCACGCTCATGAGCGAGATGGAGAACCACACGCTGGCCGCCATGCTCGACCCCTTCGGCGGCAGTGCCTTCGAGCTGATCACCCGCTACTGGACGGTGGACGACAAGAACACCCTGCTGCTGCCCATGCACGGTGTGCTCCTGTGGAACCGCCTGCTCTGGATCGCGGTCTCCATCGGCATTTTCCTCTTCTGCTACTGGCGCTTCAGCTTCACCGACCGCCGCAGCAAGGCCACCCGCATCGACGAGGAAGGCCCCACCGTCTTCGCCCATACCGCCCTGCCCGCCGTCACCAAGGTGGATGGACCTGGTGCCCAGCTCCGCCGCTTCCGCCGCATCGCGTGGAACGACTTCACCGGCATGCTCAAAGGCACGGCCTTCATGATCGTGGCGGGCATCGGCCTGGTCAACATGTTCTTCGGCCTGGCCTTCTCCACCTCGCTGTACGAGAACGAGATCCTCCCGGTCACCTACCACGTGGTGGACATGATCCGCGGCTCGTTCGAGCTCTTCACCATGATCCTCATCGTGTTCTACAGCGGCCTGCTGGTGTGGAAGGAACGCGAGCCGAAGTTCGACGAGGTGGTGGACGCCACCCCGGTATCGCTGGGCGTTCCGCTGGCGGCCAAGTTCACCGCGCTGATGCTCCTGCTGCTGGTGCTGCTCTGCGGCAGCGCGCTGGGCGGCATGCTCTTCCAGCTCATCAAGGGATACACCCGCCTGGAACCCGGTGTGTACCTGGGCCTCTACATCCTTCCGGGACTGGTCAACTACGCCATCATGGCCGCGCTCTCCTTCGCCGTGCATGTGCTGGTGAACAACAAGTACATCGGCTACGGGGTCTTCATCGCGCTCATCTTCCTGCCGGACATCCTGCTCAGTGCGCTCGACATCAACACCAACCTCGCCTCCTTCAACGGCGCGCCCGGCATCATGTACTCGGACATGAACGGTTACGGCACCGCCCTCACCGGCTGGAAGTGGTTCAAAGCCTATTGGTCAGCCTTCGCCTTGTTGCTGCTCCTGCTGGGGCTGCTGTTCTGGGTGCGCGGCCGCGAAAGCTCCGGCAGGCAGCGCTGGCACATCGCGGCTGATCGTTTCAGGGCCCATCGATGGCTGGTGCTGCCCGCCCTGGGCCTGTGGCTGCTGCTGGGCGCCTGGAACTACTACAACACCAAGGTGCTCAACGAAGTGGTGAGCAACGATGCCCTCGAAGAGGACGCCG